>NZ_CACZOO010000096.1 GCF_902782855.1 uncultured Corynebacterium sp.
CGCCTACTCGAATCGTGTCCGCTCCGCCACGAACCCCAGTGATCGCCAATGGTGGGAATCCCAACGCACCGCCCTCGACCAGTACGTCCGTGGAGCCGTCGACACCGACCGGGACGACCTCATCAACCGCACCCGGAAGATTCACGCCGAGTTCGAGCGTATCGGCGGGCTCGCCGCGGACCTCCAGGCCTGACCGATGGTCGATCAACTCAGCGCAGCAGATTTCCCGGTGTCGCAGAGCGCTCAGGAACCGATACTGGCGGATCTGCTCCTCGACGTGGATACGCCCCACAGCGCATCCCCCTCCCCCACACTCGTTGTCGTCACGGGACAACCCGCCGCGGGAAAGTCCCGCACCATCGACCGGATCTCCGCCGCACTGGATACCCCGGCAGTCGTCCTTGATTCGGACGTTCTGCGCCTCAACCACCCCGCCATGCCGGACATCATGGAGCGCGATCCTCAGCGCATGGACGTTCTGTCCAACGGGCCGGTCGGGTTCTGGATGTCCGGTGTCATCGATCACTGCAGGCAGCACCGCTACAACATCATCATCGAGAACACCCTGACCAACCCGAAGCAGGTCAGTGAGACCGCGCAACTGTTCCACGACACAGGATTCGCTGTCGCCGTCGCTGCCCTCGCCGTCCACGAGGAGGTCAGCCGTCTGGGCATCGTCTCCCGGTACCTCGCCGGTATCGACACCGACGCCTTCCCGCGGTGGACAACGGAGCGCTCCCACACCACCGCCTGCCACGGCATGGTCTCCGGACTCGCCACAATCAACGGGTCCGTCGACACCATCGAGGTCTATGACCGTCAGGGCCACCCGCTCTACGCCGGTTCCAACGGCACCGCCGCAGCCGAGGCCGTCACCCGGGAGCGGACCACCCCACTCACCGATCGCCAGATCCAGGAGTGGACAACAGACTACCTTCGGGCACTCCCTCGATTGTCGGACCCCGCCATCGTGACCGCACAAACCCGGACCGTCCTCACTAACGTCGTCGCAGATGCTGAGCGGATTTTCCGCGAGTCCGGAACCGAGGCGCTCCCCGTGGAGCACCATCAGCTCAAGGAACTACTCACTTCTGCCTGACTCCGCCTCGGTGCAGCGCCGGAAAGCCCCCAGCTCACTCGCCGGTGCCGCCATCAGCCAAGCCGTCCGCCAGCGCCGCGTCCCACAGGTGGAACTCGTCCCAGTACGTCTCATCCGCGGACGCGAAGGACCGACCGAAGGCCTCCAGCCGCTCCCGCCTGGCATCGTCTATTTCCACCGCCCCACCCATTACATCCGCACCGCCTGCGCCACCAGCGCCTCCAGCTGCGACGGCGACACCGGACGCAACCCCGTCGCCTCCAGACTGAGGTTCACGTGCTTGCGGGTCACCGGCACCGACGAATGCGTGTGCCCGTGGACGGTGCAGTCGAACCCCTCACGCCCCGCCCACCGCGCCAGCTTCGGGGTCTGGTGCGGGTCCTTCACCGCGTCCTTCCCCGATGCCCGGGGGATGTGCGTCATCAACACCTGCCAGTGCCGGACACTGACCTGCAGGTCCAGCGCGATAACGTCGAAGACCTCCCGGTAGCGCGGTGTCCACTCCGCCACAGAATCCCACCCGAACATCGGGTGGACCCGGTCGTGGTTGCCGGGGACCAGCCACATCGTCAGGTCCTTCTCCGCCTTGAGGACGCCGAGCCGGTCGAGCGCATAGGCGTCCCTGCGCACCGAAATATCCCCCAGGCACAGCAGCGTGGCGCCGTCCGGGACCTCGCGCAGATGGTCGAGTACCACCCGGTCGTGCTCGTCGGCGTCGGCGAAACCGCGCAGCTCAGACACCAGCCGGTGCCCCAGGTGCAGGTCGGAGACGGTCCAGAAGTTCGCGGTCATGACGCTCAGCGTAACCGGACGCCGGACGTGGCGCCCCGGACATGGCACCCCTGAGGTGGTACCCCGGACACGGAAGTACCGGCCGCGGCAACGCCACGACCGGTACTTTGCCGGAGGACCTACTTCCGCGCCGGCGGCCAGTGAATCACCCGGTCCAGCGAATCCAGCACGGACTCGTGGATCGCCTCGGAGACCGTCGGATGAGGGAAGACCACCTCCGCCAGGTCCTCGGCCGTGGCGTGCAGCGAGTGCGCCACCCCGAAGCCCTGCACCATCTCCGTGACGTCCGGCCCGACCAGGTGAGCGCCGAGGAGTTCGCCGGTCGCACCGTCGAAGACGGTCTTCACGAAACCCTCCGGCGAGCCGAGCGCCAGGGCCTTGCCGTTGCCGGCGAGGTTGAACTTGCCGACCCGCAGCTCCCGACCCGTGGCACGGGCCTGCGCCTCGGTCAGTCCGATGCTCGCGACCTGCGGCCGACTGTAGGTGCAGCCGGGCACGAAGTCCCGGTCCAGCGGGCTGACCCGTGCCTCGCCGACGATGTGGTCGACGCACAGCACCGCCTCATGGCTCGCCTTGTGCGCCAGGCACGGCCCACCGGCGAGGTCACCGATGGCGTACAGCCCGGCCACACCGGTCCGGCACCACTGGTCGGTCTCGACGAAACCCCGGTTCAGCCGGGCACCGAGCGCCTCCAGGCCGAGGCCCTCGGAATTCGGGGCCACACCGGTGGCGACCAGCACCCGCTCGGTCACCACCGTGCGGGACGCCCCGTCGGAGGTGGTGAACGTGGTCGTCACCCCGGACTCGTCCGGAACGACCGAGGTCACCGACACCGACGTCTGCACGTCGATGCCGCGCGCCCGGAACTGTCCGGCCACGAAGGCGGAAACCTCGGCGTCCTCCGCGGGGAGGATCCCGGGCAGCGCCTCGACGAGGGTCACCGACGTCCCGAGGTCCCGGTACAGGCTCGCGAACTCGGCACCGATCGCACCGGAGCCGATGATCAGCAACGATTCCGGCAACGAGGTAGGGCGCAGCGCCTCGGTGGAGGTCCACACCCGGTCACCGTCGGGCTCCACCCCGGGGATCGACCGCGGCCGCGCCCCGGTGGCGAGGATGATGTGGTCGGAGTGCAGCTCACGCGTTCCGGCACCGTCGGCACCGGACACGGCCACCACACCCTTCGCCGGGACGGTGGCGTTACCGGCGACGATCTCCACACCGTTGGCGTCCAGCAGACCACGGATACCCGCGGTGAGCTGGCCGACGACCTGCCGACTGTGGTCCACCAGCCCCGAGATGTCGAAGGACACCTCACCGACACTGAACCCGAGGGCCCCGGCCGTGGCGATCTCGTGGGCGACATCGGCACCGTGGAGCATCGCCTTGGTGGGGATGCAGCCCACGTTGGAGCACACGCCGCCGAGCTCGCCACGTTCCACGACCGCGACACGCAACCCGTGCTGGGCGGCACGGATCGCCGCGACATACCCGCCGGGTCCGGCACCGACGACGATGACGTCGAACCGGTCGGCCTGCTGCTGCAGAGGAGTTTTCCCGCTCATCACGTCCCCCTAGACCAGCATCTGCGCAGGCTGCTCGAGGATGCCCTTGAGCTCGCCGACGAAGGTCGCGGCCAGGGCACCGTCGATGACGCGGTGGTCGGCGGCGATGCTCACGGTCATCACCGTGCGTGGTTCCACCGACCCGTCGTCGAGCACCACGGGCTTCCTCACCCCGGCACCGACGGCGAGGATCGCCGCCTGCGGCGGGTTGATGATCGCGTCGAAGGAGCTCACCCCGTACATCCCGAGGTTCGAGACGGTGAAGGTGCCGCCCTGGAACTCGTCGGGCTGCAGGTTGCCGGCCTTCGCCTTCATCGCCAGGTCACGGACCTCACCGGAGATCTGCGACAGCGACTTGCGGTCCGCGGCGCGCACGATCGGGGTGATCAGTCCGGCGTCCACGGAGACGGCGACGGAGATGTCGGCCGAGGGGAACTTCAGCACGGTTCGGCTGGCCTCGTCGAACTGGACGTTGACCTCCGGGACGCGGACCAGAGCGGTGGCGACAGCCTTGATGACCAGGTCGTTGACCGAGATCTTCACCCCGGGCACCGTGTCGTTGACCTGCTTGCGCAGGGCGAGCAGGGCGTCGATCTGCACCTCCTGGTTGACCCGGAAGTGCGGTGAGGTCTGCGCCGACTGCTGCAGCCGGGTCGCGATCGCCTGCCGCATCCCGGTGAAGGGCACAGCCTCCGGCGTGTTCGCCGGTGCTGCGTCCGGCGAGGACAGGGAGGACGCGACGGACGCCGCGTTCCCCGCCGCGGACGCGTCCGCACCGGTGGTCGCGTCGCCGGCACCGAAGCGGCGCGCGGCCTCCTCGACATCGGGGACGCAGACCCGGCCCAACCGGCCGGTGGCCCGGCAGTCGTTGAGGTTGATCCCGAGCTCTCCGGCGAGTCGGCGGGCGACCGGGGTGGCGTCCACACCGGAATCGTCGGCGGTGGAGCGCAGCGGGGTGCCCGACCGGGTGGCGCCGGGCTTCGCGGGGACGGACCCGCCGGCGGCGGTGACGGCGTCCTCCACGTCGGCGAGACTGACCCGTCCACCCCGCCCGGAGCCGGTGACCGCGGCCAGGTCGATGCCGTGGTCGCGGGCGAAGGCGAGGGCGTGGGGTGTGGCGAAGACGTCGTCGGCGGTGGTCCCGCGCAGCGACTCCGGCACGACGACCTCGGTGGCAGACGCCGCAGGCGCCGCCGGTGCCGGTGCAGCTGACGGTGCAGCTGACTGTGCCGGTGCCGGTGCCGCAGCCGCGGGGGTCGGGGCGGGTGCGGCGGCCCGAGAAGGCTCAGGAGCCGCGGCAGCCGGTGCAGCCTCGGCCTCAGGCGCAGCCGCGTCCCCGGCGTCCCCGGCGTCTCCGGCGCCCGGCGACCGCTCGGCGATGAAGGCGTCGATCTCCGCCTCCGGCACCGACGGGTCGGCCGAGACCCCGATGAGGGCACCGACCGGCAGAACGTCGCCGGTGTGGGCGACGATGCGCCGCAGCACGCCGTCGAAGCCCGCCGCCAGGTCGTTCATGACCTTGGTGGACTCGATCGCGACGAGCAGGTCACCCTCGGCGAAGGAATCGCCCTCGGCGAGGTGCCATTCGTCGACCGTCCCCTCCGACATGGTCATGCCCCATTTGGGGATCTCGATGGCTCTGATGGTGCTCATCTCACACCTCCATGACCTTGCGCACGGCGTCCTCGATACGGCCTGCGCTCGGAACCCAGGCCTGCTCCAGCGGGGTGGAGAAGGGCACCGGGGAATGCGGCGGCACGATCAGCTGGACCGGGGCCCGCAGTGAGTCGAAGGCCTGCGTGGCGATCAGTGCGGTGACATCGTGGCCGAAACCGCAGCGGGCCGCGGACTCGTCGGCGACGACGACCCGGCCGGTCGAGGCGACGGACTCCAGGATCCCCTCCTCGTCCAGCGGGCTGGTGGTGCGCGGGTCGACGACCTCCACCGAGATGCCCTCCTTGGCGAGCTTGTCGGCGACCGTGTTCGCGGTGTTGACGAGGTTGCCGAGCGCGACGATGGTCACGTCGGTGCCCTGCCGGGTGTAGTTCGCGATGCCCAGCGGGATCGTGTACGGCTCGTCCGGCATCTCGGTCTTCATGTCGTAGATCGCCTTGTGCTCACAGAAGATCACCGGGTCGTCGTCCCGGATCGACTGCAGCAGCAGACCGCGCGCGTCGTAGGCGTTCGACGGCACGACGACCTTCACCCCCGCGGTGGAGGTGAAGAGGTTGTACGGCGAATTGGAGTGCTGGGCCGCGGCCCCCACCCCGGCGCCGATGATGCCGCGCACCACCAGCGGGGTCGTCGCCTTGCCGCCGAACATGTAGCGGAACTTCGCGGCCTGGTTGTAGATCATGTCGTAGGCGACGCCGAAGAAGTCCATGAACATCAGCTCCGCCACCGGACGCAGCCCGGTCGCCGCGGCACCGGCCGCCATACCTAGGATCGCGGACTCGGTGATCGGGGTGTCGATCACCCGGTCGTCACCGAATTCGGTCCACAGGCCCTGCGTCACACCGAAGACGCCACCGAAGGCCTCGACGGTGGGGTCCGGGTTGGTGCCGCCCTTGCCGCCACGCAGGTCCTCACCGATGAGGACGACCCTCTCGTCCTCGCGCATCGCGTCGGCCATCGCCATCCGGATGCCCTCGCGGAAACTCTTCTTGCTCATTACCGTCTCTCCTCGTTCACTTCGTTCGCTGTGGTACATCCGGTGCAGGCCGGCCCACCGGCCGACGCCACCGGGGAATCAGTAGGACGCGTAGACATCGGTGAGCACCTCGGAGGGGTCCGGCCATGCGGCGGCGCGCGCGTAGGCCACGGCGGCGTCCACCTCATCGACGGCGGCCGCGTCGATGGCGTCGAGCTCGGCGGCGTCGATCACACCTTCCTGCTTCTTCCGGAAGATCAGCAGCGGGTCCTTCGTCGCCTTGTACTCCTTGATCTGCTCCGGGGTGCGGTAGAGGTTGGCGTCGCCCTCGAAGTGCCCGTAGAAACGGATCGCGGACGCCTCGATCACGGAGGGGCCGCCACCGGAGCGGGCCCGCGCGACGGCCTCGGCCGCAGCCTCACGCACCGCAAGGTAGTCGGTGCCGTCGACCTTCACCGCCGGCATGCCGAAGGCCGCGGCCCGGGCGGAGATGTCGTGGGAGCCGACGGAGAAGTCCGCGCCCGTGGCCTCACCCATGCCGTTGTTCTCGTAGACGAAGATGACGGGCAGCTGCAACACGACCGCCATGTTCATCGCCTCGAAGACGAGGCCCTGGTTGGAGCCGCCGTCGCCGGTGAAGGACACGGCCACGCCGTCGGTGCCGAGCGTCTTCGCGGTCAGCGCGGCACCGGTGACCAGCGGCGGGCCACCGCCGACGATTCCGTTGGCACCGAGCATGCCGACGGAGAGGTCGGCGATGTGCATCGATCCGCCCTTACCCCGGCCGAGCCCCTCGGCGCGGCCGAAGATCTCGCACATCATCGCCCGGATGTCACAGCCCTTGGCCAGGCAGTGACCGTGGCCGCGGTGGGTGGAGGCGATGTAGTCGGTCGGACGCAGCTCATCGCACACGCCGACGGCGATGGCCTCCTCACCGGCGTACAGGTGGATGAAACCGGGGATGTCGCCGGTCTCGTTCTCCTTGTGCAGCCGGTCCTCGAACGCCCGGATCTCACTCATCCGCCGGTAGGCGCCGAGGAGTTCCTCGGTCGGGTACGGGGCTGTGCCGGACTGTGTGGTCCTGCCGGACCTCTTCTTCGACGCTGCGGTCGTCCTTGCCCGCCCGGTGCGGGTGTTGGTGGTCGGACTCATGGTCGTCGGCCTCCCTTCGCGTTGTGGATCGCTCCCGGACGTCTCCCGGGGGCTTCCTCTCCGACGCTAATCACTCCATCGCCCACGGACAGGGGTGGACTGTGTCCTGTGCCACAGAAAAACGGACATATCCTGCGGCGTTGGGGGTACTGCAACGTTGTGCAACCACCCCTGAACGGGTGAGCCGACCGGGCGCTATCGCCGGCGAAGGTAAAATCACCGCCATGCGATCTTTCGAGACGGCGTTCGACGGCGGAGACGACCCACTCGAGTACCTCTCGCTGCTCGAGTCGATCCACACCGACGTCACATCGGGAAGGCCCCCCGTCGCACGCCCCCGCCGCGTCATCGAGGAATCCTGGCAACGGAGCATGCGCCGGGGGCTGCACCCCGACAACGACGGATGGCGCTTCGACGACCCCCTCACCCCGGGACACGGCAGCACCGCCGGCACCGCAGGTGCCGCAGGTGCCGCCGGTGACTCCGGTGACGCAGCCTCACTGACCTCCCTGCTCCCGGTGCTCCGGCATCAGCTCGACACACTGCTCGCCGACGACCGTACCCTGCTGGTCCTCGCGGACTCCGCGGCACGTGTGGTGTGGCGTGGTGGCAGCCGGTCGATGCGCCGGCAGGCCGACGGACTGCACTTCGCCCCCGGCTGCGACTGGTCCGAGCGGGTGGTCGGCACCAACGGGATCGGCACCGCACTCACCTGTCTCAACCCGGTCCACGTGCACGGACCCGAGCATTTCTGCGTCAACCAGCACTCGTGGAGCTGCGCGGGCGCACCGGTGACCGATCCCCGGAGCAGGCGCACCATCGGCGTCATCAACCTGTCCTGCCGCACCGGTGACGCACACTCCAGCGCCATCGTCCTGGCCACCAGTCTGGCGCGGCAGGCGGAACTGGAGCTGCGTGAGATGCACCGGCGCAGCCTCGACGACCTCGCCGCCACCGTCGCGGGGAGGTCGGTGTCCGCCGGTGCGTGGGCGGCTGTCGACCGGTGGGGATGGGTGGCCGCGGCGAGCGGCGTGACACTGCCGCGGCGCGTGACCCTGCCGGACAGGCTCGACGGTCCGCTCGTCGTCGACCGGATCGGGACGGTGGAGGCGGTGCCGGTCACCGGCGGCTGGCTGCTCGTCCCCTGCGGTGACGCCACCGCGGTGGAGACCCGGGTGCGGGTGACGCTGCGGGGCGCCCGGTGTGAGGTCCTCGTCGACGGTCCCGGCAGGTCGTGGTCGCACACCCTCAGCGGGCGCCGCGCCGCCGTCATCTCAGCGCTTGCGGCGCACCCGACCGGGCTCAGCGCCCGTGAGCTCGCCGCAGAGGTCTACGGGGAGGAGGAGAGCAGGATCGCGGTGCGCACCGTGGTCCACCGCATCCGCCAGGAGATCTCCGGGCTGGTCGAGACCCGCCCGTACCGGCTGTCGGACCGGGTGGTGGTCGACCGCTGAGCGCCCCGGAGGCAACTCAGCTGCGCCGCGCCAGCGCCCCCAGGTCCACACCGCGCAGCCGTGCGAACTCGGCCGTGCGCCCGGTGACCAGCACATCGACCTCACGCAGCTCCGCGACGGAACCGGCACCCAGCAGCGTCATCAACGTCCGCACCTGGGAGATCCACCCGGTGATCTCCTCGATCAACGCCTCCAGCCCGGACGTCATGAGCACATGCAGGAAATGCCCGGAGACCCCCACCGCCGAGGCTCCGAGAGCCAGGGCACGCACCACATCCAGCGGCGTGGCGACCCCGCCGGACGCCAGCACCTGCACCGGCTCCACCGAAGACCCGTCACCGGGCACAACCACCGGTGTGGCCCGCAGATCCAGCAGGCACTCCGCCGCGGTCTGGCCCCACCCCGAGAGGTAGGCGAACTCCTGCCTGTCCCGTCGACGGTTCTCGATGTCGATGAAGTTCGTCCCGCCCCGACCGCTGACGTCGATGGTGCGCACACCGCGCTCCACGACCTCGGCAGCGGACCGGGCGGACAGCCCGAAACCGACCTCCTTGACGACCACCGGCACATCGACACCCTCGACAATCGACTCCAGCCGGTCGAGCCAACAGGTGAAGTCCCGGTCACCCTCGGGCATGACCAGCTCCTGCGCCGGATTCACGTGCACCTGCAGGGCGTCCGCGTCGAGGAAACCCACCGCGTCCCGTGACTGTGCCACGGTCATCTCCGGGCTGACGTTGGCGAACAGGAACGCGTCCGGCGCATGCTCACGCACGACCGCGAAGGAGTGCGCCAACGAGGGGTCCTTCAGCGCGGGGGACGCCGACCCCGTCGCCATAGCCACCCCGGTCGCTGCGGCGGCACGGGCCAGATCGGCGTTGATCAGCGCGGTCTTCTCCGACCCGCCGGTCATCGCGTTGATGTAGAAGGGCACCGCCCAGTCCCGGCCGCACACGGCGGTCTCCAGGCTGACCCCGTCGAGGTCCACCCCGGGGAAGGAGTGGTGCAGGAAACGCACGTCGTCCCACACGCCCTGCCGACCGGTGCCGGGCACCGCGTCCCCGGGCTCCCCCGGCTCCCGCTGCTCGCGCAGCTCCCGCAGCTCCCGGAGCTCCTCCGCCAGGCGGACGTGCTCGTCCTTGCGCCCACCACCGAGGGTGTCACGTGAGATCGCCATGTCACACCCCCCGGTCGGGTCGGTGCTGGTGCAGGCTGAGCAACCGGATGTCCGCCCGCTCCCACACCGCCAGCAGGCCGTCGATGTCCGCGTTCTCCCCGATGAGCACGATCCCGCAGTCACCGCCGCCGGCGCCCGAGGTCTTCGCCGCACCGCCGTGGTCCTCCGCGGACTCGATCAGCCGACGCAGCGTGGGCGTCTCGATGGTGGTCCCGGTGTGCTCCCCGAGCTCGCGCAGCAGGGCCCGGTTGCGCCGGATCCCGGCGAACACTCCCCCGGTGTCCGCCGCGTCCAGCGAGGCGACGAAGGACTCCACACACTCGCGGGAGTCCGCAAGGAACCGCGCGTAGGACCATGCGGCGTCCCCCCGCTTGTTGGACTGCACGTCCCCGACCAGACGCGAGGTGGATGCCGGCGACCCGGTCCACCCGACGAGCAACCGCAGCGACTCCGGCGGTGTCACGGCACGCACCGACAGCCCCGGCCACTCCGACTTCACCAGTTCCACCAGTTCCCGCTGTTCGCGCTGACCACGGGCCCAGTCACGGTCAAAGGAGGTGTAGGCGATCCAGCCGCCGAACATCGAGGCCGCGACGTCACCGCCGGACCCGGAACGCTGCACCTCGATACTGGCCAGCAAGGCCAGTTTCAGCTGCTCCATGCGGGTCAGGTCGAGCCGGTAGTGCGCACACAACGCGCGCACCGTCGCCACGGTCACCGCGGCCGAGGACCCGAGACCGAACTTGCGGCCCGAGTCATCATCGAGCTCGCTGGTGATGTCCAGGTCGTAGACCTGCAGCGGGACGCCGAAGGCGACAGCCGCCTCCTCCACCACACGGACCGCGGCCAGCACAAAGCTGAACTGGTCCTGGTCCGGCTCGATGAGCATGTCACTGCCCTGCCGGTACCACTCCAGCCGACTGCCCGCATTCTGGTCGGTGGTGATGTGTCCGGTGTCCGCGGAGGCCGGGCTGACCCGCACGGTGATGTAGCGGTCCACGGCGATGAGCACCGCCGGGTAACCGGGCTCGACCACCGCGTACTCCCCGGCGATGTACAGCTTGCCCGGGGCACGGACCTCGGTGACGGCGTGGGTGAACAGTCCGCTCACCGGACCACCTCCCGGGTGACCTGCAGCCCGGGGCCGGCGTAGGCCACGACCGTCGACAGGCCGGGCGCCACCTCCGCCAGCATCGACCGCAGCCGGGCGTCCACTGTCGGCGCCTCGGATGCGCGGGTGAGGACTTTCACGTTCGGGCCGGCGTCCATCGTCGCCCAGGCCGGCAGCCCCTCCTCGCGCAGGGTCTTCACCGCGTCGAGTGCGGCACGGGACTGGACGGTGAGGTACTCCACCGGCGGCACGGCGGACCTCATCGTCGCGTGCATCCCGGCGGCGTTGATCTCGGCGACCGTGCCGAGCCGCTCCAGGTCGCCCTGCTCCACCGCCGCCAGGGCGGACGCCAGGTGCCCGGCGTGCGCCTCGACCCACGGACGGTAGTCCGGGGAGGTCTGCACCGTCCGACGCATGGCCTCGCGCGACGGGACGGACTTCTCCCCCGCGTCGAGGACCAGGACGACCATCGCGAGATCGTCGGCCATGCCCGTCGGGTCGGCCACCGGTTCGGCGTAGGAGGAGTCGTCACCGGTACCTGCTTGCCACACGGCCAGCCCACCGAAGATCGAGCGGGACGCCGAACCCGAGCCGCGCCGCGCCAGCCGCGACAGGTCCCGCTCGGACAGGTCCAGGCCCGCGGCGACCGCGGCGGCGCCGGCCAGGGCGGCGAAACCGGAGGCGGAGCTCGCCAGACCGGCCGCCGTCGGCACCGTGTTCACCGAGGTGACCTCCGCCCGGTCGGTGATCCCGGCACGCCGCCGCACCAGGTCGAGCAGTGCGACGATGCGGTCACGGGGTTTGCCGGTCACCGGTGCGCCGTCGAGGGTCGCGGTGTCTGCGTCCCCACCGGTGCCGAAGCGGACGGTTGTCGTGGTGTACAGGGCGTCGAGGGTCAACGACAGTGACGAGGTGACCGGGATGATGAGGTCGTCGTCGGCTTTGCCCCAGTACTTGATCAGCGCGATGTTCGCGTGGGCGGTTGCGGTCGCCGGGTTGTGCAGATCCGTCACCGCAGGACCTCCCCGGCCATCTGACCGGTGGCCGGGGCGTGGACCCACGTGCCGCGCGCGCCGACGTCCACGAGAGCCTTCTCGACGCGTGCGGCGCTTTCCTCCGTGGCGGCCAGCGCGATGACGCAGCCACCACGTCCGCCGCCGGTCAGCTTGGCGCCCAGTGCACCGGCGGAGAGGGCGGCGGAAACCAGGGCGTCGAGCTGGTCGTTGCTGACACCCAGGCGGCCCAGGATGCCGTGGGCCTCTGTCATGCGGGTGCCCATGCCCTCGACGTCACCCGTCCGCAGGTCGACGACGACCTCGTCGGTGATCGCGCCGAGCCGGTCCAGCAGCGGGGTGACCGTCGCCGGATCCGCCTCGACACGGGAGCGGACGTGGCCCACGGTCTCCCGTGTGCTGCCCTCCACACCCGAGTCGGCGATGACGATCCAGGCATCCGGGCTGAACTCCAGGTCCATGGCCCGGCCGGCCTGGAAATGGACGGGGGCCTGCGCCGAGGTGGCGACGGCGTCCAGTCCGGAGGGACGCCCGTGCGCGACGGTCTCCGCCTCCTGGGTGAGGTCGAAGAGCTCACGGGGCGTGGCGGGTGCGTCGAAGGCGTCCAGGACCGCGCGGATGACCGCGCCGGCGGCGGCGGCCGAGGATCCGAGGCCGCGCTCCGGCGGGAACTCCGCCTCGGTCGTGATGCGCAGGCCGGCACCGGGATGACCGGCGAACTCGAGGGCGACCTCGGCTGCCTTCACGATGCTGGAGAACCGGGTCGGCGCCTCGCTGAGGGGACCCGACCAGCCGAGTCCGGAGAGGGTGCCGGGGCCGTCTGTGGGCTCGACACGCGCGATCATGCGCAACGTGCGCAGCGGCATCGCGATGGCGGGGTGCCCGTAGACCACGGAGTGTTCCCCGAAGAGGATGATCTTGGCCACAGTCTGGCCGTGTCCGACGTGAGGTGCCACGGAAGCCTTTCTCGCTACAGCAGATTCTGGACGATCCAGGGGGAAGCGTACAGCGTCATGAACTGCACGCCGTAGCCCACGCCCAACTTGTTCAGAGTGCCGCAGGCGACGCCCACCAGCAAAACGCCGAAGATGTTGACGACGCCGGCGTCGAGGTACGCGAGCAACAGAATGAACCCGATGAACAGTCCCAATACTGCCTCATGCGCGATGTAGCGCATGACGAAATACGTGATCCGGTAGCTGTAACGCACCGCGATGACGTAGGTCAGCACCAGTGCGAGCAGGGCCCCGACGACCACCGCCACCATGAAGGACGCCGTGGACAGGGTGTGGTGGAGATTACTGTCCAGATCGAACGCCGGCGGCGCGTTGAACAACGCCTGCGCCGGTCCGATGGCCACCGGGGACAGCGGGATGCCGACGGCGAGCAGCGGGATGATCGTGCCGGAGAGGTAGCTGGCGTGGGCGACGCCGTTCATGCCCGCCACACCCCGGTTCGCCCGCTCGGTGCGGTCCCCCCTGCGTCCGGCGACGAGTTCGCCGAGGAGGAAGGTCAGACCCACCGGGGAGAGGAAGAACAGCGGCGTGGTGGCCAGGGACGCCAGGGCGGTGCGCGTGGTCTCACTGCGGGTGAGGATCGACGTGGGGTTGAGTGCGGCGGCCGGGCCGGTGGTGCCGGTCTTCGTCGCCAGGTCGACGCGCAGGGCGCCGTGTCGGGGCATGGCGTCCCGAATGGTCTTGTTGAGCAGGCCGAGGACGGAGACGAGCAGGGGGCCGATGGTGATGCCGAGGAAGAAGGAGATCGAGATGTTCCCGTCCTCGGGGATGACGCCACGGTCCCGGTAGAGCGAGAGCAGCCCCTGGAACAGCAGTGACATCGGGATGATCGCCAGCAGGTTGAGCAGCCGGTTCCGGCCCAGCAGTGACAGGAGCACCGCACCGCCGACGAACATGAGGTTGCCGTGTTCACGCAGCGTGTCGGCGAAGGGGGCGATGGCGGAGGCGATGGCGAAACTCACCGGGATGGCGATGACCGTGCCGACCGCACTGCCGGCGGCCATCTTACGGATCGTCTCGGCGGCGCGTCCCTCCCGTTTGAGGTGGAGGGAGTGCTCCATCATCGGCGCGGAGAGGACGCCACCCGGTAGCCCGACCAGTGCCGTGGGGATCGCGTTGGCGAGGTTGAGTGTGACGACTGCGGCGATGAAGAAGGTCAGCAGCACCATCGGGTCGACTCCGGCGAGTGCCAGGGCCAGGGTCACCGGGACGAGGACACTGGTTTCGTCGGTGCCGGGGATGAAGCCGATGAAGGTGTAGAGCAGGATCGCGGCGAGAGCGGCGATGAGCATCTGCAGCATGAGTGCGGGATCCATCAGGCGTCCCCCCGCCCGTCGGGCAGGTCCGGCACATCCTGCCCGACGGTCACGGTGCGCTTCGGGGTGAACACGAGTGCGGAGATGGTGAACCCGAGGACGGCGCCGCCCAGGCCCCAGAAGAACTCGTCGGAGTGGAACGCGGTGGCGATGCCCAGGGCGAGGGCGGTGGTGCCGCCGCAGATCACGATCGACCAGGTCAGGTCCCGTACGGAGACGAGGTCGTTCCAGATCTCGATGTACCGGCCGGCCACGGTCGCGTCAGCGCGGGTGTTGTGCGCGCCGGTGTGCGCGACGTTCGGCTCACCGTCAGGGGTGGGACGGTCGGAAACAGACATGGGGACACATGGTAGTACCCCCTCCGGAACCACCTCCCTCCGCCCGCCCGGCGGACAGCCCACGATTCCGGGGCGCGCCCGGCACAGGACTACCCTGGGTCCGAACCCGGTCCACCGTTCACGGCCCTGCGCGATCCGCAGGTCGTCACGGGGGACCACTGACGTTTCCCAGCCCCGGCCCGGGCACCCGCCGACCGGGCCATCACCGGAGATCCCGCCATGAACCCACCCGCGTCCGCAGCGTCCACAGCGTCCGACCCGTCCGGCCCGTCCGACCCGTCCGACCCGTCGACAGGGCAGCAGAGCGTGCAGAAGCATCCCGTCGACCGGGTCCCGCCCGCCGGCAAGCTCGCGGTGTTGTCCGTCCAGCACCTGCTGGCGTTCTACGCGGGGGCGGTCGTTGTCCCGCTGCTCATCGCCGGTCAGCTGAACCTCGACGCGAAGACGACGATCCACCTCATCAACGCCGACCTGTTCACCTGCGGTATCGCCACGCTGATCCAGTCGGTCGGATTCTGGAAGGTGGGGGTGCGCCTGCCGATCATCCAGGGGGTGACGACCACGGCCGTCGCACCGATCGTCGCCATCGGTCTGGCGGTCAACGAGGACGGCGGGGTGGGCGTCCTCCCGGCGGTCTACGGCTCGATCATCGTCGCGGGCGTCTTCACCTTCCTCGTCGCCCCGTACTTCGCGAGGTTCATCCGGTTCTTCCCGCCGGTGGTCATCGGCACGGTACTCGCCACGATGGGTATCACCCTGCTCTCGGTCGCGGCGAACGACTTCACGAACTACGCCGAGGGCACACCGGCGACGAAGGACCTGGCGTACGCCGGCCTCACGCTCGCGGTGATCATCGTCATGCAGCGCTTCTTCAAGGGCTTCCTCGGCACCTTGTCGATCCTCGTCGGACTGGTCGTCGGCACCGCCGTGGCCTTCGGTTTCGGGGACGCCGGATTCGACGACGTCGGCACCTCCGACTGGGTCGGATTCACCACGCCGTTCTACTTCGGCGCCCCGGAGTTCGTCCTGACCGGCGCGATCTCGATGATCATCGTCATGCTGATCACCATGGTGGAGTCCACCGGTGACGTCTTCGCCGCCGGCGAGATCGTCGGACGCCGCACCACCAGGGAGGACATCGCCCGGGCGCTGCGCGCCGACGGCCTGTCCACCACCCTCGGCGGCGTGATGAACTCCTTCCCGTACACCTGCTTCGCCCAGAACGTCGGCCTGGTGCGCATGACGAGGGTCCGCTCGCGGTGGGTCGTCGCCGCGGCCGGCGTCCTCATGATCATCATCGGCCTGATCCCCAAGGCCGGGGCGATCGTCTCGGCGATCCCCTCCCCGGTCCTGGGTGCGGCGAGCATGGCACTGTTCGCCAATGTGGCCCTGGTGGGTATCCAGACTCTCGGCAAGGTCGATCTCACCGACAACCGCAACGCCACCATCCTCACCATCTCGATGGGTCTGGGCATGCTGGTCACCTTCAAACCGGGGATCGCGGAGGTCTTCCCGGACTGGGCGCAGGTCTTCTTCGCCTCGGGTGTGACGACCGGCTCGATCGCGGCGATCGTCCTCA
>NZ_CACZOO010000097.1 GCF_902782855.1 uncultured Corynebacterium sp.
CTGCTGCGCGTTCGCCCGGGAGGCGATGTCGCGCGGGACCAGGTTGCCGAAGGCCGGGTAACGGCGCTCGAGGAAGTAGTCGCGCTCATCCTCGGGGATCGTCATCGGATCCCGCTGGTCGTCCTTCTTCTTCGGGGTCCAGATGCGGCCGTCGTTGCGCAGCGACTCGGACATCAGGATCGTCTTGGACTGCCAGTCGGAGTTGACCGGCAGGCCGGTCGGGTGGAACTGGACGAAGGACGGGGACGCCATGTACGCGCCCTGTTCGTAGGCGCGCATGATCGCGCTGGCGTTGGAGTTCTTGGCCAGCGTGGACATGTGGTACACGTTGCCGTAACCGCCGGTGGCGAGCACGGTGACGTGGCCGGTGTGGATGCTGAGCTCACCGGTGATGATGTTGCGGGTGACGATACCCTTGCAGATCCCGTCCTCCACGATGACGTCCTGGACGTCGGAGTGGGTGAAGATCTCCACGTGGCCGGCACCGATCTGGCGGTACAGTGCCGAGGTGGTGGCCAGCTGCAGCTGCTGACCGGTCTGACCACGGGTGTAGAAGGTGCGGGAGACCTGCACACCACCGAAGGAACGGTTGGCCAGGGTTCCGCCGTACTCGCGGGAGAACGGGGCACCGATGGCGTTCATGTGGTCGATGACCTTCGGGGACTCCATGGCGAGACGCCAGCAGTCGTTCTCCCGGCACCGGTAGTCGCCGCCCTTGACGGTGTCCTTGGTGTGGTTGTAGGTCGAGTCGTTGTCCAGGCGCTTGGCGCGCGAGGAGTTGACGCCACCCTGTGCGGCGATGGAGTGCGCACGGCGGGGGCTGTCGTGGTACGTGAAGACCTTCACGTTGTAGCCGAGCTCACCGAGTGCGGCTGCGGCGGCTCCACCGGCAAGGCCGGTGCCGACGATGAGGACCGTGAACTTCGCGCGGTTCAGCGGGGAGACCAGCTTGAAGTGCTCCTTGTCGAACTGCCACTGCTGCTGCTGTCCGACCTCATGCGGGGCGTTGTCCCCGATGACCTTGCCGACGGTCACACCGTCGACCGTGGACTCGGGCGCCTGGAACGCGGCCAGGGCCTCGTCGTAGCTGAAGTCCGCGGTCTGGTTGTGCGGGTGGGGTTTACTCATTCCCATTGTTGTCTCTTCTCCTTGTCCAGATCCGCTAGCTACCGAGGCCGCAGAGGACGGCCACCGGGATCGAGATGTTGCCGATCATGACGATGGCCGGAAGCAGGTACGAGATCCACAGGACCACCTGACGGGTGCGGTGACCCGTGATGCCGAGATCGGAGGACGCCGTCCAGATACCGTGCGTGGCGTGCAGGAAGAGCACGATCATGCAGAGGATGTAGAAGACGGCGACGACCGGTCGGTCGAAGGACGCGACCAGGTTGGCGTAGGCCTCACCGTGCTCGAAGTCCCCCGGGGAGACGACCTTGCCGATGGTCAGGTCGAGGATGTGGAAGATGATGAAGAGCAGCAGCACCGAACCGGTGCCCAGCATGGACCCGGCGGTGAAGGTGTTGAAGTTCTTCACCTTGCCGAAGCGCTTCTCGGGGCCGCGGGACTGCTTCGACCGGGCCTTCAGGGCGAAGGCGCAGTACACGTGCAGCACGAGGCAGATGATGAGGACGACGCGCAGGATCCACAGGACCGTCTCATGGGGGAAGATCGGCTCCCCCATGCGGCGCAGGAAGTCGGCGTACTCGTTGAAGTGTTCCGCACCGGTGTAAACCTTGAGGTTTCCCACCATGTGGAACAGGACGAAGAGGACGAAGATGATGCCAGTCACGGCCATCGTCAGCTTCATCGCCCAGGACGGGAAATCAGGCTTCTCCCGGAGCGGTTTAATGTTCAGTTTCCCGTGCTCCAGTGCGACGGGATCATCGTATTTAACAGTCATGGCACCTCCAGTGTCAGTGACACTCTACGACTGCCAGAGTGGCAAACACCAACTGGACCCCTGTCGCGTGAAAAAGATCACAGCACGACAGTACGCCCGTACCGTGAACACCACGTTACGCAGGTCAAACAGCGAATCGCCGACCCGCCGCAGTGAGGTTCGGCTGCCCTGACAGCCGCTCCGACCGTGGGGAGGGGAGCCCTCCCGGCCGGCATCATTATACCGTCATCATTTTTCAACAAAAACAACATCGACGGGTGCCACGGTCTCCGCCAACCCGTCCTCGTCGGACACCAGGGTGGTGTCCCCCTCGACCCGCACCGGCTCCGACCCGATCACCACGTCCCGGCCCAGCACGGTCACCGGCCCCACGAGCCCGTCGCCGCCACCGACGATCCGGAGTTCCACGGACCCCTCGCGCACCGCCACCCGGACCTGGTACCCCTGCAGGGTCACGTTGTACTCCAGAGACTCCCAGCCCGCCGGCAGTCGCGGTTCGATGCTGAACCGGCCGTAGTCGTCGCGGAACCCGCCGAAGCCGAAGACCAGGGCACTCCACACCCCGCCGCAGGACGCGATGTGCACCCCGTCGGCACTGTTGCCGTGGAGGTTCTCCAGATCGAGGAACAGACCCCGCAGGAAGAAACTCATCGCGGTGTCCCGGAAACCCAGTTCCGCGGCCATGATCGACTGCACCACCGCCGAGAGTGACGAGTCCCCCGTCGTCAACCGGTCGTAGTAGGCGTAGTCACGCTTCTTCACCTCGGTCGACATGCCGCTCCCCTGAAGGAACAGCGCCAGCACCACATCGGCCTGTTTGAGCACCTGGTACCGGTAGATCGTCAACGGGTGGTAGTGGAGCAGCAGCGGACGCTTGGCCCCGACCGCCGGGTCATCGAGATTCCACAGCTGGCGGTTGAGGAACTGGTCGTCCTGCGGATGAATCTGCATCCGCTCATCGAACGGGACGTACATCGCCGCCGCAGCCTGGTCCCACAGGTCCAGCTCGTCCTCCGACAGCCCGGTCCGGTCCGCCAGCAGCTGGAAGGCCTCCGGACGCTCGCGGCACATCTGCCGGGCGACATCGGCGGCCACCCGGAGATTGTACTGCGCCATCACGTTCGTGTAGAGGTTGTTGTTCACCACGGTGGTGTACTCGTCCGGCCCGGTCACCGAGTGGATCTGGAACTTCTCCCCCGTCGGATCGAAGAACCCCAACGACATGAAGAACCGGGCGGTGCCGACAAGTATGTCGATCCCCTCATCCAGCAGGAACTCGACGTCCCCGGTGGCGTGGACGTACTTCATCAGGGCGTAGGTGATGTCCGCGTCAATGTGGTACTGCGCCGTGCCCGCCGCATAGTACGCACTCGACTCGTGTCCGTTGATCGTGCGCCACGGGAACAGTACCCCGTCATGGGAGAGTTCGCGGGCCCGCTCCCGGGCCTGCGGCAGCATCAGGTAACGGAAACGCAGCGCGTTCCGGGAGAACTGCGGGCTGGTGTAGGTCAGGAACGGCAGGGCGTAGACCTCGGTGTCCCAGAAATAGTGCCCTCCGTACCCGGACCCGGTGAGCCCCTTGGCGGGTATGCCCTGGGTCTCCGCCCTGGCGGACGCCTGGATCAGCTGGAAGAGGTTCCACCGGACCGCCTGCTGCAGCTCGGGTTTTCCGGTGACACGCACATCGGACCGGCGCCAGAACCTGCCCAACCACTCCGCCTGGTTCGCCTGCAGCGTCCGGTAACCCACCTGCCGGGCCCGGTTGATCGTCCGGGCGCAGCGGAAGGCGAGTTCCTCGGCGGAGACGTGACGTGAGGAATGGTACGAGACGAACTTCTCCAGACGCACCCGCAGGCCCCGGGTCCCGTCGACGTGGTAGACCACACGGGCCACATCGTCACGCATCTCGGTCTGCATCTCGACCCCGCCGACCGCGTCCGAGGACGCCGGCACCCCCGAACCACCGGTGCCCTGGGCCTGGGTGACGTCGAGGACGTGGTCCATGCTCACCGCGACAGTCATCCCGGAGTTCGTCACCCGGTACCCCAGCGTCACCCGCTGGTCCTCCGAGCTCGACCGGTAGGTCGGCTGGAACACCCGGCCGGCGATCTTCTCCGCCTTGCGGGGATCCGCGCCACCGTTGACGTCGGCAGCGTGGGCGTCCGCCCGGTCCGCCGCCGCGGAGGAGGACGCGTAGGTGTCGAGGATCGAGGAGAACTCGTCCTCACCATCCTGCCGGTTGAGGATCTGCGAGGAGATGACGACGGCGGCGTCCGCGTCCAGCAGCTCGACCTCCAGACTCATCAGCGCGAGGTGACGCTCCTGGAACGAGACCATCCGGTCCGTGACAACGCGGACGCGCTTGCCCGCCTGGGTGCGCCAGATGAAGCTGCGGCGCTCCACACCCTCCCGGAAATCGAGGGTGCGGCCGTAGTCCTCCACCTCGGCGACGCCGAGACGCAGCGGTTCATCATCGATGTACAGGCGCATGGCCTTGGCGTCCGGCACCTGGACGATGGTCTGACCTTCACGGGCGAAACCGTAGGCGTCCTCCGCATGCTCGATGTTCCACGTCTCGTGGACACCGTTGATGAAGGTGCCGTGCTCGTGGGAGTCCCGGCCCTCCGGCGGGTTGCCGCGCAGGCCCAGATAGCCGTTGGACAGGGAGAAGAGCGTCTCCGACAGGCCGAGCTCCTCGTCCGTGCGGCCAGGTCGGCGCTCATGCCAGCCCCATTCGTCGACGGGATGGGCGCTCCGGTCCACGAGCTCGAGGGGGTCGACGTCATCGAGATGTACGTCGGTGCGGTACCCCGGCGGGAAGTAGTCGGCGGGATCCGCCGGGTCACTCCCGTCGCCGACGGGGCGGTTCACGACGGACGCCACACGACGACGCTGCGCCAGGAACTCCTCGAGATGGTCATTCCGGTCGGTCCGGTCGGTCACGGCATGTCCCTTCGGTCAGGCTGGGGTCGGGCTGGGGTCGGGCTGGGGTGTGGATCAGTGGTTCAGCGTACGGCAGGCCCGTCGGATACGGTGACGTCACCGTCGCCACCCGCACCACCGTCACTGTCGGTGCCGAGAACGTCGACGAGTTCGCCGAGGTCAGCGACGACGATATCCGCCCCGGCGTCCGTCAGTGCCCGCGCTCCGGCACCGCGGTCTACCCCGAGGACGAGACCGAAGTCGCCCGCGGCACCCGCGGCAACCCCGCTGACGGCGTCCTCCACGACGACGGCCCGGTGCTCCGGGACGCCGAGGAGCTCCGCACCGTAGCGGTACGTGTCCGGGGCAGGTTTACCCGGCAGTCCCCGCTCCGCGGCGACGTTGCCGTCCACGATGACCGGGAAACGGTCGATGAGGCCGGCGGCGGCGAGAACCGGTCGGGCGTTCCGCGAGGAGCTCACCACCGCCACCTGCGGCCCCCCGGCACCGGTGTCGAGGTCGGCGAGGGCGTCGAGGGCGTCGAGCAGGGCGACGGAGCCGGGGTAGGCGTCGATGCCCCGGTCGAGCAGGGCGAGGAAGTCCATGTTCTTCAGCAGACCCAGGCCGAGGACGGTCGCGTCGCCGGCTGTGTCCCCGGCGTCCCCGGCAACCCCGGCGTCCCCGGCAACCCCACTGACGCCCACATCCTCCGTCCCCTGCCCCGACTCTCCACCGGCGGCGGACCACGCCGGATCGGAGCGGTCGGTCGGCAGGGTGATCCCACGGGACGCGAGCACCGCGGCCACGCCCTCACTGCGCGGACGGCCGTCGATGTGGTCGAAGTAGTCCTGCTCCGTGTACGGGGCGACACCGCGGTCGGCGAAGAACCCGGTGAACACGGCCGACCAGGCCCGGCGGTGCAGGTCCGCGGTCGGGGTGATGACGCCGTCCAGGTCGAGGAGCACGGCGCCGAACGTGGCGAGGTCGGGGAGGGCGTCCCGGTCGGGTAGGTCTGCTGTCATTCCCCCATCGTAGGTGGCGGGCGGACACCACGCCCGGTGGCGGGACGGCGGACCCGGAACAACGGCGACGGCCCGCTCCCGGGGGGGGGAACGGGCCGTCGAAGGTGCACCCACGGTGCCCGCGGCAGGTCAGCGCCGGTTACGCGATACCGTGCAGCTCCTTGAACTCCAGGCGTCGGGCGTGGAGGATCGGCTCAGTGTAACCGGAGGGCTGGGTGGTACCGAGCAGGACAAGGTCCCGGGCGGCCTTCCAGGCGACGGAGTTGTCGTAGTCCGGGGCCATGTCGCGGTAGGCGGCGTCCCCGGCGTTCTGCCGGTCGACGACCTGGGCCATGCGCTTGAAGGCCTCGATGACCTGCTCCTCGGTGACCACACCGTGCTTGAGCCAGTTGGCCAGCAGCTGGGAGTTGATGCGGCAGGTGGCGCGGTCCTCCATGAGGTCGATGTCGTGGATGTCCGGCACCTTGGAGCAGCCGACACCCTGCTCGACCCAGCGGACGACATAACCCAGGATGGACTGGCAGTTGTCGTCCAGCTCCTCCTGGATCTCCTCCGGGGTCCAGGTGGCCTCACCCTCGCCGACCTTGGCGGCGGCGACCGGGACGGTGAGGATACCCGGCAGTGAATCACGACGACCGTCGGTGATCAGCTTCGCCTGGACGGCGTAGACGTCGACCAGGTGGTAGTGGGTGGCGTGGAGGGTCGCACCGGTCGGGGACGGGACCCACGCGGTGGACGCGCCCTGCTTCGGCTGACCGATCTTCTGCTCCAGCATCTCGGCCATGAGGTCGGTCTTGGCCCACATGCCCTTACCGATCTGGGCCTTACCGGACAGTCCGTGGGCCAGGCCGGCGTCGACGTTGTTGTGCTCGTAGGAGTCCATGAACAGCGACGCCTTGAGCTTCGGCTTGCGGAACATCGGTCCGGCCAGCAGCGAGGTGTGGATCTCGTCACCGGTGCGGTCCATGAAACCGGTGTTGATGAAGGCGACGCGGTCGGCGATCGCGGCGATGCAGGCGTCGAGGTTGACGCTGGTACGGCGTTCCTCGTCCATCAGACCGACCTTCAGGGTGAAACGCGGGAGATTGAGGAGGTCCTCGACATCGGCGAGCAGGTCGTTGGTGAAGGCGGACTCCTCCGGACCGTGCTGCTTCGGCTTGACGATGTAGATGGAACCCTCACGGGAGTTGCGGCGCGGGTTGTCCAGGTCGATGCCGGGGACGGCGCAGGCCGCCGTGATGACGGCGTCCATGATGCCCTCGAAGATCTCGTCGCCCCGGGCGTCGAGGATCGCGGGGTTCTGCATGAGGTGGCCGACGTTGCGGCACAGCATCGTTGACCTACCGTGCAGACGCAGCTCTGAGCCGTCGCGCGCGGTGAAGTAACGGTCGTCATTCTGCTCACGGGTGAAGGTCCGACCGTTCTTGGTGACCTCCTCGGCGAGCGTGCCCTGGTTCAGACCCAGCCAGTTGTGGTAGCCGAGGACCTTGTCGGTGGCGTCCACCGCAGCGATCGAGTCCTCGAAGTCCATGATGGCGGTGACCGCGGCCTCCAGGACGATGTCCTTGACCCCGGCCCTGTCGGTCGAGCCGACCGGGGACGACGCGTCGATCTGGATGTCGATGTGCAGGCCGTTGTGCTTGAGCAGGATGTCGGTCGGTGCGTCCTTCTCCCCGGCGTAGCCGACGAAGACCTCGGGCTGCTGCAGGTGGACCTCGGCACCGTCGATGACGGCGGCCAGCTGACCGGAGGTGATGTCGTAGCGCTCGACGTCGGCGTGGGAGCCGGACTCCAGCGGCACCGCCTCGTCGAGGAAGTTGCGGCCCCAGGCGATGACCCTGTCACCACGGACCTTGTTGTAGCCCTTGCCGGGTTCGGCGCCACCGTCGGTGGGGATCGCGTCGGTGCCGTACAGCGCGTCGTAGAGGGAACCCCAGCGGGCGTTCGCGGCGTTGATCGCGAAGCGGGCGTTGAGGATCGGAACGACCAGCTGCGGGCCGGCGGTGGTGGCGAACTCGGCGTCCACGTTCTGCGTGCGGATGTCGAAGTCACCGGGCTGGTCGACGAGGTAACCGATCTCCCTGAGGAAGGCGGTGTACTTGCCGGGGTCCTGCGTGCCCGGGTTCTGCGTGTACCACTCGTCCAGCTTCGCCTGCAGGTCGTCGCGCTTGGCGAGCAGCTCACGGTTGCGCGGGGTGTGCTTGGCGACGAGGGCGCCGAAGCCCTCCCAGAACTTGTCCCGGTCCACCCCGGTACCCGGCAGAACCTCATCGTTGACGAAATCGTAGAGGGTCTTGGCGACCTCGAGGCCGCCGGCGGTGATGCGCTCCGTCTGCTGTGTCATGGAAACTCCTTCGTGAACATATCGACTTGTCCGCACTTCGGTCACCACCCTAGGTGAGCCAGGTCACCGAGGGGAGTCATCCGTGGTCCGGGGAACCGGCCGTCACCCCCGCACCCACCCCGTTA
>NZ_CACZOO010000098.1 GCF_902782855.1 uncultured Corynebacterium sp.
CGACGATCACACGCCCCAGCAGGATGAACCAGTACACGCGGAGGACGAGAGCGAGGACATAGAGCACAGTTGCCACGGTCTGCTACCGCTCCCCGGACAGTCGGGACTCGAGGGTGTCCCTCTGGTCCAGGGTCAGTCGCGTCCCTGCGGGCAGTAGAGCGAAGTTGCGGGAACCGCTGATCTTCTCTACCTTTCCGTCGAGGCCGGCCGCCAGACCACCGATGAAGGCGAGGAACTGCAGCCCCTCCGCTTTATCGAGGTCACTGAGGTTGAAACCGACGATGTCGCCCCGCCGGTACTCCGGGGTGACCCTGCTGACGTCGCGGTACTCGCGGACGGCCACGATGACGAGCTCAGGAGTACGCGCGGGGACCGCGGCCGACGCCACGACGGCGGGAGGGCGGGCGCCGGGGACACGCTCACTCTCCGGGCGGGGGTAGCGACCGTGCTCACGACCGGAGTCCGGATCAGCGTGCCGCCCCGGCGACGTCGCATAGCGGTCCTCCTGCCCGGGACGACGGTCGTCCTCCCGGTAATCGTCGAACCCGTCCCGGGGATAGTCGCGGTCGTCGAAGCTGTCGATAGCACCGAAGCCGAAGAAGCCCTTGGTCTTCTCGATGAATCCCTCTGCCATGGTCTCTCTCACTTTCGTCGCTCGTCGTTCTCTGGGTCAAAGGTACCGGTGTCAGGACATCCAGACCACCGAGGCCTGACGGCCGGTGGTCCCTTCCCGCCGGTAGGAGAAGAAGTCCTGTTCGGCCACGGTACTGCGCGGGTCCGCGTCGATCGAGCGTACGCCGAGCCCCAGCAGTTGACGGGTGATCCCGGCCCGGATGTCGAGCCCCGAGGTGCCGGACCGGGTGACGGTCCGGGAACCGGGGAGCCGGGACTCCACGTCGGCGGCCATCGCCTCGGGAACCTCGTAGTCCTCCCCCGCCGCCGCGGCGCCGAGGAGGGCGTGGATCCGGGACGGGGAGGCCCCCAGATCCGTCATCGCCGCCACGGCCCTCGGGACGATGCCGTTGCGCGCACCGGTCCGTCCGGCGTGCACGGCCGCGACCACACCCGCCTCCCCGTCTGAGAGCAGGACAGGCACACAGTCGGCGGTGAGCACGACCAGCGCCACACCGGGCAACGTCGTGACCAGGGCGTCGGTCAGTTCGACCGGAGCGCCGGCGAGACCGTCGAGCAGTTCGCCGGTGACCTCGGTGACGTTCGGGGAATGCACCTGCTCCATGTAGACCATCCGGTCGACCGGGAGCGAGAGCAGGGACGCCAGGCGGGCCCGGTTCGCGGCGACGGCGGCCGGGTCGTCCCCGACATGGTCGCCGAGGTTGAAGCTGCCGTATACGCCGCCGGACACGCCTCCGTTGCGGTCGGTGACGATCT
The DNA here is from genome assembly GCF_902782855.1 of uncultured Corynebacterium sp. GTDB lineage: Bacteria > Actinomycetota > Actinomycetes > Mycobacteriales > Mycobacteriaceae > Corynebacterium. The sequence continues at coordinate 1,390 of NZ_CACZOO010000098.1, forward strand.
TGCGGACCCTTCGGCCCCCACCACCGTCACGGCCGCCGGAGTCAGTTGAAGAAGTCGGGGAGATCAAGATCTTCCTCCGGATCTTCGCGACGACCGACGCCCCGTCCGTCGCGGGTGTCCTCATGCGGGGTGAACAGTCCCTCGTTCTCATGGGACGGGCGTCCCGCGGGGCCGGCGGGGACGACCCTCCGTGGCCGCTCAGGGGCGGCCTCCTGGCCGAAGATCCCCTGCAGCGGCTCGAATTCCCGGGCCTCCCGTGCCGGGGCCGGCTCGACGGGCGCCTCGGCGGCCACCGGGTCCGGTGCCCGGTGCTGGCCGCGGCTCGGCAGAGTGGTGACATTGGCGGAGTCATCGAAACCGGTGGCGATGACCGTCACCCGGACCTCGTCCCCGAGGGAGTCGTCGACGATGGTGCCGAAGATGATGTTGGCGTCTTCGTCAGCGAGCTCCTCGACGAGTGACGCCGCCTCGTTGACCTCGAACAGGCCCAGGTCACCGCCACCGGCGAAGGACAGCAGGACTCCGGTCGCCCCCTCCATGGTGGATTCCAGCAGCGGGGAGTTGATCGCCGCCTGGGCGGCCTCCTTGGCCCGGTTGTCCCCACGGGCCACACCGACGCCCATGAGGGCCGACCCGGCGTCGGTCATCACCGAGCGGACGTCAGCGAAGTCGACGTTGATCATGCCCGGGGTGGTGATGAGCTTGGTGATGCCCTCGACACCGGAGTGCAGCACCTCGTCGGCGAGACGGAAAGCCTCCATGAGCTGCAGCGACGGGTCACTGTTCTTCAGCAGACTGTCGTTGGGGATGACGATGAGGGTATCGCAGACCTCCTTGAGGGCGTCAATGCCCTCCAGCGCCTGCTTGGCGCGTTTCCGCCCCTCGAAACCGAAGGGTCTGGTGACGATGCCGACGGTCAGGGCGCCCTGCTTCTTGGCGATCTGCGCGACCACGGGCGCAGCGCCCGTACCGGTTCCACCGCCCTCACCACAGGTCACGAAGACCATGTCGGAGCCTTCCAGCATTTCCTCGATCTGATCCCGGCTGTCCTCGGCGGCGGCGCGGCCGACCTCCGGGTTGGCCCCGGCACCGAGACCACGGGTCTTCTCCCTGCCGATGTCGAGCTTCGAGTCCGCGTCGGTGAACATCAGCGCCTGCGCGTCAGTGTTGATCGCCACGAACTCCACCCCCTGGAGGTTCGCCTCGATCATCCGGTTGACGGCGTTCACGCCGCCGCCGCCCACACCGACCACGGTGATCTTGGCGATGTGGTTGTCAAAGTCGCTCATGTTGCGTGTTCTCCCTGTGCTGATCTTCTGCTGTTCAGGCCCTCGCTCGTGGATCCCATCTTGGGGGACACGGGGCATAATTCACGGAACATCTTCCGTGGCGTGTCGTATCCCTCAACTCAAGGTTGAGGGTTGCGGGTACTACTGCCGGACCGCCGGCTGCGTCGGATTCGAGACATTCCAGTGTGCGCCCTCGCGTGTGAGGACGACCCTGGTGGCCTCAGCCTTCTCGTCGGCCCGGTCGGAGGTGCCCCAGAACACCTCCCGGTCGTCGCCGAACCTCAGGATGACGCTGTCCGCGGCCGGGGCATCGACCTCCGTGACCCCGGACCGGAAGGCGGGGTCCATCCGGTCGAGTGCCGCCAGTACCTGCGCCGCGGCCGTGACGGACGCCTGGTCCGACGCGCTCACCCGCATCGGTGTCGCGCCCGGCGGTCGCGCATCCCGGAGGAACTGCCGGCCCTCGGTGTCGACGACAACCGGGGTGCCCCCGTCGTCGAGGACGCCGACCGCCGTGTGCTCTGTGACGGTGATCTTCACTGTCGACGGCCACGACCGTGAGACGGTGACGGTGTCCACCCAGGGCAGGACAGAGACCGCGGCAGCCGCCGAACCGGTGTCGACACCGGCCATCCGGTCGCCCTCGTCGACGCCCGAGGCGTCCTGCACGGCCGTCCGGTCCTGATTCACGATGCCGTCGACCTGTACCTCCCTGACGGTGAGGAACCGGCTGGCGAGCACCAGCCCGACCGCCACGACGATGACCACCGCCACCGTGGGCAGCAGCCACCGCGGACGGGGCCTCCTGTTCCGTGCCACGGGTATCAGACCTCCCCGCCCAGTCGCCGCAGAATCTCATCGGCGAGCATGGTGACAGTACCGGCACCGACGGTGAGCACGACATCTCCGGGGCGGGCGACCTCCGCCACGCGCTGCGGAACATCACTGAAGCGGGGCTCGAAGACCACCGGTACCGTCATGCGGTCGGTGATGATCCGGCTGGACACGCCCTCCACCGGGTCCTCCCGCGCACCGTAGATGTCGAGCACCACCGCCGTGTCCGCCAGCGACAGCGCCTCGGCGAACTCGTCGGCGAAAGTCATGGTCCGGGAGTAGAGGTGGGGCTGGAAAACGACGATGACCCGGCCCACCACCCCGTCGGCGGCGGCGCGGGCGGCGACCTTGTCCCGGGCGGCGCGGAGTACGGCGCGGACCTCGGTCGGGTGGTGGGCGTAGTCGTCGTAGACCTCGACCCCGCCGGCGGTACCGTGGTACTCGAAGCGGCGGCGCACCCCGTCGAAAGCGGCGACGCCCTCCACGACCTCGTCGAGTTCGGCACCGACCAGTGCACCTGCCAGCACAGCGGCGGTGGCATTGAGCAGCATGTGCCGACCCGGTGTCCGCACGCTGACGGTACGGGGCGCATCCTCCCCCGCCCCGGGGAAACGGACCGTGGCCTGTGACCCGCCGTCCGCGGTGGTCGTGATGCCGAGGACAACCGCCCCCTCCGGCACCGTCGGGTGGTCGGCGAACGCCGCAGCGGTGCCGTACCCCAGCACCCGGGCACCCTCGGCGAGCCGAACCTCGCCGGCGACGACCCGCTCGGCGAGCTCTGCGGCCCCGCGGTCATCCACACACGTCACGAGGAATCCGCCGGGGACGACACGCTCCGCGAAGGTCCCGAAGACCTCGTGGTAGGCGCCCTCGGTGCCGTAGAAGTCAAGGTGGTCGGCCTCGATGTTGGTGACCACGGCGATGGTCGGTGAGTAGGACAGGAAGGACCCGTCGGACTCGTCGGCCTCGGCGACGAAGACGTCCCCGGTACCGTGGTGGGCGTTCGTGCCGGCCCGGTTGAGCTGTCCGCCGATGGCGAAGGACGGGTCCATGCCCGCAGCCTGCAGACCCACGACCGCCATCGAGGTGGTGGAGGTCTTGCCGTGGGTTCCGGAGAGCAGGACCGCACGCCGGTCAGCCATGAGCAGAGCGAGCACGTCACTGCGGCGCAGCAGTGGAATCCCCCTGCTCCGGGCCGCGACAAGCTCGGGGTTGTCTTCGGGGATGGCGGCGAAGGAGATGACGACCGCATCGGGCAGCCCCCCACCGGAGGTCAGGTTCGCGGCGTCATGACCGACCGAGATCACCGCACCTGCGGCACGCAGGGCGAGGACCACCCGGGACTCCTTCATGTCGGAACCACTCACGGTGATGCCGCGGTCAAGCAGGATACGGGCGATTCCGGACATACCGGCGCCGCCGATACCGACCATGTGCACCCGCCGCAGCTGGTCGACGGAGGTGATGGTGTTCGAGTTCATGGTCTACTTCCTGCGTGCGGTCTCGATGACGACGGTGGCGATACGGTCGGCGGCGTCCCGGTGCCCGGCACCGCGGGCGGCCTCACCGGCGGCGGCGAGACGGTCGGTGTCGCGCAGCAACGGAACGACCTCACGTGCCACCCGACCGGGATCGAGCTCGGCGTCCTTCACGATGACACCGCCACCGGCGGCGACGACGGGACGGGCGTTGAGCTCCTGCTCCCCGTTCCCGTGAGGCAGGGGCACGTACACGGCGGGAAGGCCGCAGGAGGAGATCTCCGCGACGGTCATCGCACCTGACCTGCACAGCACCATGTCCGCAGCAGCCAGCGCGAGGTCCATCCGGTCGATGTAGGGCACAGCCACGTAGGCCGGCGCACCGTCGACCCGGTCGACGTGGACACTGTTCTTCCGGCCGTAGGCGTGGAGGACGCCGATCCCGGCGTCGCCGAGTGTCCGGGCGGCACCGCTGACGGCGTCGTTGATGGACGCCGCTCCCTGGCTGCCGCCGGTGACGAGCAGGACCGGCGCATGCGGGTCAAGGCCGAAGAACTCCCGGGCCTCCGCCCGGAGGGCGGCGCGGTCGAGCTCCAGCAGTGACTGTCTGACGGGGATACCGACGACCTCGGCACCCTTGAGCCCGGAGCCCTCCACGGCCTCCAGGACGCGGGCGCCGAGAGCGGATCCGAGTCGGTTGGCCATACCGGTCCGCGCGTTCGCCTCATGGACGACAGTGGGGATCCCCGCCGATCTCGCGGCGAGGTAGGCCGGGCCGGAGACGTATCCGCCGAAGCCGATGACGACGTCGGCGTCGAGATCCTTCAGGGTGCGGCGGGTGCGACGCAGCGCGCCGATGAGCCGGAACGGGAAAGTGAAGAGGTCCCGGTTGATCTTCCGGGGGACCGGCACTGCGGGGATGAGGGCGAGTTCGACGCCCCGCTCCGGAACCAGCCGGGTCTCGAGACCCCGTTCCGTGCCCAGCGCGGTCACCCGGATGCCGGGTCGCACCTTGCGTAGTGCCTCAGCGACGGCGAGTGCCGGCTCGATGTGCCCGGCGGTCCCGCCACCGGCGAGGACAACGGACAGGGGCCGGGATGACTGGGATGACTCGTTCACGGACGGGGACGCCTCCTGGGCTCATCGGTGCGGTTCTGACGTGGCTGGCGGGACCGGTGCGGGTCACCGCGCTCCGGGGTATCACGGTACCCTGCCCGACGGTCCCGGCTGCGCGTGTCCCTGCGCTCCCTGCCGTCGCCCGGCAGCCGTCGGCGCTCAGCGAGATCCCCGGAGCGCGGGGAGGCGCGGTGGGTCACCGGATCACCGTACCGGCGGGGCTGAGGGCGCACCTGCTCCCGGTGCTCGGCGCCGGAGGTGTACGGCGTAGGCTCCCGCAGCAGGAGGACCCGGTCGATCCAGGGACGCCCCTCATGCTGCATCGAGGAGACGGTCTCCGGCTCATGCCGGGCACAGTTGGCCAGCAGGCCCAGGGTACCCAGGGTGATCACCGCCGACGTACCGCCGGCCGACAGGAGCGGGAGCTGCACCCCGGTGACCGGGAGCAGTCCACACACGTAGCCGATGTTGTAGAAGGCCTGACCGACAATGCCCGCGGTGAGCGTGGCGGCGAGGAGACGGAGGAAAGGGTCGGTCTGCTTCGACGCGGTACGGATGCCGAACCAGCCCAGGATCGCGAAGAGGACGACCACGGCGCCGGCGCCGATAATCCCCAGTTCCTCACCGATGATGGCGAAGACGAAGTCGTTGGTCGCCTCCGGCAGGTAGTTCCACTTGGCGCGGGACTGACCGGGGCCGACACCCAGAAGACCGCCGTCGGAAAGGGAGTACAGCCCCTGCCGGGCCTGGAAGGCGGCCGCCTGGCCTGCCTCGTCGTCGAAGTCGAGTCGCAGGGCGTTGAACCAGGTGCTGATGCGGTCGGAACGGTAACTCATCGCGGTGATGGCCAACGCACCGATGACGGCGATGACGCCGGCGGCGACTCCGATGACCCGGCCCGCGACGCCACTGAACACCAGCAGTGAGAGGAACACCAGGGCGAGGGAGAGCATCATGCCCAGGTCGTGCTGGAGATAGACGAGAACGAGAATGGCGCCGGACACCAGAATGAAGGGTCCGAGCCCGTCCTTGATGTCCCGACTGCGCCGGGAGTGCACCGCCACCGCCGCGGCACCCCACACCGACAGTGCGAGCTTGGCGATCTCCGAAGGCTGGAAGGACAGCGGGCCCAGGGCGATCCAGGAGCGTGAACCGATGTCGTCACCGACACCGATGACGAGCACGAGGAGCAGCAACCCCACCGCAACGAACAACAGACCCGGTGCCCAGGCCCGGATCCTGGCCGGCCGGACCCACAGAGCACCCCACATGACCACCAGACCGATGAGCACGATGAGTGCCTGCCGCCGGAACTGGGAGAAGACACTGCCGTCGCCGGCGTCACCACGCGCGGACACCATCGACGACGACAGGGAGACGATGAGTCCCAGCACCACGAGGATCCCGGTGACCAGCATGATCACCTTGTAGTCGAGCTGCGGCGAGTCGAGCAGCCGACGCCACTTCTCCCGTAATCCGTGCCACGGGGACGCGGTGACAGGCCCGGACTGCCGGTCCCGGGGCAGATGACGGGGCGCACCGGGGTCGCCGCCGGACGCCCGCCGTGTCGTTGTACGGTCACTCATCTGCGTCCCGTCCTCACTTCGGTGTCGATTCGCGGGCGTACCTGGCGAAAAGGTCCCCGCGCCGGGACATACCAGGATACATGTCGAGGGACGCCGCGGCGGGGGCCAGAACGACCGTGTCCCCCCGGTTCGCGGCGTACCGCGCCGCCGCGACAACCTCTGCCATGGCGACGTCCGGGGCAGTGGTGTCCACCACGGTCACCGGGATCTCCGGTGCCGTGGCCGCCAGCTCGGCGGCGAGGATCCCACGATCCACGCCGAGCAGCACCACAGCCTTGAGCGAAGGGGCCACCGCGGCGACAAGGCCGTCGACGGCGGCACCCTTGAGCTGTCCGCCGGCGACCCAGATGACGTCGGTCAGCCCACGCAGCGCCGCCTCCGCGGCGTGCGGGTTGGTGGCCTTGGAATTGTCGACCCAGTCCACGCCGTCGACACTCGCGACGACCTGACCACGGTGGGCGGCGACGGTGAAACCCGCCAGGGCCCCGGCCACGGCGCCGGGGGCGACGCCGGCCACGCGGGCCAGTGCGGCGGCCGCGACTGCGTCAGCCACCCCCGCCGGGCCCGCGGGGGAGATCCCGGTGGCCGCGGCGAGGTCGGTCAGGTCGCCAGACACCGCCTCCAGTTCGACGATCCGGCCGTCACGCACCCCGGTGACCACGGTGGCCCCCGTGGGATCGTCGGCCGGGTCGCCGACGGTGACGGCGCGGTGTTCACCGGCGAGAAGCCCGGTGTCCCGCACACTGTCGAGTACGGCGGAATCATCCACCGCCAGGACCGGCACTTCCCCGGTCAGGACGCGCGCCTTGTCCGCGGCGTAGGCGGCGAAGGAGCCGTGCCAGTCAAGGTGGTCATCGGCGAGGTTGAGGACACAGCCGGCGTCCGGGGCGAAGTGCGGGGCCCAGTGCAACTGGAAACTGGAGACCTCGGCGGCGAGCACGTCAACCCTCGGCTCAGCGAGCAGGGCGTCCCCCGGCGGGGTACCGATGTTACCGACGGCGGCGACCGACCGACCGCCCGCGGCGAGCATGGCGGCGAGCATGGCGGTGGTGGTGGTCTTTCCGTTGGTGCCGGTGACGGCGAGCCAGGTCCGCGGCGCCCCGAAGAGGCCGGCCCGGTCCGCCAGCCAGGCGGCGTCGATGTCGCCGATGACCGGGACTCCCGCGTCTGCGGCGGCGACGAGCAGCGGGGAATCCGGCCGCCAGCCCGGCGAGGTGACGACGAGGTCGGTGTCCGCAAGGGCCGCGTGTGCGGTGGCGACGGTCACCGCGAGCGCACCGGTCCGCGCAGCGAGGTCCCCGCACCGCCGCATGTCGTCGTCGGCGACGGTGACGGTGCAGCCCAGCGGCGCGAGCATCCGTGCGACCCCGGCACCTGCCACGCCGGCACCCGCGGCGAGTACCCGTCCGGACGAGAGAGCTTCGATGATGGTCACGGTCCGTGCCTCCTAGATACCGGCGCCGCGGAGCCACTCGCTGTAGAACAGCGCGACCCCGCCCATGGCGAAGAGTGCGGAGAGCAGCCAGAACCGGACCACGACCGTGGTCTCCGCCCAGCCGCCCTGCTCGAAGTGGTGGTGGAACGGTGCCATACGGAATACCCGGCGGCCCGTGGTCTTGAACGACCCGACCTGGATGACCACGCTGGCGGCCTCCATGACGAAGAGGAAGGCGACGACGATCATGAGCAGCTCGGTGCGGGAGGTGACGGACAGGCCGGCGACGAGGCCGCCGAGGGCCAGGGAACCGGTGTCACCCATGAAGATCTTCGCGGGCGCGGCATTCCACCACAGGAAGCCGAGGCAGCCGCCGAGACCGGCGCCGGCGAGCATCGCCAGGTCCAACGGATCCCGCACCTGGTAACAGCTCACGGCGGCGTCGGCGGAACACGAGTTGCGGAACTGCCAGAAGGTCATCACCACATAGGCGACCAGCACTATACCGGTGACGCCGGCTGCCAGTCCGTCGAGCCCGTCGGTGAGGTTCACCGCGTTCGACCAGGCGGAGATGACGATGTAGATGAAGACCAGGAAGATGATCGTGCCGATCACCGCGCCCCCGATCTTCAGGTCGAAGGTGTTGATGTCACGGATGAAAGACAGTTTGGTGGACGCCGGGGTGAGGTCGGCGGAATTCGGGAACTGCAGGATGAGGATGCCGAAGACGACCGCGATGATGAGCTGCAGGGCAAGCTTCGCCCGGGCGTTGAGCCCGAGGTTGCGTCCCATGACCAGCTTGATGTAGTCGTCGGCGAATCCTACCCCGCCGAGGGCGAGGGTGAGGCCGAGGACAAGCCAGCCCGAGACGCCGGGCCCGGTGCCGTTGGTGGCCAGCCCGACGATGGCCGCGACGAGGTAGCCGACGGTGATTCCGACGAGGATGGCGATACCGCCCATGGTCGGGGTGCCGCGCTTGCGCAGGTGCGACTTGGGCCCTTCCTCACGGATCTCCTGTCCGAGGCCTTCGGCGGAGAACCGTCTGATGAGGACCGGGGTGAGGAAGATGGCGACGAAGAACGAGACTGCCGCTGCGACGATGATCTGCATCATGGGATGTGTCGGTTACCTTGCGTGGGAGGTGTGGGTGGGGGCGGCGTGGAGGCCTTCGGCCACGCGCCACAGTCCGTCAGAGTAGGACGCCTTGACGAGGACGACGTCCCCGGGGTGGGGCGGAACGGCGGAGAGGGCGGCGAGCGCACCGTCGATGTTGTCGACCTGCCGGGTCCGGAGTCCGTGGGCTGCACCGGCCGCAGCCAGGGCGTCCTGGTTGACGCCGCGGCCGATGACGACGAGCCGGTCGATGCCGCGCCCGGCGAGGTAGGCGCCGATGCCGGTGTGTTCGTCGACGGCGTCCTCACCGAGCTCCGCCATCTGGCCGAGCACAGCCCAGGACTCGTGGCCGGGCCGGGTCGACGCGGCGTGAGCCAGCGCGTCGATGCCGGCCCGCATCGAGTCAGGGTTGGCATTGTAGGAGTCGTTGATGACGGTCAGCCCGTCGTCGCGGGTCCGCACGTCCATGCGGTTGGCGCTGGCGGCGGTGTAGCCGGTGAGGGCTGCCGCGACCTCGGACGGGGGCAGCCCGCACTCGATGGCAGCGGCAGCGGCCGCCAGGGCGTTGGCGACATTGTGCGCGCCGAAGACACCGAGGCGCACCCTCACGGGCTCCCCCTTCGGGTGGTGCAGGACGAAGGACGCCCGGGCGACCTCGTCGAGGGTGATGTCCGAGGCCCGGTAGTCCGCGTCCCCGTGCGCCCCCTGCCCGGCGGAGTAGTACACGACCCGGGCAGCGGTGCGTGACGCCATGCCACGGACTAGATCGTCGTCGGCGTTGAGGACCGCCACGCCGCCGTCAGCGGCGACGGGCAGTGCCTCGACAAGCTCGCCCTTGGCCCGGGCGATGCCCTCACGGGAACCGAATTCCCCGAGATGGGCGGTCCCGACGTTGAGGACCACGCCGATGCGCGGCGGAGCGATCCTCGCCAGGTGGGCGATGTGCCCCTGGCCGCGTGCGGACATCTCGGCGACGAGGTACTTCGTCGTTCTGCCCGCCTTGAGCACGGTGTACGGGTGGCCGATCTCGTTGTTGAGGCTACCGGGCGGCGCGACGGTCTCACCGTCACGGGAGAACACTGCCCCGAGAAGGTCCTTGGTGGAGGTCTTGCCCGCTGAGCCGGTCACCCCGATCACCGTGAGACCGTTTTCTGCGACAAGGACATCGGTGCTGTGCCGCGCGAGCCGGGACACCGCGGCGATGACCCGCTCCCCCAGCCCGTCGGAGTCGTTGTCGAGGTAGGACGCGTTGCGCTGTGCCGGTTCCCCGGCCTCCTCCCCGACGTCGACCGGGGCACACAGCAGTTCAGGCAGGCCGGTGGGCTTTCCGGCGAGCACCAGCGACGCCCCGGCGTCGAGGGCGGGGCCCACGAAGTCATGGCCGTCGACGCGGGCACCGGGCAGTGCCATGTAGATGCTGCCCGGGGTGACACGGCGCGAGTCGAACTCCACCGGACCGGTCACCACCGTGTCCGGGTCGGCACCGTCGACCAGGGTCCCGCCGGTCACCCCGGCGATCTCACCTGCGGTCAGTTCGATCATGCTTCAGACTCCTTGAGTTCCGTGAGTGCGGCGCCGAGTTCGACCCGGTCGTCGAAGTCGATGACGGTGTCCCCGATGATCTGCCCGGACTCATGACCCTTGCCCGCCACGACGACGACGTCGCCGGGGCCGGCCCACGCCACCGCTGCCCTGATCGCTTCGGCACGGTCACCGATCTCGTGGATCGTCGGCGTGCGGCCGTCGGAGCGGCGGGCCGCCGCATCGTGGGCACCGGCCAGGACGGCGGCACGGATGGTCGCGGGGTCCTCGTCACGGGGATTGTCGTCGGTGACGATGACGAGGTCGGCCGCCGCAGCGGCGGCGGCCCCCATCTTCGGGCGCTTCTCGTGGTCACGGTTGCCGCCGGCGCCGAGGACGATGCCGAGTCTCCCGCGCGGACGACCGCTGGTCGCGGACGCGGCACGGTCCAGTTGGCCGTTGAGGGTGTCGAGTACCGCGGTCACGGCACCGGGCTTGTGCGCGTAGTCCACGAGGGCGAGGAAATCGACGGTGGTCTCCGGCGATGTTCCGGAGATCCTCTCCATCCGGCCCGGGACCCGCACCCCGCCGAACCGCCCGGCGATCGCGACATCCTCCCCGGCGGCCACGAGGGTCGCCAGCGCGATGGTCGCGTTGGCGACGTTGAAGGCGCCGGGGACCGACAGGTCGAACTCCACCGGACCGGACGGGGTCGCCACGGTGACGTGCTGGGTCCCGTCAGAGCGCACGGCGACGTCGGTGACCTGCCATGTCGCCTGCTCGCCGGCGGTGGCGACGGTGACCGTGGCGCCCCCGGTGCGGGTTGCGAGGCGCCGACCCCAGTCGTCGTCGACACAGACGACCGGCACCGGAAGATCACCGGCAGGATCCTGCGCTTCGGTGAACAGCAGCGACTTCGCGTTGAAGTAGTCCTCCATCGTCGGGTGGAAGTCCAGGTGGTCCTGGGAGAGGTTGGTGAACCCGGCGACGTCGACGTCGACGCCGCGGACCCGGCCGAGGACGAGGGCGTGGGAGGACACCTCCATCACGACATGGGTCACCCCCTCGTCCCGCATGCGGGCGAACAACGCCTGCAGGGTCGGGGCCTCCGGCGTGGTCAGTGAGGTGGGGATCCGCCGGCCGTCGATGCGGGTGCCGGTCGTACCGATGAGACCGACGTGCCGGTGCCCCAGCAGGGCCCGCTCCATCATGTAGGTGGTCGTGGTCTTGCCGCTGGTACCGGTCACGCCGATGACCGTCATGTCGCGGGACGGGTGCCCGTGGATCTCCGCGGCGACCGGGCCGAGCCAGCGACGGCAGTCGTCGACGACGAGGACGGTGCCTTTCCAGGGACCCGCAGCGAGTACACCGAGGCCCTCCTCATCGGTGAGCACGCTGCGACCGGCGGACTGGGTGGCGAAACGCGCACCGTGGTCACGGGTACCGGGCACCGCCATGAACAGTCCGTCGGCGGGGACGTCGCGGGCATCGATGGCTGCCGTCGCGACGGTCAGAAGACCCTGGTCCGTCGTAGCCGGTGTGCCGTCCACGGAGACCAGGCGCCCACCGGTCAGCTCCGCGAGACGGGCGAGGGTCGGTCGGTTCACAGTCACTGGGCCTCCAGGATGAGTCGGGGTGCCGCCGTC
>NZ_CACZOO010000099.1 GCF_902782855.1 uncultured Corynebacterium sp.
CACGGAAATCGCTGCCGGGATGAACGTGCAGGTGGATGCAGTTTTTGAGCTGGCTTTGTTCGGTCCGGAGGAAGTGGTGAACGTTCGTCGGGCGGCCTCCCACGAGCTCGCCCGCGGCACGGTGCTGGGGCACGAGGTCGGACAGACCTATGTGGTGATGCAGGTGGCCGGCAGTGGTCAGGGTCTTGCGGACCTGCTCGCCGAGCATGGTGGTGTGTTCTACCGGCGGCTCGACGGACTGGCGGCGGTCCGGACAGCGGCACGGGGAGGTGCGGACATTCTGCGTGCCCACCGCGGACTGCAGCACCTGCACAGTGCCGAGGAGCTGCTGCCCGGGGCTCTGCTCCGGTACACGCAGGCACGACTTGTCCCCGGGTATCTCTCCGGGGCTGCCCGGGGCCTGGAGGAGCTGAGGGGCAGATCAGGCGAGCAGGTGGTGGAGACGGTGCACGTCTATCTGAACACCGGCACGGTGAAATCCACTGCGAGCAGTATGTACTGTCACCGCAATACGGTGGTCAACCGGCTCAAGGCGTTTGAGGACGCCACCGGATTGGACGTGATGGTTCCTCGACAGGCGATGGCCGCCGTTCTGTTGCTGGCGGGTCGTTAACGCCATGTTTCCGGGCCGGTCATTTTTGGGCACTTGACCAATTCTGCCAGGGAGAGCACTGAGGTTTGTCAGCATTGGTCCTTCTTGCCGGTGACGGCGGAACGGAGCGGGATACGCTCGCTGCATTCCACAGACGAGGAGGATGAAGGTGAGCAACGACACAGGCCCAGGAACGGTCGCCACGACCGACGCCGGGGTTGAAACAGGATCTGATGCTGTCGCACAGACCGCGGTGAAGGTGGACGAGAAAGGGGTCCGGAAGGTGGCCTTCGCCGCCTTCGTCGGTACCGCACTGGAGTGGTACGACTACTATCTTTTCGGCACAGCTGCAGCCCTGGTGTTCAACCATCTCTATTTCACGGACCTGAATGCCCTGGCAGCGACGATGGCGTCTTTCGCGACCTTCGGTGTCGGGTTCGTCGCCCGTCCCTTCGGGGCTTTCCTGTTCGGTCTGCTCGGCGACCGCATCGGACGTAAACCCACGCTGATCATCAGTATCGTCGCCATCGGTACAGCAACTGGCATGGTCGGGCTTTTGCCGACCTATGACAGTATCGGTGTGGTCGCCCCGGTCCTGCTCACGCTGCTCCGGCTTCTTCAGGGGCTGGCCGTCGGCGGTGAATGGGGTGGTGCGACCACCTTGGCGATCGAGCATGCGCCGGCGGAGAAGCGTGGGCGGTACGCGGCCATGGTCCAGCTCGGATCACCTGCCGGTACGCTGCTGTCCTCTGTGGCTTTCAGCCTGGTGCTCCTGCTCCCGGACGACTCCGTGGATTCCTGGGGATGGCGTATCCCCTTCCTGGCGGCCTTCCCTCTGTTGGTTGTCGCGATGCTGATCCGTATGCAGGCGGAGGAGTCACCTGTCTTCGAGCAGATCATGGAGGAAGAGGAGAAAAACGGCGCGGACAAGGGCTCCGCATTCGATGTCTTCCGCAAGGGCTGGAAGCAGCTGATCATCGCGATCGCAGTGGCCCTGCTGGGCGTCGGTGGCTTCTACGTGCTGAACACGTTCGTGATCAGCTATGCGACGGACACCCTCGGTGTGGAACGTCAGCCCGTGGTGAACGCCACGTTGGTCGCTGCCGTGGTGCAGATCCTGGTCATCGTGCCGTTCGGCCGGCTCGCCGAGCGCATCGGGCCCGGTCGTGTCGTGGTCTTCGGTGGAATCCTGACCGCAGTGGCCGCCTGGCCGTTGTTCGCCCTGATCAACACGGGCAGCGTCGTCGCCATCACCATCGCCATCGCTCTCGGAATCGGGATGGTCACCATCTCCTACTCCGTGACCGGTGCACTGCTGTCGGAGCTGTTCCCTGCGAAGCTGCGATACAGCGGTGTAGCGCTCGGTTACAACCTGGCGGGCGCTCTGACCGGCTTCCTGCCGTTCATCGCGACGGCACTGATGAACGCACAGGACGAGCCGTCCGCCACACCGGCGGTCATCCTCCTGATCATCATCTCGCTGCTGACTGCCCTGGGCGGCTACGCCGGTGAGAAGGTGCGGGTCCGGGATGATGTGACGGTGGAGACCACGTAGGGGCGGCCGGGTAGGGGGCGGGGGAGGGGAGGCTCACCCCCTGAGTTCCGCGAGCCGTGACAGGACCTGCTCCGGAACAGCGCCGCCGGCGATCTCCGTCATGAGGAACTCCCCGTCGGGGACGGTCTCCGGCTCTGCGAGCCAGTAGCCGCTGTCCAGCACCGGCACGTTCACCGTGCCACCGTCGGCGGACCTGAACCGCAGTGCGTCGGCGGTCCGGTGCGCGACCGGCCACCGGTAGTGGTCCGCGACGTTGAGCACCGGTCCGAGCACCTGCCCGCCGGAATCCGTCCACCTTTCATCGATGACCAGTCCCGACACCCCCGTCCCGGCGAAGGTGCGCAGCCAGTCAGAGAGGTATACGGCGGCGTTCTCCGCCCGGTCGTCGTCGAACACGGTGCCGCTGTCGGCTCCGTTCACGGCCCGGTCCGCGAGGGCCAGCAGGTCCGCGGGTGCCGGGACGTGCACCAGTACAGGTTCCCGGATCACCGCGGCGGTGGCCACCGCCAGCTGCTTCACGGCGTCCCTGAGCGAGGCGTCACCGAGGAGGGCGCGTGCCGCATAACCCGGTCGGGACTTCGCCGACATCGCCTCGATGAGGGGATCTCCGGTGGTGGCCCCGGCCAGACGCCACCGGATCATCGCGTCGAGCGGCAGCAGCACGGCCGCCGACTTCAACAGGGCCTGGGACTGCGCGAGGTGGGCGGCCACCGCAGTGCCGTCGGCCCACGGGATCTCGCGTCCCTGCAGGAGCACCGTGGCAGCGTACTCGGTGGAGTCGATGATGAGGCACCGGCGACCGCCGTCGGCGCATCGTGTCCCGAGGAAGGCGGCCAGCGGTCCTGCCCCGGGTGGTGGCGTGTTCATTTCCGGACCTCCGGTTCACGACAGGTGCGCAACGTACTCACCGTTCCTCTCCTCCAGTTCGCGGACCCGCTTCTCGAGAGCGCCGATCTTGAGCACGTGCCGGTTCGGCACGTTGATCAGGGGCAGCTCCGCGAGCGCACCACTGACCCGTTCCGGCCCCTTGTGGCCCCAGACCGTCGCGAACAGCACCTCGTCGTTGTCCTGGCCCCAGGAGCCGAAGTAGTGGAGTTCGGCCGGGGGCTCCCCGGTGGTGAAATCCCTGACGAACTCGGTGTAGGGCCGACCGCGGTCGATCCTGCTCCGCCGCTCACCGTCCCGCACCTCGCGGGTCCGGTCCGGGTCCACGACGAAGGTGTCCTCGTCCCAGACGACCCGGTAGATGTCCCGGGCCACCTGGGCGGAGATCCGACCGTTCTGAAGGTCCTCCATCACCATCTCCGGGTCGCGTTCCAGGACGTCACCGTAGCCGCCTCCGCAGCCCTGCGAGATCATGTAGAGCTCGCCCTCCTGCGCCAGGTCGAACTGGAGACCCATGTGGTAGGACGTGTACTCCCCGTCCTCGTAGGGCTGTTCGTTCATCACCTTCTCCATGGAGAGGTCGAACGCCGAACTGTCGTTCCTGGCGAGGTCGAAGATGTTGATCCCCTTCACCCGTGCCAGCGGGTACGTGGGGCAGCCGTAGCCGCCGAACAGGCCGCCCACCGAGGAGAACTTCGCCCCGGACGTCACCGTCATGAAGCCCCAGTTCGGGGTGTTCCGGGCCGAGACGATCATCTCGTAGCCCATCCCACCGCGGTACTTCCCGAAACCCTGGTTGTCCCGGACCACGCGCTTGCTCACGAGCTGGAGGAACGGCACCTCCTCCTCCATGATCTCCTGCTCGCCGGTGTCCGCCATGGCGCAGAACAGTGGTGCGACGGCGTCCTCACCGTCCCGGAAGGCCTTGGCGCCGCCGCCCATCCCGTTGAGGTCGGCGCAGAGGTTGCCGACCTGTTCACCGTGCTGGGTGGTTCCGCCCCACAGGAAGTTGTTGATCTGGTTGAACCACGGGGCGATGACGTTGGCGTACTTCTTCTCCACCGAGAACTGCAGTTTCGCGTAGGCGCTCTGCAGCGCCGTGAACGCCCGGAAGGAGGCCTGGAGATTCTGGCCGGTCGGCGCGTCGTAACTGCAGTCCGCCCACGTCCCCTCCTCCGAGATGATCTCGATCGGTGACAGGGCACCGGTCGACCGGGGGAGATCGGGCCACCAGTACGACAGGATCGCCTGGGCGAAGAAGGCCTTGGTCGAGCCGAAGGGCGAGTTGATCGCCCGGTTCAGGATCTCCGGCCCGGTACCCCGGAGATCGACGATCAACCGCTCACCCTTCACCGTGATCTTGCAGGCGAACTTGATGAGGATGTTCTCCTTGAGGGTGGAGTCGACGAACTGGTTGACCGTCACCGTGCCGTCCGGCATCGCGCCGATCCGTCGCCGGACCTCGTCCTCGACATCCTCCACCGTGCTCCGGATGGCCCCCACGAACGCCTCGACCCCGTACTCGTCGATCATCCTGTCGACGATGTCCATGACCCGCTTGACGGCGCCCATCTTGACCTTGATGTCGGCGAGCATGAGCTTCGGGTCGCGGGTGGAGTGCTGCAGGAACGTCAGGAGGTCCCGGCGCAGCTTCCCGCCCTCGACGATCTTGATCGGTGAGGCGCGGAGTCCGTCGTCGAAGGGGGTTTCAGAGCCTGAGGGCATACCGCCCGGTTCGCAGGCGCCGTTCTCGCCCTCGTGGATCGTGGCACCGACCCAGGCGATGATCTCGCCCTCCCGCATGACCGGGACGAGCATCGACTGGTCCGTGTTGTGGACCATCCCGAAGCGCGCGTCGTTGTGGAAGAATCCGTCGCCCGGGTTCACGCCGACCGTCGGCTCATCCTTCCAGTACTTCATGATGTGACGGATGGGATGGTGGAGGACCGCGGAGAAGGCGATGACCCCGCGGTTCGACATGTAGCTGACGTCACCGGAGGCGGTGTACACCGCCGCCGAGAGATCGGCCCATTTCGCACCCGGTGCCGCCCCCATGCTCTCGCACATCTCGAAGGCCTCGTCGAGTGCCCCCGCCAGACGGCGCCGGATACGGTCCGCCTTCAGCGGGTCACTGCCGTGGACGAGGACCCTCTCCTCCAGGGGTGTGCGTTCCGCGATGCTGTGCCGGCGCATGATCTCGGGATCCGGTCCGATGAACAGCGTCGTGTCGTTCATGAACGCGTCGACCCACTGCTGTTCCTCTGCGGTGAGGTGCGTCTCCGGGGTCGGGTGGGAGTGGTCGTGAGTGGACATTGTCATGCTCCTTTACCAGGGGTTTCCGCTGCTCCTGCAGCTTGTGGTCCGGACGCCGCTCCGGTGGTCTCCTTCAGCAGCCACACAGCGCCCTGGGCGGTCGGCTCGATCCGCCAGCCGGGTTCGATCAGATAGGTCGTGCTTTCGGTGGTGATGACCGCCGGTCCGTGGATGACGTAGCTGTCCCGGAGGGCGGACGCGTCGAAGACGGGGGTGTCGACCGGGTGCTCCTCGTTGACGAAGGAGATGCTGCGGTGGTCGACGGGGTCCGGGGCGACGCGCTCCCCGCCGGCGCTGAGGTCGTCGAAGTGGACGACCTCACCGTCGATGAAGGACGCCACCCGGATGGTCTGGACCCGGACTCCCGCCTCGGGCGCCTGGGTCCCCTCCCCGTAGCGTTGCCCGTAGATGTCGGAGAACTTGCGGATGACCTCCAGCACGTCCCCGACCCGGTTGATCCGGTTGATGTCGAAGGAGACCGCGGTGGTGGCCAGCTGGTTCCCGTACCGCATGTCCATCTCGAGCCGGTGCCGGACCAGGGAGCCGTCATACCCCTGTCGTTCGAGATCCTCCCTGCCCCGCCGCTCAAGCTCCTCGACGTAGGCGTTGAACCGCGCGTACTCGTCGAACAGTGACCTGCTGATCGGCTCGTAGAGGACCACGTAGGCGCTGCGCTCGTGGATGTGCAGGGGCTTCAGGTTCCCCGCCCCGAGAGCCGAGAACACCGAGGCGAACGGGGGGAAGAGAATGCGGGATATGCCGGCGTGTTCGGCGATGCCGCAGGCGTGCAACGGACCGTTCCCGCCGTAGGCGACCATCGTGTAGTCCTCGACCACACCGCCGCGGGAGCGCAGCTCCATCTCGATGCCGATCGCCATCTGCTCGTCGACCGTCCGCTTGATCACCTTCGCCGCGTCAACCGGGTCCAGGTCCAGTTCGTCGCAGAGCTCCTCCTCGATGACGAACACGGAACGCTTCGGGTTGAGCCTGATGAAACCGTTGGCGTAGTTCTCCGGGTCCAGGTACCCGAGCAGCAGGTCCGCGTCCGTGACGGTGGGGAGCATTCCGCCTCTGTCGTAGCAGGCCGGTCCCGGGTCGGACCCCGCAGATTCCGGACCGATCTTCACCGTCTTGTGGATCCTGTCGAAGGACGCCACTGACCCGCCACCGGCACCGAGGGTGTTGAGGTGGATCATCGGCACACTGACCAGCCAGCGTCCGATGGTGGGCTGGAAGTCGTAGTGCTGCACACCGCCTTCCGGCACCATACCGATGTCGAAGGACGTCCCTCCCATGTCCATCGACACGACCGCGCCCATACCGGTGCTCTCCGACAGGTGCTGTGCGCCGCCCACTCCGGCGATCGGCCCCGAGTGGATCGTCTGGAGGGCGTCGGTGGAGTTGGGCTGGGCCATACCACCCGAGTTGTGGATGACCATCATCGGTTTGGCGTACCCCGAGTCCCGCAGATTCGACGACAGCTGGTTGAGGGCGTGGAACATCGTCTCGTGGAGGAACGCGTCGATGATCGTCGACTGGGCACGGACGTACTCGCCCTTCCGTCCGGAGACCTGGCTGCTGAGCAGCACCGGAATGGCACCCAGCTCATGCGCCGGGTACTCGTCGAGGATGACCTCGAGCACCTGCTGTTCATGGTCCGGGTTCTCCGTGGCATTCGTCAGTGCGACGACGATGGCCTCGGCACCGTTGTCGACCAGTTCACGGACCTGGGCGCGGATATCCTCGCGGTCCAGTGGGACAAGCACCTCGCCCACCGAATCCACCCGCTCCCTGACCGAACGGACCAGGCTCCGGGGCACGATGGGTTCGGGACGCTCCGCGTCCGCCATGTCCCCCTGCTTCTGCTCGTCCAGGCCGGCTCCGTAACCCTTCGACCTGGAGATGTGGATCGTGTCCTCGAATCCGTGTGTCACGATGGCACCGACCCGCGGTCCCTTTCCCTCGATGAGGGCGTTCGTCCCCAGGGTCGTGGCGTAGCGTACCGAGTCCACCTCACGCAGGACGTCCCCACGGTCGAGGCCGGCTCGGGCACAGGCGTTGTCCAGCGCCGCGTTGAACCCGAGGGCGAGATTGTGGTGCGTGGTCAGGGACTTCGACTCGACGTAGATGTCGTCCCACGCGAAGAAGCAGTCGGTGAATGTTCCACCGATATCGACGGAAATGCGTTTCATGGTTCTGCTCCCCTTCAGTTCCCGTGCCGGTCAGCGGCACCGGGGTCGTCGGTTGTCGAAGTGTCTCCCTCGTGGAACCGGGGCCGGAGATCCGCCACCGCGTTCTCACCGGGGCCGTAGTTGACCACGGTCAGGGGATCCGTCCCCGCCGTCTCCCACCTGCTTCTGAGCGCGTCGATGTCCCAGATCATGTCCACTGTCGGGGGATGTCCGGGCGGCAGGTACTCGGCTTCGATCTGGGTGCCGCAGGTGGGGCAGTAGTACTCGAGGATCCGGCAGTAGGTCGGATCAGGTGAGAACGTGTACTCGTACTTCTCCGGATCGATCACCGGGGGATGGATCTCCTCCGGGTTGCGGTCGTAGACGAGCGTCCCTTCCTTGTAGTTTCCGCGGGCGCTGCCGAAATCGTGCCCGCAGATCCGGCACAGCCAGCGTTCGCTGTCGAGGTCGATGAGAAGATACTCGGTCATGGGGACCTTCATGGTCAGTTCTTCCTTTCCTGTCGGTCGTTGAGAATGAGATCGCCCGCGTCAGAGACGGTGAAGTCCCAGCCCCCGGGCACCCGGGCCGTGAAGAAGGGGCCTTCGACGATGGCCGGCCCCTCTCCGGACGCTCCGGCCGGCTGGTCCTCGAGCACGAGGACGGGGACGGATGTGGTACCGCTCCCTGCCTCTCCTACGGTCAGCAGTGTCCGGGTTCCTGCGGGGTGTGGTGCGCAGGCGGACGTGGACACGGAGTGCTTCACCGCCGGGTGGGGCAGGATGTGCCGGGCGGTCAGCCGCAGGATCCGGTGGAGTCCACTGTCGGTGCCACCGTCGGTGCCGCTGTCGGTGCCACTGTCGGCGCCGCCGGTGTCCCCCGGACGTGACCGATGGTGTTCACTGCCGTCACTGTTCTCGTGGATGACGGTCCATTCGGTCTCGCACTCGTCGAGATCATGTCCTTCCTGGAACATGTAGCGTTCGGCCTGCTCCAGCAGTTCCTGACGGTCCGTGTTCACCTGGGCGTCCGTTTTCCCGGTGATCTCGACCTCGAAGTCCTGGGCGATGTCGGAGAAACTGATGCCGTACGCGGAGAACACGGCCGCCAGTCGCGGGATGATCACCTGACGGACTCCCGCGAGCCGGGCCGCGAGGCAGGCGCTCATCGGTCCACCGCCGCCGAAGACGGCGAGGGTGGTGTCCCCGTCGCTGCGGACCTGTGGCCGGAAGGCGTCTGCGATCCGGGAGGCGTGCGCCTTCTCCATCCTGGTCAACGCCTCCTCGAGGGTGATCCCGAGCGGTTCCGCGACATTCCTCAGGACGGCCTGGCGCGAACGCTCAGGGTCCAGGCGGAGTTCGCCGTTGAGGTAGGTCTCCGGGTCCAGGACGCCGAGCAGCAGGTTGACGTCGGTGATGGTGGCCTCCGTGCCGCCGAACCCGAAGCAGGCCGGTCCGGGGGCGGCTCCGACGCTGTCCGGTCCCACCGTGATCCGCCCGTCCACCGCCCGGATCACCGAGCTGCCTCCGACTCCGGCCGACCGGACGTCACTGAGCTCGATCGACGTGGGGACGTTCTCCACCCGTCCCCGCCGGTCAGCGGATATGCGCAGGTCATCGACCTCGCCGACATCGGTCGTCGTCCCGCCCACGTCGATCATGAGGACGTGCGGCAGTCCGTAGGTCTCGGCCAGTGACCGTGCGCCCTCGAGTCCGCCCCGTGGCCCGGACGAGTACGTTTTGAGTGCGACCGATTTGGCGACCCGTGAGGAGGCTCCGTCATTCCGGTAGATGAGCAGGGGCTTTTTGATCTTGTGCGCGCGGAGCCTGTGCTCTGCGCTGTAGAGGAACCGCTCCAGCGTGGGGTGGAGGAAGCTGTTGAGCACCGCCGACCACACCCTGCGGACCTCGGTGCGGTCATCGGAGAACTCGCGGGCGAACAGGACCGGCACCGAACCGAGCAGATGCCGCGGGAACCGGGCGAGGAAGATGCGCTTCAGCGTCCGCTCGCGGTCGGCGTCGGCCATGGACACGACCAGGCGTTCGGCTCCTGCCGTGATCAGAGTGTTGATCGCCCTGACGAGGGCGGCCTCCCGGTCCCGGTCACCGGGGTCGGCGGTACCGATGTCGACGACGCGGGATCCGATGAGGTCGTTGAACAGGTCCGTGGTGTTGTCGTCGAACCGGAGGCGGTCCGGGAGACCGGTCTCGTCGGTGATGAGACCGATGCTAGGACCCTTGCGTTCGACCAGGGCGTTGGTTCCCTGGGTGGACGAGTACCGGATCAGATCCGTCCGCCGCAGGAACTCCGGCAGATTGTCGGTGCCGGAGATCTCCTCGGCGATCTTGGATATCCCGGTGAAGAAGCAGTCGGACAGGTCCGCCGGGGTCGTCAGTGTCTTGGTGTAGAAGATGGTGTCGCCGTCGGCGACGCAGATGTCGGTGAGAGTTCCGCCGTTGTCGATGTTGATCAGATAGCTCATCGATCTGTGTTCCTCCCTGGCTCACGGCGCACAGTCTCTCCTGCGCCTGAAGTTGTGGTTATCGGCTCCGCCCCGGCATTCCGGGATCGGTCCGTGCCGCAGACACTACGGATGACTTCGCTGGTGAAACAAGGTTTCCGCGGGTGGTTCCCGTAGGAGACCACCCGGGGTGGTGGGGAGGGGTGGTGCCCGGGTGGTTCAGTGATTCACGTCTCTTTTCCTTGTAGAATGTGACATGCATCAATCCCGGGACGCCATGTCGCGGGCAGGAAGGACACCCAGATGACCCCCATACCTCCGAGCGCGTCCACACGGTTCCAGGCCCCCACCCCGGTGGGCAGATGGGTGGGTCGCCCGAGGATCGACCGACTGCTCGATGACGTCCGGGAACGCCGGCTGACCCTCATCCACGCCCCGGCCGGGTTCGGGAAATCGACCCTGGCGGCGCAGTGGATGTCCACGATGGCGCAGGAGGGAACCCGGACCGCGTGGCTCTCCCTCGACGACGACGACAACAGTCCACTGTGGTTTCTCAGCCACCTCACCGAATGCCTCAGCCACGTCCTGCCCGACGACGGCGGGAACCTGACCCAGATCCTCGAGGACCGCCCCGATGACGCCGAGAAGTACCTGGTTCCTCTGCTCATCAACCTCGTGCACCGGGCGGACGGCAGGACCGTCGTGTTCCTGGACGACTGGCATCTCGTCACCGACAGTCGGACCCGCTCGATCCTGACCGGGATGATCAACTATTCCGGGGACCAGCTCGGGTTCATCGTGACCAGCCGCTCGACCGCGGGCCTGCCGCTGGTCACACTGCGGGTACGGGACCAGCTGGTGGAGGTCGACTCCCGCATCCTGCGCTTCGACCACCGGGAGACCCGGCAGTTCCTCACGGACGTCAAGGGACTGTCGCTGAACCACACCGAACTGTCGGCACTCTACAACCGCACGGAGGGGTGGATCGCCGCACTCCAGCTCACCACCCTGTCACTCGACCGCAGACCCGACCTGCCGGCGCTGCTGGATGACCTCCCCTCCCGGCAGAACAGCATCGGGGAGTACCTGGCGGAGAATGTCCTGGACCTCCTGGAACCCGACCTGCTCGACTTCCTCATGCGGACGTCGGTGGTCTCCCGGATCAGCCCCGACCTGGCGTCGCATCTCACCGGACGGGCTGACGCGGGTCCCCTCCTGGAGGAGATCCTCGCGGGGGACCTCTTCCTGCAACGCCTCGACGATGTCGGGGAATGGTACCGGTACCACCATCTCTTCGGGGGCTTCCTGCGGCGCAGGCTCGGGAGGACCCTCCCCGACGACGTCCCGGACCTCCACTTCCGCGCCGCACACTGGTTCCGGGGGCACGGCATGCTCGCCCCCGCGGTCGATCATGCGCTCCTGGCCGGTGAACCCGATTTCGCGGTGGACGCCGTGGAGAGGGAGTCCCTCCTCCTCGTCGAGCGTTCACGCATGTCGACACTTCTCTCCCTCGTGGACAAGCTGCCGCCGGAGACGACCGGTGGCCGCCCCTGGCTGCAACGTTCGGTCGCCTGGGCCCACTGCCTCCTCCATTTTCCGGAGGAGGCCAACAGGTCACTGCTCCGGCTCGAGGACGCCGTGGCCGGGAACGGAGCGCTCAGTGACGGTGACCGCTTCCTGCTGACCAGGGACGCCCGCGTCATCAGGGAATGCCTCGAGATGTACCGGGACCGCGTGTCCGATGACGACCGCCTCCGGCCCGAGGTCCTCGACGAGGCCGCCGACCTGGACCCGTGGACGGTGTCCGTGGCGGCGAACGTCCTCACCTTCAACGAGATCGAGCGCGGACGGGACACCGAGGCCACCCGGCTCCAACAGTGGGCGAGGACGTACCACCGGCAGGTCAAGGGGAGCTTCAGTGAGGTCTACGGGGAGTGCTACGCCGGACTCGTGGCACTGCGCCGCCTCGACACCGCGATGGCGAAGCATCACTGGGAACGTGCCCTCTTCGCCGCCTCCGAGCGGTCGGGCAGGCACTCCCACGCCGCCAGACTGGCGTCGGGCCTGCTGGGGAAGCTGCACTACCAGCTGGGGGAGCTCGACCGTGCCGAAGAGGAGCTGGAGGAGTCGCTCCGCATCGGGCAGCGCGCCGGCGTCGTCGACTTCATGGTCCCCGTCTACGAGTCCCTCGCCTTCATCCGGGCGGGTCGCGGTGACCGGGAGGGCGCGGAACTCCTGCTGGAACAGGGGGAGCAGGCCGGGCGGACACTCTCCCTCACCAGACTGTGGACCAGGATGTCGACCGTCCGGGCGCGGTTGGGCCTCCCGGTGGCGCGTCCCGTGCTCCCGGACGATGCGACCGCGCGCGACCGGAGATTCTTCTCCGAGGAGATGACCCGGCTCGACCTCGCCCTGGCCATGGACGCACTCCCCGTCCCCGACGAGGGGACCCTGGTCACCCGCGCGAGGAACCTGATCGACCTCGATGAGCGGCAGGGGAACCGGTTCCAGGCCATGCGGGACAGGCTGCTCCTCGTCGGCGCCTTCGAGGTCCGGGGAGCACGCGGCCGTGCGGAGCGGACTCTCCGGGAGGTCCTCGTCGACTCCGCCGGAAGCGGTTTCAACCAGTTGCTGCGGGACTCCGGCCCCGTTGTGCTGCCGCTGGTGGAACGGCTGACGGAGAACAGCGCCGGCACCGTCGACCCCGCCCCCGGGCCGTCAGTGCCACCGGTCGACGCCGGGGAGCCGGACAACGGGGACCGGGGGATCCACCCGCTCAGCCAGCGGGAACGGGAGATCCTCGCCCTGGTCGACGCCGGACGCACCAACCGTGAGATCGCGGACAACCTGTTTCTGGGGATCAACACGGTCAAGTGGTACCTCCGCAACCTGTACCGGGCCCTGGGCGTCACCAGTCGGCGGGACTGCGTCCGTCGCGCCCGCGATCTCGGCGAGCTGCCCGAGGAGCCGGTGCATCCCCGCCGGAACCACGCACAGGCCACCGGGTGACCCGGGCCCCGTCACCGTCGGGCGAGCCGCTGCGACAGCTGGTGGGCATGCTCGAGAAGGAGTTTCCCCATGTCGCGTCGCCGGTCCTCGCCGAACCGGTGCTCGATCCCGGTGAGACTCAACGCCCATGAGGGCTGCCCGCCGGAACCGAACACCGCCGCCCCCAGCCCCCAGCTCCCTTCGACGAGGAGCCCCGGGTTCACCGCGTAGCCCAGCCGCCGCGTGTCGGCGACGCGCCCACGGATCCGGGTGACGGAATGCGACTCCCCGTACTCCCGCTCGAGCCCCGCCTGGCCCAGGTAGCGGTCCACTGACGTGTCGGGCATGAACGACAGGATCGCCAGTCCCGCGGAGGCGACACCGAGCGGGAAACGTCTCCCCTCGTAGAGGACGAAGGATCTCACGGGGAAGCTGCCGTCCGCCCGGAGCAGGCACACCGTCTCGTCCCCGCGCCGGGCGGAGAGGAACGCGCTCTCCCCGGTCTCACGCGCCAGCGCGGTGACGTGCTCCTCGGCG
>NZ_CACZOO010000100.1 GCF_902782855.1 uncultured Corynebacterium sp.
GAGGAGCTGACCGACGCGGGCACCGCGGGCCTTCGGGTCACCCTCCAGGGACCGGATGTCGGCCTCGGTGGTGGACGCGGCGGCCAGGGTGTGACCGGCGACATCGTCGATCAGCTGGACGTGCATGTGACGGGAGGTGCGGTGGACGACGAGACGCGGGGTCTCGGCGGTACCGGAGATGTTCTTGCGCAGACGGTAGTGACGGCGCTGACGTGCGATGCGACGGCGGGTGGAGATGTCCTTGCCCACCGGGAGACGCTTCTTGTCGTTGCTCTGAGACATTACTTACCCGTCTTTCCGACCTTGCGACGGATCTGCTCACCCTCGTAGCGGATGCCCTTACCCTTGTAGGGATCGTCCTTCCGCAGACGACGGATGTTGGCGGAGATCTGTCCGACCTGCTGCTTATCGATACCTGCGACAGAGAACTTGGTGTTTCCGTCGACCGCGAAGGTGATGCCCTCCGGAGCCTCGATGAGGACCGGGTGGGAGTAGCCGAGAGCGAACTCGAGGTTCCTGCCCTTGGCCTGGACGCGGTAACCGACACCGAAGATCTCCATCTTCTGGGTGTAACCCTCGGTCACGCCGACGACCATGTTGTTGATCAGCGAGCGGGAGAGACCGTGCAGGGAGCGGTTCTTACGGTTGTCGTCCGGACGGGAGACGATGATCTCGTTCCCCTCCTGGGCGGCGGAGATCGGGGCCGGGATCGCCTGGGACAGAGTGCCCTTCGGACCCTTGACCTCGACGGTCTGACCGTCGATGGTGACGGTGACGTTGGCGGGGACGGCCACGGGGGCCTTACCGATACGTGACATTGTGCTGCGTCCTCCTTCTACCAGACGTAGGCGAGGACTTCCCCACCCACGCCCTTCTCGGTCGCCTCACGGTCGGTCAGCAGGCCCTGGGAAGTGGAGATGATCGCCACACCCAGGCCACCGAGGACCTTCGGGAGGTTGGTGGACTTGGCGTACACGCGCAGACCCGGCTTGGAGACGCGGCGGACGCCGGCGATGGAACGCTCACGGGAGTTGGAGTACTTGAGCTCCAGGGTGAGCTGCTTGCCGACCTTGGCGGCCTCTTCGACGGTGAAGTCGGCGATGTAGCCTTCCTTCTTCAGGATCTCGGCGATGTTCGCCTTGATCTTGGAGGACGGCATGGACACGCTGTCGTGGTACGCGTTGGACGCGTTCCGCACGCGGGACAGCATGTCCGCGATGGGATCAGTCATCGTCATGACGAAATGACCTTGTGCCTTTCTCGCCACGGTTCCCGTGACCACCCGGGCGTAAACCGCGTCATTGAGGGCAACTGACGCTTCCCCGGTTCAGTAACCGGGGTTGCTCGCTGCCGTGGTGACGACGCGGCCGCATGAGGGCGGAGGGCCTGTGACAAAGTGGTTGAATGCTTCTGTCCGACATACGTCGACGGCCTGACCGGGAAGATTCACGGTCAGACCGTACGCACAACTGGACCCGTCTACGCTAGCAACCCGCACGACCAGGGTCAACCCACTGGTGCCGAGTCGGTTTCCGGGGGTCCGGCGGCGTAGTCTCTGCAGGGTCACCACCGACCAGTCAGTGAGGAAACACACACAACCATGTGCGGCATCGTCGGAATGATCGGCAACAGCCCGGTCAACCAGGACATCTACGACGCTCTCCTGCTCCTGCAGCACCGCGGCCAGGACTCGACCGGCATGGCCACGGCCGAGATCAGCGGCCACCTCCACACCTTCCACGCCCGCGGCCAGGTCCGCGAGGTGGTACGCACCCGCGACATGCGTTCCCTGCTCGGCAACGTCGGTCTCGGCCACGTGCGGTACGCGACCCGCGGCGCGGCGTCCTCCGAGGAGGAGCAGCAGCCGTTCTACGTCAACTCCCCCTACGGCATCACCCTGGTGCACAACGGGAACCTGACGAACACCAGGGAGCTCACTGACGAGCTCCGTCACCGTGACCGGCGGCACGTCAACTCCTCCAGCGACACCGAGCTGCTGCTCAACGTCCTCGCGTCCGAGCTTCAGGACACGACCGGCCCGACCGACCTGACCCCGGAGGGGATCTTCAGCGCGGTCGCCGCGACGCACCGCCGCATCGAAGGCGCCTACGCCGTCGTCGCACTCATCGCGCACCACGGTCTGCTCGCCTTCCGTGACCCCTTCGGCATCCGCCCGATGGTGCTCGGGCGCCGTCACCCCAGCCCCGCCCAGCTCGAGGAACGTCCCGACGCGCACGACGAGTGGGTCGTCGCCTCCGAGTCGCTGGTGCTGGAGAACGGCAACTATGAACTGGTCCGGGAGCTCGCCCCCGGTGAGGCGGTCTTCATCACCCCCGACGGCAAACTGCACGCCCGGCAGTGCGCGGACGCCCCGGTCCTCAAGCCGTGCTCCTTCGAGTACGTCTACCTCGCCCGCCCGGACTCCGTGATGAACGGCATCTCCGTCTACGACTCGCGGTTGCGCATGGGTGCCCGGCTGGCGAAGACCATCGTGGAGCACATGCCGGTCGAGGACGTCGACGTGGTCATGCCGATCCCCGACTCGGCGCGTCCCGCCGCCATGGAGGTCGCCCGTGTCCTCGACATCGAGTACCGCGAGGGATTCTTCAAGAACCGCTACGTCGGGCGCACGTTCATCATGCCGGGTCAGGCGGTGCGCAAGAAGAGTGTCCGGCAGAAGCTCAACGCCATGTCCACCGAATTCAAGGGCAAGCACGTGCTGCTCGTGGACGACTCGATCGTCCGCGGCACCACCAGCTCGCAGATCATCGAGATGGCCCGCGCCGCCGGTGCCCGGAAGGTGACTTTCGCCTCCGCCGCCCCGCCGATCCGCTACCCGCACGTCTACGGGATCAACATCCCCACCGAGTCCGAGCTCATCGCGCACGGCCGGACGATCCCCGAGATCTGTGAACTGCTCGGCGCCGACCACCTGATCTACCAGGAGGTCGAGGACCTGGAAGCTGCGATCCTCGACGGGCAGACCGACCAGCAGCTCGACGGCCTCGATCTGAGCTGCTTCACCGGCGACTATGTCACCGGCACCGTGACCAGGGAGTACCTCGACTGGGTCGCACAGGCCCAGGAGAGTTGACCTGTATCGTCTGCGGTCCAGACCTCTGGCCTTCAAAAGGAACACGGCAGGTCCTACGGCAGGAACGGAGACAATGAGCCCCTGCCGCAGGCCCGGCACCCACCGCTGAGACAATGCCGAAAGTACCGGGGTTGAGCGGGTTCACCTGTTCCCGCCCTTCCTGGTGACCCTGCCCCGGCCGTCCACCTGTTTCCTCGTGGCGAAGATGGACCCGGGCCCGACGGCGGGTCTCCTCAACGCAGGAAAACACACCGGGCAGCTTCTCTTGTTTGAATAGGTACGCCTAACGTCACCCTCAAACGGGGGTGTATTCGGTACGGTGACGATCCGTTCTTCCGTCCGCGCCCGGCGCGACCGAATCCGACTTCCCTAAACTTGGCCTGATGAACCGCCCATCTGACAGCTACATGCACTCCTCCTTGAGCCTGTACCACGGGGAGATCACCCCGGGGCGCCCGCTGTTGGTCGTCGCAATGGCCGGTGAGGCCACGCACCTCACCGAGGGCCTCGACGACCTGCCGGTGCTGCTCACCGGGATCGGCAGGATACACACCACCCTCTCCCTCACCGACTGCCTGCACCGCTACCTGCGCGCCGGCGGCCTGCCCAGCGGCATCATCAACATCGGCACCGCCGGCGCGCTGCGCCCGGGACTGACCGGCGTGCACCGCATCGGCCGAGTCCTGCTCCACGATTTCTCTC
Source organism: uncultured Corynebacterium sp. (assembly GCF_902782855.1). GTDB lineage: Bacteria > Actinomycetota > Actinomycetes > Mycobacteriales > Mycobacteriaceae > Corynebacterium. Next base: position 3,797 of record NZ_CACZOO010000100.1, read on the forward strand.
ACTCCTCCGTCGCCGCCTTCACCGGGTCCGACGAATACCCGCCGCTCGACCTCACCGCCGAGACCCGGCTCCCCGGTCTCACGCCGGACACCCTCGACGGGATCGAACGGGACGCGGCGTCCTCCGTCACCCTGGCGACCGGGGACGTCTTCGTCGAGTCTGCCACCCTCCGCGACCGCCTCGCCGAGGACGCCGACATCGTCGACATGGAGGGCTACGCCGTCGCCTCCGTCGCCCGCTGGTTCGGCGTGCCGGTGCAGCTGATCAAGGTGATCAGCGACGACGCCGGCGACTCCGCCGGAACGGCGTGGCGTGAGGAACTGCCGCGTATGGCCCGGAAGATCGCGGCGCACACCCTCGGCGAACTCACGACGCACCACCGGCCGGAACTCACCGCAGAGTGACGGGCGACGACACACCCACCGCCTTAGGCTCACCTCACCTCCGTGATAGGTTCGTCTGTATGAGTGTCATCCTGTCCGGACGCCGACGGCGTCCCCTCGCCACCGTCCTCTCCGTCGGCCTCACCCTCTCCCTCACCGTCGGGCTCGCCGCCTGCGGTGTCGGATCGGAGAACGGTGGCGGCGTGGGCGACGCGCACGAGACCTCCTTCGACGCCGCCGTCGAGGCCTTCCCGGACGCCGACGCCGTTCCCGCCGCGACCGACACCCGTGGTGTCTCCTACGCACCCCTCGTCGGAGACGTCACACCCGTCACCGCGGACCCGCGGCCGGCTCTGCCCGTCAGCCTCACCGACGCCGACGGCGTCGACGTCACCGTCGATGATGTCTCCCGTATCATCCCGCTCGACATCTCCGGCACGCTCTCGCGGACGCTGGCAGGCCTGGGGCTGCGCGACAACATCGTCGGACGCACCGTCTCGTCCATGGAGCCGAGCCTCGCGGACCTTCCCGTCGTGACCCACGGCGGCCACTCGATCAGTGCGGAGGCGGTGCTCAACCTCCGTCCCTCACTCATCATCCTCAACGCCTCCGTGGGCCCGGAGGACGCCGTCCGGCAGATCCGCGAGGCCGGTGTGCCGGTCGTGATGATGGAGGACCCCGAGTACACTCCTGAGGCCGTCGCCGAATCGATCACGACCGTCGCGGACATCGTCGGGCTCCCGGACGAGGGGCGCAAGCTCGCCGAACGCGCCGGCGACGAGGCAGAACAGGCCCGTGACACCATCAGGGACCTGGCCGACGCCACCACCGACGGCACCCCGCTGCGCGCGGCGTTCCTCTACGCCCGCGGCGACGGGGGTGTCTTCTACATCCTCGGCCCGGACTCCGGCACCAGTGAACTCATCGAGGGTCTCGGTGCGGTGGACGTCGCCAAGGAGAACGGCATCACCGACATGGCCCCGGCGACGGCGGAGGCGCTCGCGAAACTGGACCCGGACGTCCTGGTCATGATGTCCGCCGGTCTGCAGTCCACCGGCAACGTCGACGGCCTGCTCACCCGGCCCGGCATAGCGCAGACGACGGCGGGCCGGGACCGCCGCATCCTCGCGATCCCCGACTCACAGGCCCTGAGCTTCGGCCCGCAGACGGGAGAGATGCTGCTCGCCGCCGCAGGTGCCCTCTATGACCCGGACTCGCACCGCGACGCCACCGCATCCTGACCTCCCCGACCGGCGGGACCTGCGGGGAGACCGGCGGGGAGACCGGCGGGGAGACCGGCCGACAGTGCGGAACGGCGTCCTACACTGGGTGCCATGACCGAGAACACGCAGAAGAAGCCCGCGAAGGGGTCCCCCGAGGAGAAGGCCGCGATGCTGGCATGGCTGGCCGAGGTCGCCGCGGAACTCGACCTCGACCCCTCGATGGTGGACGCCACCGTCGGCGATGTCCTGGCGCTCACCGGCACCGTCGCCCACGACCGGTCCCGGCCCGCCGCACCGGTGACCTCCTTCCTCATCGGTCTCGCCGCCGGCCGGCGGGTCGGCCCCGACGCCTCCGACGCCGACCTGCTCGCCGCCGCACAGCGACTCATCACACAGGTCCGGGAGCGTGCGGCGCGTCCCGTGGAATGAGACGGTCGTTCGGCAGAATCTGACGGTCCCCGGTGTGCCGCCGGTCACCGACATGGCTAGCATCGGAGGGATGACGAATGCGCAGGGACTCCCTCCGGTCACCGAACAGGTGAATCCGGTGGCCAACCGGTACGACCACCCCCGTGTCAGTGAGAACGAGAAGGTCGCGACGGGCATTCCCGCCGTCCTCCACGCCATGCAGTACGCGCTGCCGAACAACGCCGGCCCCTCACTGCTGACCATCAACAAGCACAAGGGCTTCGACTGCCCCGGCTGCGCCTGGCCCGAACCGGACCAGCACGACCTCAACATCGTCGAATTCTGCGAGAACGGCGCCAAGGCCGTCGCCGAGGAGACAACACCGACCAAGGCCGGCCCGGACTTCTGGGCGAGGTACACCGTCGAGGAACTCCGCGAGAAGACCGACCACTGGCTCGGCAGGCAGGGACGCATCACCCACCCCCTGGTCTACGACCGTGACTCCGGCGACGGCCACTACCGGCCGATCAGCTGGGACGCCGCGATCGCGATGATCGCCGGGGAGCTGCGGTCCGTGGACCCCGACGAGGCGGTGTTCTACACCTCCGGCAAGGCCGTCAACGAGTCCGCCTACGCCGTCCAGCTGCTGGCCCGCCGGCTCGGTACCAACAACCTGCCGGACTGCTCGAACATGTGCCACGAGTCCACCGGATCCGCCCTTTCAGCCACCCTCGGCCTCGGCAAGGGCTCGGTGACGATCAACGACTTCCACACCACCGACCTGCTGATCTCCGTCGGCCAGAACCCGGGGACCAACCACCCGCGCGCGTTGACCGCCTACTCCCGCTGCAAGGAGAACGGCGGGAGGATCATCGCCCTGAACCCGATGCCGGAGGCAGGGCTCATGGCCTTCCGCGAACCACAGGCGGTGAAGACCTACCTGGGGTTCAAGGAGAAGCTCGCCGACGACTACCTCCAGGTCCGGCTCGACGGTGACCGGGCCCTGTTCCTCGCGGTGAACAAGGAACTCGTCGCCCGTGACAATGTCATCGACCACTGGTTCCTGGACACGTACACCACCGGTTTCGACGCCTTCAAGGCGCACCTGGAAACCCTCGACGACGACGGGCTGGCCGCCGCCCACGGCATCCCACGGTCCCAGGTCCTCGGCATGGTCGACGCCATCGAGGCCGCGTCCAGCACCATCATCACCTGGACCCTCGGCGCGACCCAGCACAAGAACGCGGTCGCCACCATCCAGGAGATGGTGAACACGCTGCTGATCACCGGCCGGATCGGCAAGCCCGGCTGCGGTACCGCCCCACTGCGCGGCCACTCCAACGTCCAGGGCGACCGCACCATGGGCGTCTGGGAGAAGTCCCCGGAGAGTTTCCTCGCCGCGATCGAGGAGGAGTTCGGGTTCCCCGTCCCCCGCAAGCACGGTTACGACACTGTCGCTTCACTGCAGGCCATGCGAGACGGCAAGGTGAAGTTCTTCCTGTCGTTGGGCGGCAACCTGGTCCGCGTCGCGTCCGACACGGCGGTCCTGGAACGCGGCATGGCAGCCAACGAGCTCACCGTGCATCTGTCGACCAAGCCGAACGGTTCCCACGCCTGGCCGGGACGCCGCTCCCTGATCCTCCCGGTGCGGGCCCGCACGGACCTGGACATGCAGAAGTCCGGACGCCAGTCCGTCACTGTGGAGGACTCCGCCGGGAAGGTCCACGCCTCCACCGGTAAGCGCCGCTTCCACCGCAACTCCGATCTCAGGAGCGAGGTCGACATCCTCTGCTCCATCGGACGCGAGACCTTCGGCGACGACTTCTGGCAGCCGATGATCGACAGTTACGATGTACTGCGCGACCACATTGCGGCCACCATCCCCGGCTTCGAGAACTTCAACGAGCGTCTCAACCACCCGGGCGGTTTCTACCTGCCCAACGGGCCCCGCGAGCGGAGGTTCACCACCGCCGACGGCAAGGCCCACCTCACCGTCAACGAGATCGACCCGGTCGTCCTGAAGCCCGGCGAACTGATGATGAACACGGTCCGCACCCATGACCAGTACAATTCCACCATCTACGGTATGGACGACCGCTACCGCGGGATCAAGGGTGGACGCCGCGTTGTCCTGATGAACAGGGAGGACTGCGTCGAACGGGGACTGCGCGACGGTGACATGGTGGACATCGTCTCCAGTTTCCCCGACGGTGAGCGCCGGGCCCCCGACTTCCGCGTCGTGGAGTACGACCACTCCCGAGGTGGCTGCACCACCTACTTCCCCGAGGCCAACGTGGTCATCCCGCTCGACAACGCGGTGGACAAGTCCAACACCCCGGTATTCAAGTCCACCCCGGTCCATCTGGAACCCACCGGGAAGCGTGCCGGGGACATGCCGCCGATGCCGGCGGACGAGAAGTAGGGCTCCGGAGTACGCTGCGCACACATGGGTAGGTTGACCGAGAAAGCACGGGTGACGAAGGTACGGCTCGGGGACGGCTCGCCGGGCCACCCGGCGGTCGAGGTGGACACCCGTGCAGACACCCTCGCTGTGGAGGAGCCGCTGCAGATCCGCGTCGACGGTACCGACCTCACCACCACGATGAGGACGCCGGGGAACGACATCGAGCTGGTCCACGGGCTGCTGCACGCCGAGGGTGTCATCACCACGAGGACGGACGTCGCCGAGGCGCGGTACTGTGCCGGGGCGGTCGGGCCGATGGGCGGGAACACGTACAACACGCTGGACATCTCGCTGCGGGACGCCACGGCGTCCACCTGTGGCGTCCCGGCGTCCCCGGATCCCCGGGCCCCCCGGGATTCGCAGGAATCCCAGGGCCTACAGGGCTCCCAGGGCTCCCAGGGCGCTCAGGGCTCGTCTCGACCGGCCCCCGTACTCCCGCGTCCGGCCACCGGGGCGTCCTGCCCGACACTTCCGGTCGGCGGGGTCACCGTGCCCCGGGGTGCGCGTGAACTGCCGGTGCGCAACCTGGTGACGAACTCCGCGTGCGGGGTGTGCGGGACGACGTCGATCGACGACCTCATGAAGGAGAAGCGGTACACGCTGACGCCGGTGCACCCCACCGCGGAGCTGGTCGTGTCGATGCCGCGGCGGCTCGCCGAGGGGCAGCGGTCGTTCCGGAAGACCGGCGGCATCCATGCCGCCGGGGCGTTCACCGCCGACGGGCGTCCCCTGGTCATCCGGGAGGACGTCGGACGCCACAACGCCGCCGACAAGGTCATCGGTGCGCTGCTACTGGCTGACCGACTGCCCGGTGACGTCCGGCAGCGCACGGTCGACGCGGGTCTCGGTCCGGACGGCGACCCGGACACCCCGGCCTACCTGGTGATGAGTTCCCGGGCGTCCTTCGAGCTGGTGCAGAAGGCGGTGCTCGCGGGGTTCTCCGGGCTGATCGCGGTGTCCGCGGCGACGTCCCTGGCCGTCGACATGGCGAAGGAGTCCGGGCTGCTGCTCACCGGCTTCACCCGGGACGACAGGTTCAACCTGTACAGCGGCGGGCTGGCGTAGCGCCGGGCTGGCGTAGCGCCGGGTTGACCGCGCGCTGTGCCGCACTGTGCCGCACTGTGCC
>NZ_CACZOO010000101.1 GCF_902782855.1 uncultured Corynebacterium sp.
CTTTCTCTGTGACGCGGAAGGCGGCACAGCCCATGGACTCTGCCAGCCCCACGAAATCCGGGAGATAGGTCTCGCCGGGCTTGAGGTTGGTGTTCGAGTAGTGCTTGTCGAAGAACAGGGTCTGCCACTGGCGGACCATGCCCAGATTGCCGTTGTTGATCAGGGCGACCTTGATCGGCAGTCCCTCGACCGCACAGGTGACGAGCTCCTGGTTGGTCATCTGGAAGCAGCCGTCGCCGTCGATCGCCCAGACCTCGGTGCCAGGGCAGGCCGCCTTGGCCCCCATGGCTGCGGGAATGGAGTAGCCCATCGTCCCCAGTCCCCCGGAGTTCAGCCAGGTACGCGGCTTCTCGTAGTCGATGAACTGGGCCGCCCACATCTGGTGCTGGCCGACACCGGCGACGTAGATGGCGTCCGGACCGGCGATCTCCGAGAGGTTCTCGAGGACGAACTGCGGGGCGAGCTTGCCGTCGGCCGGCCACTCGTAGCCGCGCGGGAAGTCGGCCTTGAGCGTGTCGAGATAGCCGCGCCAGTCAGTGATCTGCGGCGTCGGGAGGGACGACATGGCGTCGGTCAGTGCGAGGAGAACCTCGCGGGCGTCACCGACGATCGGCACCTGGGCCTCACGGATCTTGCCGATCTCCGCCGGGTCGATGTCGGCGTGGATGACCTTGGCGCCGGGGGCGAAAGAGTCGACGTCACCGGTGACACGGTCGTCGAACCGTGCTCCCAGGGCCAGGATCAGGTCGGACTTCTGCAGAGCCGCCACGGCGGGGACGGTGCCGTGCATGCCCGGCATACCCAGGAACTGCGGGTGGGACTCCGGGAAGGTGCCCAGCGCCATCAGTGTGGTGGTCACCGGGATACCGGTGGCCTCGGCGAAGGCGAGGAGGGCATCGGAGGCCTCCGCCTTGAGGACGCCGCCGCCGGCGTAGATGACCGGACGCTTCGCCGCGGACAGGAGGCGGGCAGCCTCGTCGATCTGCCTGGAGTGCGGGGTGGTGACCGGGTGGTAGCCGGGCAGCCGGTAGCTCGGCGGCCAGACGAAGTCGAGCTCCGCGTTCTGGACGTCCTTCGGGATGTCGACGAGCACGGCACCGGGACGGCCGGTGGACGCGACATGGAAGGCCTCGGCGATGGCAGCAGGGATGTCCTCGGGCCTGGTCACCATGAAGCTGTGCTTGGTGATCGGCATCGTGATGCCGCGGATGTCGGCCTCCTGGAAACCGTCGGTACCCAGCAGGTGGGTGCCGACCTGGCCGGTGATGGCGACGACCGGAACCGAGTCCATGTTGGCGTCCGCCAGCGGGGTGACCAGGTTGGTCGCCCCGGGGCCGGAGGTGGCGATGCACACGCCGACCCGACCGTTGGCCTGGGCGTAGCCGGTGGCGGCGTGGCCGGCGCCCTGCTCGTGACGGACCAGGATGTGGTTGAGCTTCTCCGACCCGTAGATCGCGTCGTACAGCGGCAGGACAGCACCGCCGGGAAGCCCGAAGACCACATCCGTTCCGAGTTCCTCGAGCGAGCGGACGACGGCCTGGGCGCCGTTGATGCGCTCGGGTCGACGGCCGCGGCCGGTGGCTGCGACGGTGGCGGGACTGGGGTGTGAGCGTGAGGTGTCGGTCACAGTCCGTGCACTCCTTTTCGGGTCATGAGTCGTGGAAGTCAGATGCTCCGAAACTGACTGACGCCCCCGGACCCGGCGTGTCGTACGCCGGGCGGAGGCGCCAGAGTGTTCCGCGAAATCTCCGCAGGGGCTCTAGCGCCCGGCGGATACGAGAAGTCGGAACATCGTCATGCCGGTGAGGTTAGCGGACAGCACCCCTCCGGGTCAACGCGTTGGCCACAATGTTCCCACCCGCTGATACCCCCAGTCCCATTCTATGGTCAATTGTCGGCGTCCCCACACGAGCCCGGACAGCAGGGTCACAGACTCCCGGACTACGGTCGGGACCATGCTTGACTGGAAGCACCTTCTCCTCGCGTTCTGGGGCTGGGTCGTCGATCACGGCCTCACCCTCGGCGCACTCGTCATCATCGGCGTCCTCATCCCCCGGATCGGACGCCTGCTCGTGCGGATCGTCACCGAGCGGATCTCCCGCGGTGAGGAACAGACCAAGAGCTACCTCGCGTTCGTCGGCGCTCTCGTCTACCTGCTCGAGATCGTCGCATACTTCTTCCTCATCTACTCGGCGCTGACGAACCTCGGGGTATCGACCGTGGGGGCGACAGTGCCCGCTACCGTGGTCTCCGCCGCCATCGGCTTCGGCGCCCAGAAGGTCATCGGCGACTTCCTCGCCGGGTTCTTCATCATCTCCGAGCACCAGTACGGTGTCGGCGACTTCGTCTCCTTCGACAGCACCAGCGACCAGGTCAAGGGAACCGTTGTCCGGCTGACACTTCGATCGACACAGATCCGCACCGGCAACGGTGAGCTCATCACCGTCCCCCACAGTTCGGCGAACGTGACCATCAACTACTCCCAGGAGTGGTCCCGCGCCGTCGTCGACCTGGAGCTGCCGATGACCGGGGACGACACGATGTCCTCTCTCTCCGACACCGTCTCCGTGGTCACCCAACGCGCCATCGACACCGGTGGAATCCGCGAGGAGATCCGGGGCGAGGTCAGCGTCCTGCCAGCCATGAACATCACCCCGCCCACCGCGGCCGGGCTGCCGTGGACCGTCGGCATCCAGGTGACCGTCGACGTCAACCCGGCGACCCAGTGGAAGGTGCAGCGCACCATCCGCGCCGCGCTGATCAACGAGTTCTGGGACCGCTTCCAGGCCCCCGGCGACCACCCCTCCCCCTACGCCGGACCGCCGACCGAGGCTTTTCCACCGGTCACCGTCCCCGGGGAGGACGCCGGGACCGCCGCCGCAGCCGACGCCGTGGAGGCCGGTGAGCCCCGTCCCCCGGACGCGGCGACACCCGCGGCCGCCGTCTCCGATGACGGAGGCACCGGCGATACCGGGAGTTCAGGGGATTCAGGGGATTCAGGGGATGTCGCGTCCCTGACCCGGACCGGCGAGGCCGGCACCACCAGTACCACCAGTACCACCAGTGCCACCGGGATGGACGCCGTGGCTGCCGACGTCGCCGAACACGGCATCTGGCGCAACCTGGACACCGGGTCGAAGGTCTCCCGGATCCTCAGCCTCGGTGGCAGGATTCGGCCGTCGACCGGGATCCTCCTCCTCGCCATCACCGCGCTCGCCGTCGTCGGCCTGCTCGCGGCGAACCCCGACGGCGGCGGATCCGGGCCGCTGTCCCCGAACCGCTGGGCCACGACCACGCCGGCCGGCGCCCCGACCGTGACAACCCCGACCCAGACCGCGGTCCCGGAGACCCCGGAGACCGCGCCGGAGACCGGCACACCGTCGCCGGCCCCCACCGACGACCGGGACGAGGGCACCGGGACCGGGGGCATGTCCACCGGCACGGCATCACCGACCAGCGACGCCGACGAGGACGGGGGCGGTTCCGGCTACGGTACCGGCACCCCTCAGAGCACGGCCCCCACCGCCGAGCCCCGGGGTACGCTCACCGGCCGCAGCGGGGGAACGACGGACACCACCGTCGCCCCGTGACGGCGCGCCGGTGCGACGGGACCGATGCGGTCACAGCCGCGCCGGACTGATTAAATGGGTGTCCATGAGTTCCAGGCATGATGACAGAGCGGACGCTACCGCTGCGGACACGACCGGGGACGCCCCCCGGGATCTGCTCCCGCACCAGGTCCGGGTGGATCAGGGACATCTGATGGCGGCGATCATCATGCTGGTGATGACCGTCGTGGCCATCGCCTACGCCCCCTCGGTCCTGTTCTGGCTCCCGGTTCTCCCGCTGCTGTTCATCGTCTGGGTCCTGCGGTGCCGCACGACCTTCTACGACAAGGGCATCACCGCGCGGTATCTGTTCCGCCGGTCAGCATCGTTGGCATGGGAGGACTTCGACGCACTACGATTCACCCGAGGAGGCAAGGCCCTTGCCGTCCGGACCGACGGATCATCATTTCCGTTGCCGGGCGTCAGTTTCAACTCGCTGGTCGACCTCAGCGAGGTGACTGGGGGCAGAATCCCCGACCCGGTGACCCCGAGTCTCACCGCCATCGACGAATCGGTCAAGGTGGTCAACCGCGACGGTTACGCCGTACTCATGGACAAGGACGAGTACGTCGAATACGAGGCCGCCAGGCGGACCAGTCAGATGGCCAGGGAAGAGCTTCAGCGCCGTGACGAGGCGCGACGGAAGAACACCTCCGGCTCCCACGAAGAGGACGACCCCCGGGGCCGTTGACCACGACAACTGCATCAATGCTGTAAGGACCTGCCCACATGAACACAATCCCGTTCCGTTCCTCGGTCACGACCCAGGGGCGCAACGCCGCCGGTGCCCGATCCCTGTGGCGTGCCACAGGCATGACCGACGACGACTTCGACAAGCCGATCATCGCCATCGCGAACTCGTACACCCAGTTCGTCCCGGGGCATGTCCACCTCAAGAATGTCGGCGACATCGTGGCCGAGGCGGTGAAGGAGGCCGGCGGCGTCGCCCGTGAGTTCAACACCATCGCCGTGGACGACGGCATCGCCATGGGACACTCCGGCATGCTGTACTCGCTGCCCAGCCGTGAGATCATCTCCGACTCCGTCGAGTACATGGTCAACGCCCACCAGGCGGACGCGATCGTCTGCATCTCCAACTGCGACAAGATCACCCCCGGCATGCTCAACGCGGCGATGCGACTGAACATCCCGGTCGTCTTCGTCTCCGGTGGCCCGATGGAGGCAGGAAAGGCCGTGGTCGTCGACGGCGTGGCGCACGCGCCCACCGACCTGATCTCCACGATCTCGGCCACCGCCAACGACAAGGTCACCCGGCAGGGCCTGCTCACCGTCGAGCAGGCCGCCTGCCCGACCTGCGGATCCTGCTCGGGCATGTTCACCGCGAACTCGATGAACTGCCTCACCGAGGCCCTGGGCCTGTCTCTGCCGGGCAACGGCTCCACCCTGGCGACCCACTCCGCCCGCAGGGAGCTTTTCTCCGAGGCCGGCCGTCTGGTCGTCGACCTGTGCCGCCGCTACTACGGCGAAGGTGACACCTCCGTCCTGCCACGATCCATCGCCACCAAGGAAGCCTTCCAGAACGCGATGGCCCTCGACATGGCCATGGGCGGTTCCACCAACACGGTGCTCCACATCCTCGCCGCCGCCCAGGAAGGTGGCGTCGACTTCGACCTGCAGGACATCGACGACCTGTCGAAGAACGTCCCCTGCCTGTCCAAGGTCGCCCCGAACGCCGACTACCACATGGAGGACGTCCACCGGGCCGGCGGCATCCCCCGCATCCTCGGTGAGCTGTGGCGCGGCGGCAAGCTCAACGAAGATGTCCACACCGTGCACTCGGCGTCCCTGGCCGAGTGGCTGTCCACCTGGGACGTCTCCGCGGAGAACCCGTCCCAGGAGGCCATCGACCTGTACCACGCCGCCCCCGGCGGGGTCCGGACCACCGAACCCTTCTCCACCTCGAACGTGTGGGACAGCCTCGACCTCGATGACGCGAACGGCTGTATCCACTCCGTGGCGAACGCCATCACCGCCGACGGTGGTCTGGTCATCCTGCGCGGCAACATCTCCCCTGACGGTGCGGTCATCAAGGCTGCCGGCATCGACGAGTCCCTGTGGCACTTCTCCGGCCCGGCGATGGTCGTCGAGTCCCAGGAGGAGGCCGTGGAGGTCATCCTCAGGAAGAAGGTCCGGCCCGGCAACGTCATCGTCGTGCGTTACGAAGGTCCGGCCGGTGGCCCGGGCATGCAGGAGATGCTGCACCCCACCGCCTTCCTCAAGGGTTCCGGGCTGGGCAAGAAGTGCGCCCTGCTCACCGACGGCCGCTTCTCCGGCGGGTCCTCGGGCATCTCCGTCGGCCATGTCTCCCCGGAGGCCGCCGCCGGTGGTCTCATCGGGCTCATCGAGAACGGGGACACGGTCACCATCGACGTGCACAACCGTGAGCTGAACCTGGAGGTCCCGGACGAGGAGATCGAGCGTCGCCGTGCCGCGATGAACGCCTCCGAGCACCCGTGGAAGCCCGCCACCCGCCAGCGCAAGGTCACCAAGGCGCTGCGCGCCTACGCGAAGATGGCGTCCAGCGCCGACAAGGGCGCGGTGCGCGTCATCGAGGACTAGGCTTCTCCACTAGGCTTCTCCACTAGGCTTCCCCGCTCCCCTCTCTTCGCAGGCCCGGCAGGTACACACCTGGCGGGCCTTTCGCATGGCCCCGTACCCGGGTGTCATGACGACTGTCCGAGGGGACGCCGCTCAGAACGTCCCGGGGTACTCCCCGCCGTCGAGCAGCAGGTTCTGGCCGGTGATGTAGGACGCCTGCTCCGAGCACAGGTACGCGCACGCCGCCCCGAACTCGGCCGGGTCGCCGAAGCGTCCGGCCGGGATCCCCTCCGGTGCCGGCAGCTCCTCCCCCGGTGCGACCCCGGCGGTCTCCCGGATCCGGTCGGTGGCGAACCGCCCCGGCAGCAGGTTGTTCAGGGTGACGTTCGCCCCGGCGAGCTGCGGTTGCCGGGCGACACCCGCCACCAAGCCCGTCAGTCCTGCGCGGGCTCCGTTGGACAGTCCCAGGTTCGCGATCGGTGCCTTCACCGACCCGGAGGTGATGTTCACGACCCGCCCGAACCCGCGGGACGCCATGTCGTCCACCGTCGCCCTGACCAGGTCCACCGCCGTGAGCATGTTCTGCCGCAGCGCGGAAAGCCAGGCATCCTCGTCCCAGTCGCGGAAATCCCCGGGCGGCGGCCCGCCGGCGTTGGTCACGAGGATGTCGACCTGCGGAGCGGCGTCGAGCAGGGCGGCGCGCACGTCGGCGTCCACCACGGACCCGACGGTCTCACGCACCTCCACCCCGTGGCGGCGCAGCCGATCCGCCGCATCCGACAGGTCGTCGGCACCCCGCGCATTGACCACCAGGTTCACTCCCTCGGCCGCCAACGCGTCCGCGCAGCCGAAGCCCAGTCCCTTACTCGACGCACAGACCACGGCCCAGCGTCCTGCTATTCCCAGATCCATGTCGCCCACGGTACCGCCTACACTGGGCGGTCATGTCTGGAAACATCTCCGTGCACGACGCCCACCTGCGCAATCTCCGCCACGTCGACGTGGAGCTGCCCCGCAACGCGCTGGTGGCGGTGACCGGGGTTTCCGGGTCGGGCAAGTCCTCGCTGGCCTTCGGCACGATCCACGGTGAGGCGCAGCGCCGCTACCTGGAGTCCGTCGCCCCGTTC
>NZ_CACZOO010000102.1 GCF_902782855.1 uncultured Corynebacterium sp.
AGCTGTCGATGGAGACGGCGTCCCACATCGGCGGGCTGCGTCCCCATGTGACGAACCGGTGGGAGCACAACGGCCTCGGTGTCGACGGGGCCGCCATCTTCCGCACCCTGCGTGACCTGGCCCGGGACCACTGAGGAGTGACCGCCGACGGGGCCTTGTACACAGAGGTACACAAAGTACACTGAAGTACACAAGGTACACAGATGTACACAGGAGGTCGCACCGTGCCGACAGTCCCGCAGAATCCGTTCCGCCCCTCCGCAGGAGCAGAGCCACCCCACCTGGTGGGCAGGGCAGGCCTGCTCGACGAGTTCATCTACGGACTGCAGATCAGATCGGGTGCGCCCGGACTACTCACCATCTTCACCGGAGCCCGTGGGATCGGGAAGACCGTGATGCTGGGCGAGGCCGAGGACGCCGCACGGTCGACAGGCTGGGCGGTCGTCTCCGAAACCGCCACCCCGGGATTCCTCGGACGCATCGGCGAAGCCATGCGCTCCCTCACCGACGAGTTGGGCGGCGGCCCCACAGGACGGAAGATCACCGGACTCAGCGCCGCCGGATTCTCCATCACCACCCAGCTCCCTCCCGCTCAACAGCTCGGGTGGCGGCAGATCGGTGAAAACCTGTTGCGCGTCCTGGACGGGAACAGCACCGGTCTGCTCATCACCCTCGATGAGATCCATGGGGCGGACCGGAATGAACTCGCGCAGCTGGCGGCCGTCGTCCAGCACTTCATCCGGGAACGCCTGCCCGTGGCCCTGGTGTTCGCGGGGCTCCCGGCCGCAGTCTCCGACCTGCTCAATGAGGGCGTGGCGACGTTTCTCCGTCGTGCCGACCGACTTGACCTGCACGCCGCCGCCATCGACGAGGTCGAGGCGTCCTACCTCCAGGAGTTCTCGGCACTCCCCCACCCGGTCGATCCCCCACTGGTCCGGGCGGCCGCCGAAGCCACCGCCGGCTACCCCTTCCTCATCCAGCTCGTCGGCTACCACGTCTGGCAGATGGCGGAGTCCGTCGACAGATCACTGACCGCAGAGGACCTCGACATCGCCCTTGCCGCCGCCCACCGGAGAAACAACCGCATGGTCATCGACGCCGCCCTGGCCACCACCTCCCCCAAGGATCTGGAGTTCCTGCGAGCCATGGCAGAGGATGACGGACCGTCCTCGACCGCCGACATCGGGCAGCGCCTCGGCGACCGGAAGAACACCGTCAGCAACTACCGCTCCCGGCTCATCGACGCCGGTCTGGTGCAACCGGCGGGCCGTGGCTACGTCGGCTTCGCGATCCCCGGTCTGCGCGAACACCTCCGCCAGTCGTAGACACCGGCGGATAATCCCGGTTCCACCACTGTTCCGCCCCGTTCCAACCGCCACCACCCGAACTTTGACACCCCACCGGCCCGACCCGGCGTCCGGCGTTAGGTGACCGGAAACCGACGGCACTAAGGTAACCGGCCGTGACCACTGCCCCGACCGCCACCGCCGCAGGCTCCTCCCCCGCCGCAGGCGCGCGCAACGACACCGTCCGCCTGCCGACCCTCATATCGCTGATCCTCGGCGCGTGTGTCGGATCAGGTATCTTCGCCCTGCCTCAGAACGTGGCGAGCGTCGCCTCCCCGGGTGCCGCCGTCATCGGCTGGCTCATCACCGGCGTGGGGATGCTGTGCATCGCCTTCGTCTTCCAGTCCCTGGCACAGCGCAAACCGCACCTCGATTCGGGCGTGTACAGCTACGTCCGCGCCGGCCTCGGCGATTTCGTCGGCTTCGTCTCCGGCTGGGGCTACTGGCTGGCGTCCATCATCGCGCAGGTCGGCTACGCCACCCTGTTCTTCACCGCGGTCGGGTACTTCATCCCCGTCTTCGACGGCTCACACCCGCTGGTCAACGCCATCGGTGTCTCCGTGATGACCTGGGTCATCTTCGGGGTGCTGGCCCGTGGCGTCCGGCAGGCCGCGCTGCTCAACATCGTGACCACCGCCGCGAAACTGCTGCCCATCCTCGCCTTCCTCATCATCGTCGCGTTCATCGGCTTCCACCCGGAGGTCTTCACCGCGGACTTCTGGGGACGCCTCGCCACCTTCGGCGAGGACGGCACCGGTGCCGGCGACCACACCGCCAGCTTGTCCACCCAGGTCCAGGGCATGATGCTGTTCACCGTGTGGGCGTTCATCGGGGTGGAGGGAGCCTCGGCGTACTCGCGCCGGGCGAAGACCCGGCGGGACGTCTCCCTGGCCACGCTGCTGGGCTTCCTGGCGGTCTTCCTCCTGCTCGTCCTCGTCAGCTTCCTGTCCTACGGCGTGGTCCCGCGCGACGAGCTGGCGCAGATGGGCGACAACTCCCTGGCGGAAGTGCTGGAGATCGTCGTGGGACCGTGGGGTGGGGCACTGATCTCCGTCGGCCTGGCGCTGTCCGTGCTGGGCGCCTACGTCTCCTGGCAGATGCTGTGCGCCGAGCCGATCACGATGATGGCGCAGGATGAACTGCTGCCGAAGCGGCTGGGCGAGATCAACCCGAACGGCGCGCCGGTCATCGCCCAGTTGGTGTCGGCCTGCGTCATCCAGCTGTTCATCGTCGTGTTCTTCCTCAACGAGTCCGCGTACACGACGATGGTGCAGCTCGCGACCTCGCTGTACCTCATCCCCTACCTCTTCGGTGCGCTGTACCTGCTGCTGCTCTCCACGAAGGGCAGTGGTCTGCAGCATCCGGACGCCGGACGCCTGTTCAACCTCGACGGCCCGGCCGTCTCCCGCCGGACCAATGCGCTGCACGCGGTGATCGCCGCAGTGGGCGTCCTGTATTCGCTGTGGCTGTTCTACGCCGCCGACCCGAAGTTCGTGCTGCTCGGCATGGTGCTGGTCGTGCCGGGCATGGTGATCTACGTGCTGACCCGGATCCGCAACCACGGCCGGATCTTCAACGCTTTCGAGTGGGTCGTCGTCGCAATCGTGCTGGTCGCCGCCGTCGCCGCGGTCGTGGGCATCGCCCAGGGCACGATCACCCTGGACTGACGGCACTCTTCGGCACCCGCCTGCGCATCATCGACCCGGCTCATCCGCCGGTCGAGGACAACGGCTACCTGCGCAGTGCATTGGTTGCGCTCAACCGGGAAGGAGTACGTGGACGCCGTCTTCCGTACCAACGCGGAGACCTTCTGCCTGCGGTGATGAACCGTCGCACCTGGGTCCCGGGAACAGG
>NZ_CACZOO010000103.1 GCF_902782855.1 uncultured Corynebacterium sp.
CCGCCCGCCGCCCGCCGCTCACCGCTCACCCCTCACCCCTCACCCCTCACCCCTCACCCCTCACCCCTCACCCGAGAGTGTTACCCGAAAGTGTTACCAGGACAAGCGTCCTGTTTTCAACAAAACCCCAGGTCATCAAAAATTCCGCCGTCGAAAACCGGTAACACTTTCCGGGATTGACCGGGAACCGTCCAAAAGCTCCCCCAACTCACAGCGGCATATGCCCCCTGTCCAGCCAGTTCCACCAGAATATCCTGCGCTACAGGAACGACGAGGAGGTACCCGTGCGTGTGAACGGGAAGGGCCAGGTGACCATCCCCGCCGAACTGCGACGCTCAACGGGGTTCCGCGAGGGCGACGAAGTGGAGGTCATCGCCGACGGAGACGCACTGCGCATCGTCCATGCCACGGCTGCGACATCCCGAGGTGAACGGTTGGTCAACCGCATGCGGGGCCGGGCGACGACAGCGCAGTCCGCCGATGAGCTGATGGCGCTGCTCCGCGCGGACTCCTGCGAGTGAGCCTGGACAGCTCGTCCAGTCTCTCGGCCGCCTCAGTGTCCGGCGCGGGCCTCCGCTGAGGCATTGGGGCAATTGTGCCACTCACCCCGGCCGGTACAGCGTGAAGCCCCGGCCCACGGTCGGCCGCTCCGCTCCCCCGGGTCACACCGGCGCGGGCGGACAACCCACGGTGCTCCGCATCGGTGCACGACCCACCGCCGTACAGCGTGACGTCCAGCAGGTCGGCCTCGCAGTCGTGGTCGTGGGCGAGTTCCTCGGCGAGCACGTCCCCGGCCACGAGCATCGTCCCACTGCTGGACGACGCCTGGCCGATCACGTGCGCAAGCGTCCCTGTCCGGGTACCGGGTACCCCCGAGCCCACCGGTGATCAGCGTGGCGTCCACGGTCGTCGCCGAAGTGGCCGGCACGCTGCCCGCCGGCTCTGGGAACTTCGCCGCCGGAGCGAAAGCGACATCGACGACTGACCGACCGGAGACGCAGAGGGTACTCGGGTCAGCGACGACGGGCGCGTCCGACCGCTACACCGGCTCCCGCTTCACCCGCGTCTCCTCCGCCCGCGCCGCCAGCCCGGCGTCCGCCGGATAATCAACGGCCACGAGGTTCAGCCCGCACGCCGGCGCCACCGGTACCTTCGAAGACCTGGAACGCTCCTCCAGAAGTGCCCCCGCGAAGGAGGTGTCCCGGCGTCCCTCCCCCACTGTCAGCACCGCGCCGACCAGGGAACGGACCATCGACCAGCAGAAGGCGTCCGCCACGACCGAAGCCTCGTAGGTCTCCGGCTCAGTCACTGTGGAAACGTCCCGCCACTCGAAGGACTGCAGCTCACGCACCGTCGTCGAGCCCTCCCGGTACCTGCAGAACGCGGCGAAGTCATGCAGCCCGACCAGCACGTCGGACGCCAGCTGCACCGCCGACAGATCCACCCCGTGCCGCCACTGCGCCGTATCCCGCACCCGCAGCGGCGACGGCCCGGCCATCGAGGTCGTCACCCGGTACACGTAGCGCCGACGCAGCGCAGAGAAGCGCGCGTCGAACCCCGCGGGAGCCGCCGATGCACCGTGCAGCCGCACATCGGCGGGGAGCATCCGTGACAGCCGCCGCACCAGGTCCTCCGGTGACTGCAACGAGCGCTGTCCGAATGCCTCAACCGGCACATCCACATGCGCGACCTGCCCCGTCGCGTGGACGCCGGCGTCGGTGCGTCCCGCCACAGTCAACTCGACCGGAGTACGGAAGACCAGGGACAGCTTCTCCTCCAGCACCCCCTGCACGGTCCGCAGACCTGCCTGCGGGCCCTTCTGCTTCGCCCAGCCGTGGAAATCCGTGCCGTCATAGGCGACGTCCAGGCGAACCCGCACCATCTCACTCATCCGTCGTCTCCCGTCCGAACCCCGCCAGCGCCGCCGGGCTCAGCGCCTCCACGCGTCCCTCCCGCCGCTGCCTCTCCATCTCTACGACACGCATCCGCTCGCGGTCCGCCGCCCCGCCGAGACTGAACATCCCCAACCCGAACACCGCGACCCACAGGGTCAGCGTGTCCAAGGCCACCCGCTCGAACGCCCCGGGCATCACGTCGCGCCCGGAGAAGATGAGCGTCAGTGCGCCCACGATCGAGAAGAACTCCATGACGCGGGTGATAGGCACGTACGCACCGTAGATCAGCGGGTGGGCGTCACCGGTGGTCTGGGCGTGACGCGTCGCCGAATCCACGAGCACCTCCATCGTCGCCCACATCACCAGCAGGTACGCCAGCAGGGACAGGTCATGGACCTGCGGCCGCCCGTCCACCGTGAACATCGTGGTCACCAGCGTCAGTACGCCGGACAGTCCCAGCAGCAGAGAGGTCCCGTAAACGCCCCGGTCCCCGATCCGGCGGGCCGCCAGCACCATGATCAGCGACGCCAGGACCACCGCCACCCCGGACAGGATCACCATCGAGGTGGTGAACGTGCTGACCGGGTTGCACACGAACCGGACACCCGAATCGTCGCGGAGGACGCCGCACTCCGAGGCGGTGAGGTCGGAGGGACGGTTCTCGGTCAGCGAGTACATGCCTCTCCACTTCACGATGCCGACGACCTGACCGATCGTCAACAACGCGCCGCTGAGGACCAGAAGGACGCCGGCGGTGCGGTACGAGACGGGGTTGTGCAGGGTGGACCGCGGGGACATTGCACCGATTCTAGCAGCGCCCACCAGCGCAGACGCCGTCTCCCCGCTGTGAGCCCCCTGGGTGTCCGCCACCGCCGGAACACCGCTGCCGGTTCACCGCTGCCTTTACGGTGATGATACGACGACGCCCGCCCCCGCGTCACGCGGGGGCGGGCGTCGTCGGTGGGGCGTCCGGGTGAGGGGACGGCCGGAGGCGGACTTACTTCGCCTCGGCGGTCTCCTCAGCCTCGACCTCGGCGGCCTCGGCTGCGGCTGCGGCGTCAGTGGACTCCTCAGCCTCGACCTCGGGGGCCTCCTCGACCGGCGCCTTGGCGGCGGCCCTGGTGGCACGCTCGGCCTCGGTGGAGGCGAGCTCCTCGAGAACCAGCGAGATCTGGGAGACGGGGGCGTTGTCGCCCTTACGGTTCTCCAGCTTGATGATGCGGGTGTAACCGCCGTTGCGACCCTCGAACTTCGGCGCGAGCTCGTTGAACAGGTAGGCGACAACCTGCTTGTCCGTGATGAGCTTCAGGACGTTGCGGCGGTCAGCCACGGTGCCCTTCTTGGCCTTGGTGATGATCTTCTCGACGTACGGACGCAGCAGCTTGGCCTTGGCGTCCGTGGTCTTGATGGCGCCGTGCTCAATGAGCTGAGCAGCCAGGTTGGCGAGGATCTTCTTCTGGTGGGAAGCAGATCCGCCGAGGCGGGCACCCTTCTTCGGGGTAGGCATAACTTCTCCTCGTGAATGTGTCTTGTGAGCGCTTGCTCCAGGCAGGGACCGTGACCGGTCGTGCCCCTATTCGGCGATGTCCTCGCCCTCGGTGTCCAGGAACTCCCCGGTCTCGGCGTCGTAGCCTTCGATGCTGTTGATGTCGAAGCCCTCCGGCGCGTCCTTGAGACCCAGGCCCAGCTCAGCGAGCTTCACCTTGACCTCGTTGATGGACTTCTGACCGAAGTTCCGGATGTCCAGCAGATCGGACTCCGTACGGGCGGCGAGCTCGCCGACCGTGTGGATGTCCTCACGCTTGAGGCAGTTGTAGGAGCGGACGGAGAAGTCGAGATCCTCGATGGGCAGACTGTAGGCCGCGATGTGCTCCGTCTCCTGCGGGGACGGGCCGATCTCAATGCCCTCAGACTCGGTGTTCAGCTCGCGGGCCAGCCCGAAGAGCTCCACCAGGGTTCCACCGGCGGACGCGATGGCGTCACGGGCGGTGATGGAGTTCTTGGTCTCCACGTCGATGACCAGCTTGTCGAAGTCGGTGCGCTGTTCCACACGGGTGGCCTCGACCTTGTAGCTGACCTTCAGCACCGGGGAGTAGATCTGGTCGACCGGGATACGGCCGATCTCTCCGGTGGTGGTGGCGGCCGGGACGTATCCGCGACCGCGCTCGACCACGAGCTCGATGTCCAGCTTGCCCTGCTCGTTGAGCGTGGCGATGTGCAGGTCAGGGTTGTGGACCTCCACACCGGCAGGGACGACGACGTCCGCACCGGTGACCTCGCCCAGCCCCTCCTTGCGGATGTACATGGTGACCGGCTCATCGGAGTCCGAGGACAGAACCAGGGACTTGATGTTCAGGATGATGTCGGAGACATCCTCCTTGACACCCGGGATGGTGGTGAACTCGTGGAGCACACCCTCGATCCGGATGGAGGTCACCGCTGCACCCGGGATGGATGACAGCAGGGTACGGCGCAGGGAATTGCCGAGGGTGTAGCCGAAGCCGGGCTCGAGCGGTTCGATGACGAACCGGGACCGGGCCGGGCTGATGTACTCCTCGGTGAGCTGGGGGCGCTGGGAAATCAGCATCGGGGTATTTCTCCTTCTCGGCGTCCGCTATTTGACGCCACATGAGGTGAACAGAGGGGAACCGGGTGGTTCCCTACTTGGAGTAGAACTCGACGATGAGCTGCTCCTGCAGCGGAACGTCGATCTGGGCGCGCTCGGGCAGCTGGTGCACGAGGATGCGCAGGGTGGACGGCACGACCTGCAGCCAGGCCGGGACGACGGAGTCGAGCAGGTTCTCCTGGGCCTCTTCGAACCACAGCATCGAACGGGAGCGGTCCCGGACGTCGATGATGTCGTACTGGGAGACCTGGAAGGACGGCACGTTGGTCTTCTTGCCGTTCACGGTGAAGTGACCGTGGGAGACGAGCTGACGGGCCTGACGACGCGTGCGGGCGAGGCCGGCACGGTAGACGACGTTGTCGAGACGGGTCTCCAGCAGGACGACCAGGTTCGCGCCGGTCTTGCCGGGGCGACGGTTCGCCTCAGCGTAGTAGCGGCGGAACTGCTTCTCCATGACGCCGTAGGTGAAGCGCGCCTTCTGCTTCTCCTGCAGCTGGGTGAGGTACTCGGACTCCTTGATGCGTCCACGACCGGCCTGTCCGGGCGGGTACGGGCGACGCTCGAAGGAGCGGTCTCCGCCGACGAGGTCGACGCGGAGACGACGGGACTTACGGGTGGCTGAACCGGTGTAACGGGCCATTGTGTGTTTCCTGTCCTTTCCTGATTAAACGCGGCGACGCTTCGGCGGACGGCAGCCGTTGTGCGGCTGCGGCGTCACGTCGGAGATCGAGCTGACCTCGAGGCCGGCGGCCTGGAGGGAACGGATGGCGGTCTCACGACCGGAGCCCGGGCCCTTGACGAACACGTCAACCTTCTTCATGCCGTGCTCCATCGCCTTACGGGCGGCGGACTCGGCAGCCATCTGCGCGGCGAACGGCGTGGACTTACGGGAGCCCTTGAACCCGACGTGGCCGGAGGACGCCCAGGAGATCACGGCGCCCTTCTCGTCCGTGATGGAGACGATGGTGTTGTTGAACGTGGACTTGATGTACGCGGCACCGTGGGCGACGTTCTTCTTGACGACCCGACGGCCGGTACGGCGCGCGCCAGCGCGTGCTTTCGGAGGCATCTGTTACTTCTTCTTTCCTGCGATCGTCTTCTTCGGGCCCTTGCGGGTACGAGCGTTGGTCTTGGTCCGCTGACCGCGCACCGGGAGACCGCGACGGTGGCGGATACCCTGGTAGCAGCCGATCTCGATCTTGCGGCGGATGTCGGCGGCGACCTCGCGACGGAGGTCACCCTCGACCTTCCAGGAGGACTCGATGACGTCCTTGAGAGCGGAGACCTGCTCGTCGGTCAGGTCCTTGGACCGCAGGTCGGGGGAGATGCCGGTCTTCTCCAGCAGCTCGGCGGCGCGGGCGGGGCCGACGCCGTAGATGTAGGTGAGTGCAACTTCCATGCGCTTGTCGCGCGGGAGGTCGACACCAGCAAGGCGTGCCATGTGGCAGTTCCTTCCGGTTGTAGTACGGCGGTTTGCTCCCCACACATCCCGGCGCCCTCCACGCAGAGGGAGGACGCCGGGCTCCGGCCGCCGCGGCCGGAGGTGAGCCCGTGGACACCGCACAGGGCGGTGCCACGGATGGTGTACGGAGGCGAATGTCTTTGTGCCGGACAGATGTGCCGGAACGACAGGTAGGGCAGGTCTACTTGTAACGGTAGACGATGCGCCCGCGGGTCAGGTCGTAGGGCGACAGCTCCACGACAACGCGGTCCTCGGGAAGGATACGGATGTAGTGCTGACGCATCTTGCCGGAGATGTGGGCGAGCACCTTGTGCCCGTTGTCCAGCTCAACGCGGAACATCGCGTTAGGCAGGGGCTCGACAATCTTACCCTCGACCTCGATGGCGCCTTCCTTCTTAGCCATATCCTCCACTTTTCCAGGTCAGGGCAGCTGGCCGGCGGTTGCCGGGGCCGGAGCCTGACCACACAGTCTTGTTCGGATGGTGGACCGGGACATCATCGTGATGATGGCCCACGTGTACACCAAAGGAAGAGTCTACGGTATGACGCGCCCCGGCGCCAACACCGCCGCCCCCTCCCC
>NZ_CACZOO010000104.1 GCF_902782855.1 uncultured Corynebacterium sp.
CGAATTGTCCGCACTTGAGAAAGAATACTCTTTCGGTATATGGATAAGTATTCTTCTCATGAGAAAGATCGGAGTTCATGACCCCTTCGTTGATGACTGCGAACAGGATTGGATGGTTGTACATGTTGTGCTTTTCTTTCATCTTTTCCTGTCCCCAACCAAGATCATCACCGGTGCTCCAGTCTTCTTCAAAGAAACCTTTGCGGACTACGAAATGATTGTCCCCAACATAAGGTTTGTCTTTCGGAAAAGTCTCGGGAGTTTTGTTACTCACTCGGTATCCGGAATCCGGGTATTCATCTTTTCTATCTTCTTCGGGGGTGAACCCCTGGGATACTACGTCGCTTCGCCGCAATCCAGGGGAAGTTTCATTAAATTCCTCTGACGATGGGTACTCATTCTCAGTAAGAGCGTTTAGGTGCGGCGCATCACTTCGGGGAATCACTGCAATATTCTCACCTGAGCCCATAATCGATCCTCTGCTGAACCTCTGCGTGGAAACCAAGGAAAATGGCAGGACGTCAGGTATAGGATATCCCAAATCATTGCTTGTTTCAAGCTGAGTGTCCCAGTAAATGTATGCTTGCCCTGCTAGTTCTCGAGCTCCAAAGAGGCTTGACCATCCAATCACGCCCCTGTCCGCGAAATTCACAATATGAAAAACTCCAGGCTCCCGGGCCATTTCATCCCCAGAGGGAAACCCATATTCTCCCGTTTCTCGCCCCAGGGCATCCCACACCTTCTGGGTATTGAAGTACATGAACCTGGTCGCACGGTCGGTTCCACGCCAGGACATTGTACCGTTGGAGAAGTTCGTGTACCTATAGGCATCCGTGTTCTCGATTTCATTGGTGATCGGAACTCCGATGGGGTGGTTGGCTCCGCCTAGTTGATCGTAACGGGCCTTGATATCTCCCCACACCGCACCGCCGGTGAGAGGTGAGTAGTAGATGTCACCGCCGCTGTATCGTTGACCGTAAATCAGTGGTGTCGAGGTGGAGAATGCCTCACCTACGGGGTAACCGAGACGACCAGTCTCGTACCCGAGGGTATTCCACTGTTTGGCAGCATCAGGTGCCACGCTGTGGGCTCCGTGGCTCGGGTGCCAGTAGATGTTTCCACCGAGGAACTCCGAGCGTCGGCCGACTCCTTCAGGATTAACCAGTTCATTGGACTTCGGGAGCCCGAGCCAACTCACGGGGCCACCGATGACTTCATAGCGCTCGAGGATGGCACCACATACCTGATAAGGCGAAGGCCAGAACACCTTGCACGTCTGACCTGCCGCACGTGTCAGTGGACGCTTGTCCAACTGAGCTTCCCTGACCTCTGCTCGGTCGGCCTCCTGCTTGGTGTACCCCTCGGGAACTCCGATGATGTCGGATCGCATCATCCCGGGTGTCACCTCGTCCTGGGGCTCCGGAAGATCCTCCGGTGGAGCTTCGCTCGGAGGCTCATCCCGGTAGTACCCGTCCACATCTGGAGCACCGGGATCAAGTGCCGCAATCTCCTGGGCGGCACTTGGTTCATCACGGTTAGGGACGTAGTACTCTACGGGGGCGACGCCTTCCTCTTGGACCTGTGCGTAAGGTTCGGGCTGTTGTTCCTCGGCGGTGGCCGTGGGGACGACACTGGCCGACAGGCACGTGATCATTGTTGCGGCCAGAATGCTGAGTGTGTCGCATGTGTTCCTCAGTCAGGGTGGGGTGGAGAGCTAAACGCCGATAAGTTCTTCCATCTAACCACATGTGCCCCAACTGTGTCATGCGTCTCAGTGCAGCGGCGTCGCCACCCACGGCGACTCCGGGTGGTGCAGGGAGATCGCCATGCCACCGACGTACTCGAAGGAGCCCTCGTCGATGGTCTCGCACCACTGCGTCCGCCCGATGATGAAACCGTCGGCGTGCTCCCGCCAGGATCCGTAGACCTGTCGGGTGATGTCCAGTGCGCCGCGGACCAGGGGTTCGGCGTCCTGCTCTGTGATGTAGCCGGCACCGTGCGCCATCCACAGGACGCGTAGGGCGCGGGCCGTGTCCCAGCCGACGGTGTCGACGGGCAGCGTCGACGGCAGCGCCATGACCGACTCCTCCATGAGGAACGGTCCGACGATCCGTCGGACCTCGGCGGCGACAGCCTCATCCGGGACCTCCGGGTCCACGACCTCGCGGGTCGCGGCGATCAGACCGTTGAGGTGCTGGCCGCGCTCCCCGACCGGCAGCGCCACCAGGTCCGAGAGTGCCGAGCGCAGTGCCCGGTACCCCGGATCACCGGCACCGGTGAGCAGCTCATGGGCGGTCTGCAGGGCGCTCTGACCGTCGTTGACGCCCCAGGAGCCGCTGAGCATCTGGCGGTAGCGGCTCTCGTACCCTCTTCCGCCTCCGCCAAAGAGCTTCTTCAGTCCCTTCTTCGGCTGCGGTGCGGGTCCTGGTCCGTCGATGACCCGGTCGGGACCGATCTCGTAGGGCAGGGACAGCGACCAGCCGAGGGCGACCTCGGGATCCAGACGGTTCTGCCTGGTCAGGTGGTACCCGGGATCACGGAACCCGGGAAGCTCCAGGTACTGGTCGTAGCTCTGTGCGGTCATCTCATTCGGTGAGGGCATGCTCATCACGGTATCAGTGATGAACCCTTCGCCGTGGCCATGGGGGCGGGCGTCGCGTCGGTAGAGTCAGGCATCGAATCCGTGGGGGTCGACGCCGTGCT
Organism: uncultured Corynebacterium sp.; assembly: GCF_902782855.1. GTDB lineage: Bacteria > Actinomycetota > Actinomycetes > Mycobacteriales > Mycobacteriaceae > Corynebacterium. The sequence goes on from NZ_CACZOO010000104.1 coordinate 2,704, forward strand.
GGCGTACCTGGCAGACGGTGATCATCTGAATCGCAGGGATTCGACTGTTGACAGATTGAGTCCGTAATGGGACATTATCTGTCATGAATGACAGTCAGTTCCTCACGGTCGCCGAGACCGCTGAAGCCCTCGCGGTGACACCCCGGCATGCCAGGAGACTGGCGGACAACGGTGCCGTCACCAGGGTCGCCCGTGGAATCATCGACCGGGAGTCCGTCGACAGATACCTCGCTTCACAACGGCAGTCCCGTACCCGTGCATGGTCGGCGCAGACGGCCTGGGCAGCTGCGGCGCTGCTGTCAGGCCGGACACCGGACTGGTTGGGTGCGACGCAGACCTCCCGTCTACGGCATTCTCTCCGTGAGATCACCACCGCGGATGAGCTCATTACCCGGATGAGGGGGCGCAGTCAGGTGCGTACATTCGACGCTCACCGGGCAGCGCTGTCCCGGCTCCGCCGTCTCGTGGTGATGAGCGATCAGAGCCAACTCGGACTCAGCGGGACCACCGATGACATCGTTGACGGCTATATCGAGGGAGATCAGATCGGAGAGGTCGTCCGGTCTCTCGGCCTCCGGCCCGCCGTCCACGGAAACGTCACCCTCCGGTCAGTGACCTGTGACTTTGAGCAGGTACGCCCCCTGATCACCACCCGGGCGGCTGCGGCACTGGACGCGGCCGTCAGTACCGACCCCCGCACCCGGGGCGTCGGGGAACAGGCGCTGGAGGAGATCCTGGAGGCACGGACATGAGCACAGACCGCGCACGTATCACCGTCAGTTCCCCGGTAGGCGGGTGGCCTGCGCCGTGGCCGAGCGTCGCCGAACTGGCGGAAGCACTTCCTGACGGGTCCTGGACCCTGGTGGGTGGACTGATGACTCAGCTCCACACCATCGACCACGGCATCGGCGTCGTGAGACCGACCAATGACGTCGACATCGTGCTGCATATCGAGAAAATGCGTGGCGTCCCGGGGTGCTGTTGCCACTGCACTGGAGAGGTTGGGCTACCACCTCCAGCACAGTATCGACCCCAGGAACAACACCGCCCACCGTTTCGTGCGTGGCACAACAGCAGTCGACATCGTCGCTGACGGAGAGGAGGAACAGGTCGATGTGCTGATTGCCGATCACGCAGCTCCCCGGGTTGTGGAGAAGCTCCGGGGACGCGACATGGTGCGGATGGAGGGCGGAACGCAGGCGCTTCGTCGCACAGTCAACGCCCGGCTGCAGATCGCCGGCCAGGAACTGAGCACCATATCCGTACCCCGTCCGTTCGGCGCCCTCATACTGAAGGCCGCCGCATTCATCACGGATTCCAGAGACCGGGACCGGCACCTGTTCGATGCTGCAGCACTTCTCGCCTGTGTTGATGACCGGTACGCGGAGCGGGACTGCTTCACGGGATCAGACCGCGGACGCATAGACATGCTGGCATCTCATCTGGGGACATCGCACTCGGCATCCTCGCCGCGTGAGAGTCAGCTCACTCCAACCCCAGTTCATCGAGCAGCTCCAGGAACGCAGGTGCGACCGAGGTGCGCCACAGGACGTCCACTTTCGCGTCCGCCCGACCCGGACCGCCGTTGACGACGCTGACCCGCTTGCCCTGCTGCTGCGCGTCCAGCACCAGCCGGTAACCGCTCATCACCGCCAGCGACGACCCCGCCACAAGCACCGAGGACGCCTCCGCCACCATCCGCGCCGCCTGCTGACGACGCTCAGTAGGAACAGGTTCACCGAAGTAGACCACATCCGGTTTGAGGAGCACTGACCCGCACCTCTCACAGCCGACCATCCGGAACTTCTCGACATGGGCCGCATCCAGCGTCACGTCACCGTCCGGGTTGACCTGTGTGGGATCCAGCTGGACCTCCTCCAGGTACCCCGGATTCGCGGCCTCCAACCGGGCGTCGAAGGAGCGACGGTCCTCGGTATGCCCGCATTCCAGGCAGATCACCCGGGCCAGATCACCGTGGAGGGTCAGCAGGTTCCGTGAGCCCGCCGCAGCGTGCAGACCGTCGACGTTCTGCGTGACGACTCCGGTGACCAGGCCGGCGTCCTCCAGTTCGGCGATGGCGTAGTGGGTCACGTTCGGTCGGGACGTCGCCATCTCGCGCCAGCCGACGAAGGACCGCGCCCAGTAGCGGTGGGAGGCCTCCGGATCATGCCGGAACTCCTGGTAGGTCATCGGCCGGTGGCGGCCCAGGGAGCCGTTCGGACCGCGGTAGTCAGGGATCCCCGAATCCGTGGAAACGCCCGCCCCGGTGATCACCAGGACCCCACCCGCCTGTAGCTGGGAGGCCACCGCATCCAGCGCCACATCCGGATCGGAATGCGTCCCCGTCTCCTCCACGACCCGGGCGATGGAGCGCAACGCGGAGCGATGGGCGAGGGTGACCGGATCAGGGAGAACCATGCGTGCCAGTCTAGAGCGGCTGCCCGACCTCCTACGAGTCGAGGAAGAGCTCCCCACGCCACACCGGGTGCAGCAGGTTCTCGGTACTCAGCACCTTGTCCAGGGTCTCCTTGTCCAGCAGGCCCATCTCCAGGACGACCTCGGGCACGGACTTCCCGGTCCGGGCGCACTCCTTACCCACCAGGTCACCGTTGTGGTGGCCGATGAGCGGGTTGAGGTAAGTGACGATACCGATGGAGTTGTCCACGTAGCGTCGGCAGACCTCCGGATTCGCAGTGATGTCCACGACACACAGCGTGCGCAGCGTGGTGCAAGCCCGGGCGAGCAGCCGGATCGACTCGAACAGTGACTGTGAGATCACCGGCTCCATCACGTTGAGCTGCAGCTGGCCGGCCTCCGCAGCCATCGAGATCGTCACGTCGTTGCCGAAGACCTTGAAGCAGATCTGGTTGACGACCTCCGGGATCACCGGGTTGACTTTCGCCGGCATGATCGAGGAACCCGCCTGACGTTCCGGCAGGTTGATCTCGTTGAGACCGGCCCGCGGACCCGACGACAGCAGACGCAGATCATTGCAGATCTTCGACAGCTTCATCGCCACCCGCTTGACCACCGAGCTCGCGTTGACGTAAGCCCCGGTGTCACTGGTGGCCTCCAGCAGATCACGGGCCGGCTTGATCTCAAGACCGGTCACCTCCGACAGCGCCGAGGTGACCTGCGCCTGGTAGCCGGCCGGGGCATTGACCCCGGTACCGATCGCGGTACCACCCAGATTGACCTCCAGCATGAAGGCCGCCGCGCGGTCCAGCTGTGCCTGCTCCTCCGCGAGATTGCGGGCGAAGGCGGTGAACTCCTCGCCAAGGCTTACCGGAACCGCGTCCTGCAACTGGGTGCGGCCCATGGTGATGATGTCGCGGAACTCGTCCCCCTTGGCGGCGAAAGACCTCTCCAACGCCGCCAGATGCTTGATGAGCTCCTGGAACGCGGAGTGGATACCCAGTCGGAAACCCGTCGGGTAGGCGTCATTGGTGGACTGGCTCATGTTGACGTCGTCATTGGGGTTGATGACGTCGTAGCTGCCCTTCGGCTCGCCCAGGTACTCCAGGGCGAGGTTGGCGACAACCTCGTTGACGTTCATGTTCGTCGAGGTGCCGGCACCGCCCTGGTAGACGTCGATCGGGAACTGGTCCATGCATCGGTGACTGTCCAGGATCTGGTCACAGGCCCAGATGATCGCCTCGGCCTTGTCCCCAGGCAGCGTGTGCAGCCGCCGGTTGGCCAGGGCAGCAGCCTTCTTCACCTGCACCATGCCCCGGATGAACTCCGGCAGCTGGTTCAGTGTCGTCCGCGAGATCTGGAAGTTGTCGACCGCACGCAGGGCGTGGATGCCGTAGTAGGCGTCCGCGGGAACCTCCATACTGCCGAGGAGGTCCTCCTCGGTACGGAAGGAGTCCGCCGCATGGGCCTGCCGGGAGATGGACTCCGCCGAGGTGATGATGTCCGTCGACAGTGTCACCGGGCGGTAGGTCCGTCCGGTGGGCATCGCCTGGGGGTCGTTCATCTTGTCGATCGGGGAATCGTTCTGGGTGTCTGACACGTGTACCGCATGACCTTTCGGATCAGCGCCGGGCCCTGAAGACAACGGATGGGTGGGGTGAGGTCAGATCCTGGCGATGCGGATGTCGCTGGCCAGGATGGCCTTGGCCCCCAGTGCCGAGAGCTTGTCCATGAGGGTGTTGGCGTCCTTCCGCGGAACCATGGCGCGGACAGCGACCCAGTCCTCATGTGCCAGTGGCGACACGGTGGGGCCGGACAGGCCCGGCGTGATCGACGATACCTGTTCCAGAATGGTTCGGGGGCAATTGTAGTCGAGCATCACGTAGTTGCGGGCGTGGAGGATGCCCTCCAGCCGCTTGAGGAAGACCTGATGACGCGGATCCACCTCGGCGCCCTTGCGGCCCACCACGACGGCGGTCGAGGCGATCAGGGCTTCACCGAACGGCTCCAGTCCCTGCTGACGCAGGGTACGGCCGGTCGAGACGACGTCGGCGATGGCATCTGCCACACCCAGACGGATGGAGATTTCCACCGCGCCGTCCAGCCGGACGACCTTGGCGTCAATGCCACGCTGCGCAAGATCGCGGCGCACCAGGTTAGGGTACGAGGTCGCGATCCGCTTGCCGTCGAGGTCCGCGACCGTCCAGTCTCTCCCCGCCGGAGCGGCGTACCGGAACGTCGAGGAACCGAAGCCGAGCTCCATGAGCTCGTCGGTCTCCTCACGGGTGTCCGCCGCCAGATCGCGGCCGGTGATCCCCATGTCCAGGTGACCACTGGCCACGTAGATGGCGATGTCCTTGGGGCGCAGGAAGTAGAACTCCACGCCGTTGCCCTCGTCAAGGACGGTCAGTGACTTCGAGTCACCGCGCCCCGGGTATCCGGCTTCACGGAGAATGTCGGTCGCCGTCTCCGACAGGGAGCCTTTGTTGGGGACGGCGACACGCAACATCTCATCGGGTGCACTCACGTCGGAACTCCTAGAGGAATTTGTAGATGTCGGCGGGAGTCAGCCCACGTTTGACCATGACCACCTGCAGCCAGTAGATGAGCTGGGAGATCTCCTCGGAGAGCTCGTCATCACTCTGGTACTCCGCCGCCAGCCAGACCTCGCCCGCCTCCTCGGCGATCTTCTTGCCGAGGTTGTGCAGTCCACCGTCCAGAGCCTTGACGGTGCCGGAGCCCTCGGGCCGGTCAACGGCACGCTGGGCGAGTTCCTCAAACAGGGAGTCGAAGTTTTTCACGGGGTTCATTGTGGCACATCCGCTGTCGGGACGCCGATGCGGCCCCACATGTCCCGCAGGTCCGACACGGTCAGCTCCGCGAGACCGCTGCACTTCCCGGGACGGTCCCCGGAGTCGCCCGCCGGCGGCCGGCGCAGGTCGACGATGTCCACCGCCCCCGTGGGCACCGGATTCCCCGGGGACGGGACGCCGAGGACGCGGCACCCGGCTGCCACCGCCGAGCGCATCCCGTTGGTCGAGTCCTCCACCACCAGGCAGTCCGCCGGAGCCAGACCGAGGAGCTGACAGGCCCGAAGGTACGGCTCCGGTGCCGGCTTACCGTGGGCCACCTCATCTCCGCACACCGACCCGACGAACCGGTCCGCTCCGATCGTCTGCAGCGCCCGGTCGGTCAGCGACCGGTAGGTGTTGGTCACCACCATCATCGGCAGGGTCGCCGCCCCCTCCGCCAGCAGTTCCGGGATCCCCGGGCGGAACGGCAGGTCGGCGGAGAAGAGCTCCGAGACGATCGTGTAGAGCCGGTCCACCCAGTGGTGCAGGGCCGCGTCGTCGAGCGTCAGGCCGGCCCAGTCCGCACAGATGCGTACGGTGTTCTCCGCGATACCGCCGACCGTGCTCTCCCTGACCTCCGGGGTCAGTTCACGACCCATTTCGGAGCACATCGTGTACGTCGCCTGGCCCCACTTCGGTTCGGTGTCCACGAGTGTGCCGTCCATGTCCCAGAGAATCGCCTTCATGCCCTCCATCATGCCCGCAACCCCCGCAGGTACAGTTGACGGCTATGACTGACATCACAGACGCATATTTCCTGCCTGGTGGCACACACACCGATGCTGACGGCGTCGACTGGCACCTGTTCACCGCCACCGACCACACAGCCAGCCCCTGGGGTGAGGGGTTCCAGCACGGTGCCCCACCCGCCGCCCTGGTGACACACCTGTTGGAGACCGTCGTCCCCGACAACGGGCGTCTCGCCCGTGTCACCGTCGACCTGCTCGGAGCGGTACCGCTGGGTGAGCTGCGGGGTCGGGCGCGGGTCGTGCGCCCGGGCAAGCGGATCTGCCTGCTGGAGTCCGTGGTCACCGAGCCGGGTGGCCGTGAGGTTGCCCGGGGTACCGGGTGGTGGGTCAGGCACCACGACACCACGGGTGTGGAGACGGCGGTGGCGCCGGAGGTGACGCCCCGGGAGGAATGCTCCTGGTGTGATCCGGAGGATCCCGGTTCATTCACCGGAATGTGGGCCAGTGGATACATTGACACCCTGGAGACCTGGGCGGCGCCGGGTCAGCTGTGGGTCCGGGCGAAGCTCCCGGTCGTCGCAGGGGTACCGGACACCCCGTGGACCAGGTTGATGGGGGTGGCGGACGTCGCCAACGGCACCAACCCCACCCTCGACCCACGGCAGTGGCAGTTCATGAACACCGATCTCACCGTCAACATCCACCGCCAGCCCCGGGTGGACGGGGACGGCTGGCTCTGTGTGCGGGCGGACGCCAACTACGGTCCCGACGGTGTCGGGCTCACGGTCGGCCGCCTCCATGACAGCGACGGACCGGTGGGGACCACCACCCAGTCACTGATGCTCAGCCCCCTCTGACTCCCTCCTGGCTCTTCGCACCACTCTTCGGCCGGGACGGACGGTCAGTCGTCCTCCCCGGTGATCCGGTCCAGGTCCGTGAGGACACTCTCGCCGTCCTGGTTGTGCTCGGCGGCCAGAGCTGAGACGATGACGCGGAAATCGTTCTGCTCCTCCTCCTCGAACACCGCGTCCCCGTGCCGTTCGCTGAGGGCGGACAGGGCGCCGTAGGCGGCGATGACCGCCAGCGACATCTCCGTCGGCTCCTGACGGATATCGACGGTAAGCCGGCGGAGGATCTCGGCGGCGTCGGCGGCCACCTCCGGCGGGTACGGCGGGTCCCAGAACTCCCGTTCCCCCTCACGCAGGTAACTTCCGGTGGACAGGGACCTCAGCGTGTCCAGGAAGTCGGTGATGAGTTCGACGGAGGAACGGCTCACAGCCGGACCCCCAGCAGCGCGTCGCACAGGGTCCGCAGCACCGTCCCGGCGTCCTCCCCCGGACCGGGGACGGCCCGGTTCCCGGAGTCGGGGGCGGATGCGGCGGTGTCGACGACCCCGGCGCACCAGGAGTCGATCAGTGTGAGGACCCGTGGGGTGTCGAGATCGTCGGCCAGTGCCGCGCGGACCTCGGCAACCAGCGGTGCCGCCGCGGACGCCGGACGGGCGCCCGCGGCCCCGGCGGCGCCCCGCCACCGGGCGAGCCGCTCCTCGGCACGGGCGAGGACGCTGCCGGACCAGTTCCGGTCGGACCGGTAGTGCTGTTCGTAGAGACCCAACCGGATCGCCGACGCGTCATGACCGGCGGCGGTGAGCTTCGAGACGAAGACGAGGTTGCCCAGCGACTTGCTCATTTTCACCCCGTCGAGGCCGATCATGCCGGTGTGGACGTAGTGGTCCGCCATCCGGTCGCAGCCGTGGGCGGCCTCGGCGTGGGCGGCAGAGAACTCGTGGTGTGGGAAGCGCAGGTCACTGCCGCCTCCCTGGACCGCGAAGGACGCCCCGAGGCGGTTGGTGGCGATGGCCGAACATTCGACGTGCCAGCCGGGGCGGCCGGCGCCGAAGGGTGCGTCCCAGGACGGCTCGCCGTCGCGCCGGGCACGCCAGACCAGCGCGTCGAGCGGGTACCGCTTGCCCGCACGTTCCGGGTCGCCTCCCCGCTCGGCGAAAAACTCCGCCATCTGCGCGGCATCGTAACGGGACTCGTAGCCGAAATGTGACGTGAAGGTGTGGTCGACGTAGATGTCCGGAAACTCGTCATCGTCGACGCGGTAGGCCGCCCCCACCTCCAGCAGTCGGCCCACCATGCCGATCACCTCGTCGACGGATTCCATCGCACCGACATACTCCCGCGGCGGAATGACGGACAGGGCCTCCATGTCGGAGCGGAAAAGGTCGATCTGTGAGTCGCCGAGGTCGCGCCAGTCCACCCCGTCGCGTTCCGCACGTTCGAACAGTGGATCGTCGACGTCGGTGATGTTCTCCACGAAATGGACCCGGTGGCCGTTGTCGAGCAACTGACGGTGCACCAGGTCGAAGGTCACATAGGTCGCCGCATGGCCGAGATGGGTCGAGTCGTAGGGGGTGATCCCGCAGACGTAGATCCCCACTTCCCCCGACGGCCAGTCGGTGCGTACCGGACGGACCGCGTCGTCAGCTGTGTCGTACAGGGACAGCGGGACCCCGTCTCCGGAGAGGACGGGGACTTCAGGGAGGGGCCATGAACGCATGGCCACAGATACTACCCGTGGAGTCAGGCCGCCATCACTCCGAGACCCAGCAGCAGCATCACCAGCAGGCCGACCGGGATTCGCCAGACGGCGAACCAGGCGAAGGAGTGGTTGGAGACGAACTTCAGCAGCCAGGCGATGGCGATGTAGCCGATGGCGAAGGCCACCGCAGTGCCGACGAACAGCTGGAGTCCACTGGCGGCCTGACCCGAGGACGGGTTGAAGGCGTCCGGCAGGCTGAACAGACCCGAAGCCAGTACCGCGGGGATCGCCAGCAGGAAGGAGAACCTGGTGGCGACCTCACGGTCGAGGTTGAGGAGCAGACCGGCGGAGACCGTACCACCGGAGCGGGACACGCCCGGGATGAGCGAGAGACACTGGGCGAAACCCATCACCAGGGCGTCCTTCATGGTCAGGTCGGTGAACTCGCGACGTTTGGTGCCGACCCGTTCCGCCCAGATGAAGACGAAGGAGAACAGGATCAGGACGGATGCGGTGATCCACAGGTTGCGCAGTGCATCGCGGATGACGTCCTGGAACAGGAAACCGAGCACACCGACCGGGACGGTGCCGGCGATGACCATCCAGCCCATGCGGTAGTTGAGGTTGTCGCGCTTCTGCCGGTCGAACAGTCCGGCGAACCAGGCGGTGAGGATCAGCCAGATGTCTCTGGCGAAGAACACCAGCACCGCCAGCTCGGTGCCGAGCTGGACGACGGCGGTGAAGGATGCACCGGCGTCCTCGTCCCAGAAGAGTTCGGAGACGATCCTGAGGTGGCCGGAGGAGGAGACCGGGAGGAACTCGGTGAGCCCCTGGACGATCGACAGCACGATCACCTGCAACCATCCCATGTCCGTGGTCGCCGCCTCTGAGGCGGAGAGAAGTGTCTGGGTCATGTGTGGAGAGGTTACCGCCACGGGGTGTAGTAGCGTGAGACGGGTGAAGCGCCTGACCCACAAGACCGTCTGTACCTCGGTGATCGCCCTCGCGGCCACCCTCACCCTCGCCGGCTGCAGCGGAGGGGCCGACGACGGGGACGGTGAATCCGTCGTCGGCGTCGCGGCGACCCCCGCAGCCTCTCCTGCCACCGGTGAGGCCGTCGGTGAGGTGACCACCGGGGACGCCGTCACAGGTCTCGCCCGGATCGGACTCGGGAAGGATGCGGCGGACACCGACGCGGTGGCCGTTCTCGGGGACGGCACGCTCAGCACCGGTACCCTCCGGGAGATCTCCGCCGGCTCGGCGGACACGGTCACCGTCGACAAGAGCTGTGACTCTGTCGTCTCCGCCCCGGACGGTGTGGTCCTCACCTGCGGCAGCACGGTCAGCATCCGGGATGCCGACGGCAAGGAGACCCGGACCCTCGACATCGGTTCCACGGTCACCGCGGCCGCCGTGGTGACCGACGGCACCGTCGCCGTGACGACCGAGGGCTCCGACAAGGTCACCTGGTACGACGCCGAGGGTGGGAAGAAGCATTCCGAGGTCACGAGCGCCACCCCCTCCGGCATGGTTCCGGTCGGCAACGAACGCAACACCGGTGACGACGGTGCCGCCCAGTGGCGCGTGGGCGTCCTCGACACCGGGCAGTCCTCGGTGGCGGACATCGACATGGACAAGCGTCAGTACAACGCCGCGTTACGTGTCGGCCAGGGGCTGGGTGACGCCGCCGCCGCACAGGCTCCGGACGGCGTACTCGTCGCCTCCGACCCCCGCACTGACCAGGCACTGGTCTACACCTTCACCGACGTCATCCGGCACACCCAGGCCGTGCACACCGGTCCGTCGCCCTGGGCGGTGCTGTGGGACGCTGACCGCCGGCTCATGTGGGTCTCGACCACCGGTGACAATCAGCTGACCGCCTACCGGCTGGCCACCGGCACCCCCGTCGCCGTCGGGCACGTCGACACCGTCGCCGATGTCCGTCAGATCGCCGACGCGCCCGACGGTGACCTGTTGCTCATCGGTCAGGACGGCACCCGCCAGCTCATCCCCTCCGCCGACCTGCCCACCGGCAGGTAGACGGCCGTACGAAGACCGACGCAGAAAGAAGGATCCCCGACGTGTCCTCCCTCCCCACATTCCGTGCCGTGCGCGGCGTCATCTACGACGCGGCTCTCAAGGTCCTGTTCCGGCTACGCCCCGAGCGGATCCACGTACTGATGAACCGGTGGCTCTCACTGGCGTCCCAGGTGCCGCTGATCCGCCGGATGCTGCGGCGTCTCCTGGTGGTCGATGACCCGGCACTGGCACAGACGGTCGCCGGCCTGGCTTTCCCCCGACCGCTCGGACTCGCCGCCGGCTTCGACAAGAACGCGACCGAGGCGGACATCTGGGGTCCACTCGGTTTCGGTTCTGCGGAGGTCGGTACCGTCACCGCCGCCGCCCAGCCGGGCAACCCCACCCCGCGACTGTTCCGTCTCACCGGGGACCGCGCACTGCTCAACCGGATGGGTTTCAACAACGACGGTGCCGCCGCTGCCGCCGACCGGCTGAGAGGCCGTGCCGAACCAGAGCCGCTGGGCGTGAACCTGGGGAAGACCAAGGTGACCCCCGCCGACCGGGCGGCGGAGGACTACCGGATCTCGGCGCAGGCCGTCGACGGTGTCGCCGACTATCTGGTCATCAACGTCTCCTCACCCAATACACCGGGGCTGCGTGACCTGCAGGCGGTCGAATCACTGCGCCCCATCATCGAGGCCGTGCGCGGGGTCAGCGCGCGTCCCCTGTTCGTGAAGATCGCCCCCGACCTCTCCGACGAGGACGTGGATGCGGTGACCGACCTCGCTGTGGATCTGAGGGTCACGGGGCTCATCGCGACCAACACGACCATCAGTCGGGAGGGCCTCGTCACCCCCGGTGTCCGTGGGCTCGGGGCCGGTGGTGTCTCGGGCGCGCCGGTGGCTGCCCGTGCCCTGGAAGTCCTGCGGCGGATCCACCGCAGGGCCGGTGACCGGCTGGTGCTCATCGGCGTCGGCGGGATCGAGACGCCGCAGCAGGCCTGGGAACGGATCGGCGCCGGTGCCACCCTGCTCCAGGGGTACACGGCCTTCATCTACGGTGGACCGGACTGGATCCGCGACATCCACCTGGGCCTGGCCCACCAGGTCCGACGCCATGGCCTGGCGAGCATCTCGGAGGCCGTCGGGGCGGAACTCCCCTGGCTGGACTGACGTCACCCTGGGGCGGTGCAGCCTCAGTTCTCCGCCCAACCCCACAACAGGGCACGCGCGGTGGCGCGGAAGTTGAGGTTGAACCCCAGGATGGCCGGCGTCGACCGGTCAGGGATGTCGAGCCGCTCAGGGACGGCGTGGACGGCGTAGATGTAGCGGTGGGGGCCGTGCCCGGCCGGTGGCTCCGCGCCGTAGAAGCCGCGCCGGCCACTGTCACCGCGCAGGGCGACCGCCCCCTCCGGCAGGCCGACGAGTTCGTCGTCCCCGGCTCCGGTGGGCAGCGAGGTCACCGAGGCCGGGATGTTGAACACGGCCCAGTGCCAGTATCCGGAACCAGTGGGGGCGTCCGGATCGTAGCAGGTCACAGCGTAGGTCTCGGTGTCTTCCGGCGCCCCTGACCAGGACAGCTGCGGGGAGATGTCGTTGCCGCCGAGCTGGGCGTCCGCGAGCCGTCCCCCGGTGGTGAGATCCTCACTGGTGAGGGTGAAGGTGGGCAGGTCAGTCAGTGGTCTGTACGGATCGGGTCCCGGGAACCGGTCATCGACGTAGGTGGGCTGGTGGTTCTTCTGTCCTGAAGTGCTCATGTACTCCAGTATGCACCACACCACCGGGGGGACCGTGACGATTTGGTGCCCTCCGGGCATGCGGGCTACAGTATGCGAGTCCGCACGGCGTGTTACCACGTCCTGCGCAGAGGTTGCCCTGTCCGGGTGGCGGAATGGCAGACGCGCTAGCTTGAGGTGCTAGTGTCCTATTAACGGACGTGGGGGTTCAAGTCCCCCTCCGGACACAGA
>NZ_CACZOO010000105.1 GCF_902782855.1 uncultured Corynebacterium sp.
ACACTGCGGTCGACGGTGATCAGTCTGCTGCGCCTGGACGGTCACACGAGTATCGCGGCGGCGCTCAGGTTCTGTGGGAGGGATCCAGGAAGGGCATCGCTGCTGGTCACAACGGCTCACCAACGACTTTGACGGAGCCCTGGCGTCGTTCCCGTCCGTGGGTGAGTAATGGTCGCATTCCGCCTTGTTGAACTCTGCTTCGCCAGTTCCGGTGCGACCATTGCTGACCGGCGAAGCGCGCTGGGTGCGGGCCTGAAGAGGGCAGGGCACGGGGCAAGCGTGTGCCTGGTGCGGAAGAACGGCACGGGTGGCGTCCTGCCCGGGTAGTGTTCGGTGCAGTGCACGACAGGGGGTCGTGCCGTACTGAGGGGGCACACGTGCCGGACACGGAACACAGGGGGATCTTCTGGCGCACCAGCGACCTGCTCGCCGCCGGGAAGACCCACCGACAGATCACCGCAGCTCTGGAAGAGGGCGTCCTCCACCGTGTGGTCAGGGGTCTCTACACCACGGAGAAACCCACCGACCTGGTCACGCTCCGGGGCCTGGCCGTCGTGCACCGTCGCGTCGTCTACACCGGGGGCACGGCGATGAGCCTCTATGAGGGAGGGGCTCTCAGGTGGCCTGCGACCGGGCGGGTGCCGAGGACTGCCAGTCGGCACAGCAGTGACCTGATCAGACTGAGTCACGGCACCCCGGGACGCACCAGGGAAATCGCCGGTCTGTCGGTCACATCGCCGGTGGAGACCGCCGCTGATCTGCTGGCGGAGGGGAGGCGTCCGTGGCAGATGAGGGAGTTCCTCATCGCACAGTACGCCGGGACGCGTGGCGGGGAGGTCCTCGACGCCGACCTCGCGGCCCTCACACGCGGACGGAAGAACGCGGAGACCGCACTCGACGGACTGCTGGTGGGCACAGCGAGCGGGCTGGAGCGCCGGGTCGCCGAGCGGATCGCCCCCAGGCTCGGGAGGTTGGGTGCGACGCTGCTGGTCAACCGGAAGATGCGACACTACCGCTATGACTTCATGGTCCCCGAGGCGGGGCTGCTCATTGAGATCGACAGCTACGCCTACCACGCGAAACACGGTGCCCTCGCCGACGACGACCAGTTCGCGGTCGACCGGTGGAAGGGGAATGCGGCGACGCGTTGGGGGTGGGGGTTGCTGCGTTATCCTGACCTGTGCTTCGAGTTGATGCCGGCGTACGTGGTCGATGAGATCGTGGGCACCGCTGAAGCCCGGATGGCGGGCGGGCCGTGGAAGTTCCGGGGGATCCCGGTGGAGGAGTTGGTGACCGACGGGGCGGTGTGGGACTGGCACGTGTCCATGCGTCGGTGAGTAGTGGTCGCACTGGACCGCAGTGAACACAGGTTCAGCACATCAGGTGCGACCATTGCTCACGCCGGGGTCACGGTGGCTCTGGTGTACGCCGGGGTCACGGTGGCTCTGGTGTACGCCGGGGTCACGGTGTGGCAGGCGAGGTGGATCGCGGTGGCGGAGCCGACGAACAGGCCGGCACCGATCGTGCCGGTGGGGGAGAGCATGGTGACGTGCCGGGGCTTGAGCCCCGTGCCGAGCTGCTCGGACTGTGACGTGGCGGGAGATGCCGGGGTGCTCCGGACACGGTCGCCTGCTTTCTCACGTGAGAGATGCCCGGGGCAGACGTGCGGACGCTGGGTCAGGCTGGGAAGGCGCTGTGTCGGCACTGCTGCTGAACTGTCGCGTGAGCTACCGCGAAGGACGCCACAGCACCACTTATGATCGCACTGTGGACACACCCACGACGCGTCAGCCGCGTCAGCCCCGCCAACCGCGTCAGCCCCGCCAGCCCCGGACCTCCCTCCGGCTGTCGATGCTGCGTGCCGCGTCCCTCGCGATAGCCGTCGCCCTGCTGTTCGCCCTGCAACGTCCGCTGGTCTCCGGACTGCGTCAGGGCTGGATCACCGACGACTGGTACGACATCACCGCAGCGGTACTCTTCATCGGCTCGGACCTGTTCCTGCTCGCCGCGGTCGTGGTAGGCCGGGAGCGGTTCTGCATCCTCAGCCTCCGGTCCATGGCGGCTGTCCCGGTGGTCCTGCTGCTCCTGCTGCCGGTGCGCTGGCAGACGGGCGGCGAGATCCCGGGCCTCTGGTACGCGGTGCTGTGCCCGTCACCGGCGATCGCCTACGCCGCCACGACCGTCCCGCGCAGGGCGGTGGCCTACCTGGTGGCCGTGCCGGGGACGGTGGTGGTCATCAACGCCTTCCTCTCCGGGTTCACCGGCCCGGACTTCTTCATCGCCAATGTCGGCAATACGGTCATCGGCACGTTCTACTTCGTCGTCTTCGCCGCCGCGACCATGGGACTGGGCCGCATCGTGGATGACGCCGAGACCCGTGCCAGGGAGGCAGACGTCCGTGCCAGACGCCTCCGTGCACAGGCTGAGGAGGTGCGCCGGTTCACCGCCCTGGTGCACGACAACATTCTCACCTGGCTCTCCGCCGTGGCCCAGGGCATCCGGCCCGACCGGAGGCCGGACATCCGCCTGATCGCGGTCTTCGACGACGGCGCCGACGTGGAGCCGGCCGAGCTGGTGGCGTCCGCCGGGGACGCGGTGCGCGAGTCCTCCCCGCAGTGCCCCGTCACGGTGCTGGTCAGTGAGGACGCCCGGCCGGTGCCTGCGGACGTGGCGTCCCCCATGGTCCTGGCTCTGGCCGAGGCCGCCCGCAACTCCGTGAAACACGCCGACGGGTCGCGTCGGACCTGTGAACTGCGGGTCACGGCCGACGGGGTGGAGTTCCGGTTCACCGACGACGGTCCGGGGTTCGACCCGGACGCTCTGCGTCCCACGGCGGTGGGCGTGCGACTGTCGGTGACGGGGCGGATGCGTTCCGTCGAGGGCGGGGACGCCGTGATCTGCACCGCACCGGGCGAGGGCACGGACATCCGGCTGAGTTGGGACCGGGGTCGGGCGGACGAGGAGGCGGCCCGTGCGACGACAGACGCGGCGCGACGACCCGGAGAGCCGCAGGAGGTGGCAGTGCCCGACCCGATCGCCGGGGTGTTCCCGCTGCGGTTCCTGGGGATGTCGGTGGTGTTCTCCCCGACGTACGTCGTGGCGCTCACGGTGCTGTACCTCTCGATGCTCTCGGCCAACAGCGGCCTGTCCGATCCGGCCGGACTCGGGACACTGGTGCTGGTGCTGGCCGCTCTGGTGCTGATGACCGGTCCACGCGTGGGTCACCCGGGGGCGTACACGGCGGCGCTGGCCCGGTGGCGGGTGTGGATCATCGTGGTGTGCCTGTGTGCGTCGGTGGTGCTCGGTATGTGGCAGGACCCGGTGGAGCCGCGGACCTGGTTGCGAAGCTGGCACTTCGTCGCGTTCTCGGTGGCGGCCTCCCTGCTGATCTGCCGTGGTCACCTGTGGTCCGGCCTCGGTGCCACGGTCTTCGGCCAGTGCGCGGTCCTGCTGTTGCGGGACACGGGGATCGCCGTGGTGGACTACAACACGCCGCTGCGGTTCCTCACGACACAGGTCCCGGTTGCTGTGGCGGTACTGGTATACGTCGGTTTCCGGGTGTTCGTGCAACGCGTCCCCGAGACGCAGGGGCGGTTGCGGGAGTCTGAGAAGGCAGCTGCGGCGGCAGCGGTGACGGCGGCGAGCAGGGCAGAGAATCTGCGTATGTTGCAGCAGACGGTGGGGCCGGTGTTCGCCGCTGTGGCGCGTACCACGGCGGTCTCCGCATCTCTGGCCAGGCGGGCGAAGCTCACCGAGATGGAGTTGCGCGACATGATCCGCTCACCCCTGCTGGATGTGCCGTCGTTGCGGGTGGCGGTGCGTGACGCCCGGGCACGCGGCGTGACGGTGCTGCTGCTCGACGACCGGAGCCACGGGGCCGCCGGTGGTGCGGCGGAGGACGAGGCGTCCGGGTCGTCCGGGTCGTCCGGGTTGCCAGGGTTGCCAGAGTTGCCAGGGTTGTCTGCCCGGGAGACGGTCGACCGGATGCTCCCGTCCCTCCTGCGGACGGTGGATGCGGCGGTGGACGGGAAGGTGACGATCCGGCTGCTGCCGGCGGGACGCAGCACCTTCGCCACGGTGACGGACGGGAACGGGGTGGTGCGGTTCGACGGATCGGGGGCACGGGAGTGAGCGGGGGAGTGGGGGTTGTGGGCAGGGGCTTGGAAAGTGGGGGCACGGTGCTTCACACACGGCGTCCTCCGGGTGATCTACATTGAGCGAATGAGAGCTAAGTACCTGGTTCCCGTCGCAGTGCTCTGTACTGCGCTGGCGTCCTGCTCCTCCGGGGCTCCGGAGGACGGTGATGCCGTGGTGGTGACGCAGTACGCCACGGAAGTAGTTGACGGGAGCGGGGGCGTCCTCAGTCCGGACGCCGGCGTCGGAGCGGAGACGGCGGAGAAGGCGGAGCCGGGGCTGTCGGACGCGGAGGCGCAGACCGCGTTGGGCGCGGTGTGCGGCGCGGTCGACGAGTGGCAGGAAACCGTCCATCCGTCTCTGGGCAGAGTGTATGTGGGCCTGAAGTACGCGGGCACGGGCCTGGAGATGAGTAACGGCGGCTGCATCGGTGCCGTCGACGCCACGGGGGACGGTGTCTTCCGGACGGGTGTGGCGGTGTACGAGGATGCGCTGAACTTCGCGTCTCCGTTCCAGGACAGCACCGGCAACATTTTCGTGACCTACAATCCGGGCCGGTACAACGGGGTGATCACACTGGTCCCCACTCCGGACGGCTTTGCGCAGGTGGGCGATGGCGGCGCGGGTAATCTGAACTACCAGACCGGCGAGAACATGTACTACTATGCCGACCTCGTCGGACCGGGCGCGGACGGACGGTACCAGATCGAGCAGTCGGCCAACGACTGCACACCGTCGTGCGCCGGGGGGACGATCACCTCGGAACTGCTGTCCTGGAACGGAACCGACTACTCCTGACCGGACGGGGTGCCCGGTGCGCGGGGCGGGGTGAGGTGGTCCGGTCAGATGCGGTCGGGCATTCCGGTGCCGCCGCCCCACAGCTCGGGGTCGTACGCGGATCTGGCTTCGCCGCCCGGGCACCTCGACGGGTCGTCGGTGGCCATGTCGCTGCCGTTGCAGATCCACGGTCTTTCGGCGTAGAACTCGTCGCGGAGCCGGTCGCACACGGGGTCACGGGTTGCGGAGGTGCCGTCGGTGTAGACCGCTCCACCGCTGTAGGTGGCCGAGCCGATCATGCAGCTTTCAATGGTCTTCCCGTTGGGGGACACGGCTCCGGAGCCGTCACCGGCGGGGCCGACGTCGAGTCCGCCGTGGGCAGTGGTACCGGAGCCGGAGCTGTCGGTGGAACCGGTGCCGGCTCCGCCACCTGAGCCGTCGCCGGTACCGCCTGTACCCCGGTCGGCGCCGGCCCCCACCTCCGTGTCTCTCGTCTCTCTCGTCTCTCTCGTGTCTCTCGTGTCTCCTGCGTCTCCTGTGCCTTCGGCGCCGTACCCGCTGCCCACGACGCTGGCGGAGGCGTCCGATCCGGACACCCTGGCGGGGAAAGCGTTGGCGAGGGCGGCGGGGATACGCAGCGCGCGCTGAGTGTTGCCGGTCATTGTGTAGTGGACGCCACCGCCCTGCTCGTAGTCACCGGACTTGAACCAGACGGGGCTGAGCTCGCCGGCCCAGTCATAGACGGCGACGGTGGGGTAGGAGGATACGGTGTCCTTCAACGCGGCGTTGAAGGCCTCCTGACCGGCCTGTTCCCAGGCGGTGTCGGGTCGGCCGGAGGCGGCGGTGACCCACAGGACCTTCCGGCCGCGCAGCAGGTCAAGCATGGTGCGGACGCGGTCACCGGGTGCGGGACCGTTGCCGACGGACCAGTTGGCGGCGTCGTTCGTGCCGGTGGCGATGACCCAGCAGGTGTCGGTGCCGGAATGTCCGGGCAGCAGGTCGCGGACGATGTCTACGGCTGACTGCACCCCGTCGTCGGTGCCTTCGGTGGTGGAGCGGGGGCCTTCGGTGCGTGAGATGACGTTCGCGGCTCCGTGGGCGCGGTATTCGTCGTCGGCGGTGCGGGTGGGGTCGTCGAGGTCGGCGGCGTCGAACATGCCGGCGGAGGAGAGGTCACCGATGTGGATCACGGTGGTGCAGGAGAACTGCGTATCGTGGCTGGTCCGGGTGGCTCCGGAGGGGGAAGACCCTGTGGAGGACCCTGTGGAGGACGCCGCGTCGGTGCCGTCGCCACTGTCGCCGTCACTGCCGGGCCAGAGAAGGACGGCGGCCAGCACGACAAGGGCGACGAGGGGGACGGCGAGGAGCCACCAGAGGCGGCTTGTGCGGCGTGGCGGCCCGGGCACCTGCTGGTGATGCGGTTGCTGGAGCATCGGTTGCTGGAGGTGCGGTTGCTGTGGCGGGAATGCCTGCGTCGGGCCGTCGGGCTGTCCGGAACCGGGCTGGAAGGGGTTGTGGGGCGTGGCCATGTCAGTTCGCCGTATCTGTGCAGAGGTAGTGCAGCTGGAACTTCACGGAGAACTCCACGCCGTTGGAGTCGACCGTCCACTCGGTGTCGGTCGGGTGACCGGTGACGGTGATGTCGTGTGGGTCCGCGTGGTCGAGATTGTGGATGTCGTTGTTGACCAGTTTCGTGGGCCCGGTGCAAACGAGAACCGGATAGTTGGCCTGGGTGTCGTAGACGTTGATCGGGGTACCGCGATCGCGGAGGATCAGGCGTTTCACGTTGTGAATGACCTGGTCATCGGTGATGGAAGGCTGTCCGCTCAGTTCAATTTGAGGGCAGGCGTAGTCGGAGTCCCCCTCGTCCCATGTGACAAAGGCGCTGTCACCGTCCGAAAGCCCTCTGGACATCGACGTACCCCACAGGATTCCCGACTGGGTTCCCCCGGGTTCCAGGGCCATGATCGCGGCCAACCGTTCCCGGTTGCCGAGATACCGTTCCCGGATGTAGCTCTCCGGGAAGGTCCAGCATTTCGACGCCAGCGTCGTGAGGTTGTTGTTGTTGACGTCGCTGGCCCATTTCTGCAGGCTTGATACGTTGATGGAGTCGGCGTCCCCGCCGGTGTTCACCACGATCTGCGTGGTGGACGGTTCAGTGGCCCCTCCCGCTTCGGGTGAGGGACTGTCCGCAGTCACCGTGTCGGTGACCCACGATGTCGCCGTGCCAGGCGACGTGGGCGACGTGGCAGCGACAGTGGAGGTGGAACCACCCTGGCCGCCGAAGATAGCGTCCTTCTGCCAGATCAGGACACCGCCGAGCGCGAGGACGATGACCAGGGGAAGAAGAAGCAGCGGCGAAAGACGTCTGGCGGTCGGCTGCGGGGGTGTCGACTGCTGGAAGGGGTTGTGGGGTGAAGTCATGTGGGTGCTCTCAGCGTGCGCGGTCTATGCAGACCTGGGACAAGGTGTTCATGACGGTGAAGGTGACGGGACCTGCAGTGACGGTCCACGCGCCCTTGTCCGGTCCGCTGACGACCGCGATGTCCTCGGGATCAGCCTTGTCGAGATTGTGGATGTCGGTGTTGACCTGTCGTCGGGCGTCGGTGCAGGCGACCTGGTCGTAGTCGTCCTCGTCACGGAACGAGACAGGGGTTCCACGGGCATCGAGGATCTCGCGTCGGACAGCGTGAACAAGGAGGTCGTCTGGCGGGTCGCCGACGCCGGCGAGGGTGATCTTCGGGCAGGAGTACTCGTAGAAGGTCTCGCGATTGTCGGCGAAGGCGTAGTCGGGGTCAGACGAGGACTCTCCCCATCCCAGGCCGTTTCCGTTGTCCCAGGAACCGCTCTCCAACAGTGGCGCGATACGGTCCTTGTTTTCGAGGTAGTGACTGCGGATGTAGCTTTCCGGGTAAAGGTCGCACCGGGTGAGAAGTGTGTCGAGGTCATTGGCGTTCACTGCGTCCGCCCACCGTTGAAGACCACCGTCGGCGAAGAACCCCTGCGAATCGCCGGAGGAATCAACCGTGATCAGCGGGCCAGAGGGAAAGACCTCGTCGGCGGTCGTGTTGTCAGCGTCCGACCCGATCTCGCCGGAGGTGGCGTTCGACGAAGAGTCTCCGCCATTGCCCGCGAACACCAGCAGCCCACCGCAGATCAGCGCGGCGATGGTGGACAGGCCGCTGGACGCCCAGAGAATCTGTGTCGCGGAATTCGTGGTGCTCATGGTGGGCTCCCGGGGTTGGCGGGGACAGGGGATGGACGTGGCAGGTGCATTGGTGGTCAGGTCAGAGTGGGTTGGGCATTCCGGTGCCGCCGCCCCACAGGTCGGGGTCGTAGGCGGACCTTGCTTCGCCGCCGGGGCACTTGGACGGGTCGTCGGTGGCGCCCTGTCCACCTGGGCAGACCCAGGGGTTCGCGGCGTAGAACTCGTCGCGGAGGCGGTCGCATACGGGGTCTTGGGTTGCGGAGGTGCCGTCGGTGTAGACCGCTCCGCCGCTGTAGGTGTAGCCGCCGATGACGCAGCTTTCAATGGTCTTCCCGTTGGGGGAGACGGCTCCGGAGCCGTCACCGGCGGGGCCGACGTCGAGACCACCGTGGGCGGCGCCGTTGGTAGAGCCTCTGTCCTCGGGCGGAGTCTGCGGTGCTGAGGTGGTCCGGACATCGAAAGAGACGGAATCCAGACCTGGGATGACGGTCCGCAGCAGGCCCTCGATGTTCGCCCAGAGAAATCCGGGGCTGGAGAGCAGTAGCGAGATAATACCCAGCTTCGGGCCGCCCACCGAGCTGATACAGTCGACGCCTGAGCGCAGCACGGAAGAGAAGTTTCCGGTGTCGTACCCGTCGAGTATTCCGGTTGTCTGGCCGAGAAGACAGTTGACGGCGTCGTACTTCCCCTGATCGGGAAAATTAACAAGGGACGTCAATATGCTGATCGCCACCCATGTTTCCGTCATTCCGGGATGCATGGTCAACGTAATGGTAGAATTGGTGATATCAGACCTGTTGAGGATCGTGGTTCCGGTCGGCGACAGTAGATCCTCGGAGGCGGACCTCGGTGAAAAATGCCGCCAACCGTCAACAAGCGCCACTTCCTCGATACTCGAGGAATCAGGGGTGCCGGAGAAATTCCACGACGGAGTGGCGGAGACTGTCCATGCGAGAGCATTGTTCCCGGTAATCTCAAGGTCGATTCCGGACGGGCCGTTTTTCAGGCAGGGCCAGACGGCATCCCCGCGGACAGGGCTTATCGTTGCCTCAAACTCCGGGTAGGCACCATCGGCCCGGAAGCAGTTGGGGCGAGGTGATTTCATGCCGGTGAAATAGGTCATCTGATCCAGGACCCAGCCGGAGAAATCTCCCACGTTCGCTGCGGCTGCCCAGAACTTGCTGAGGTGGCTGGCTTGCACCACTACGCCGTCACCTCGGGTGGTCTCAAGCGGTACGGCTCCGTCCCCCTCCTCGTGAAGAATGAAAGATGTTTCGGAGGGCTCAACATTCAGGAATTCCACGGTGATCGGTTGCTCAGGCTGGACTGTTCCACCTTCGAGAAGAATTTCTGCGGCCGGGCCCTGACGAGTGGTGAACTTGGACCACTCGCCGGGGATGTCATCCTCGACTTCGCGGACAGTGACCGAGGTTCCCTCCGGGGCAACGCCGGGAGGTGCACTGATGCGAAAACTACTGGTTTCCAGGGAGATGCCCTCATCGGTGACTGTCGCTTCCCCGTTGCTCGTTGCACCGTTCTCTTCTGTCGCTGTGCAGGATCCGAGCAGCAGGCCGATACTTGCAATGACTGCGATCGAGGATTTCACAATGAGACGCATCAGACAGGGTTCCGTTCGTAGGTTACGGAGCCTGCTGTTGTGGCAGTCCGCGAGACGCGGGCGACGATGATCAACACGAGGTGCGTGATCATGGCGGGTAGGGCGATGATGCAGGTAACAGGCTCACGACGCGACTTTGACGGCTCTTCCGGATCAGGGGTGCCTTGCGCGATGAGTTGCTGTATCCCCGAGTTGACCTGGCTGTACAGCGCGGACGTCGGCTGGCTGTGGACGGGCATCAGGAATCTCCGTTACCAAGGCTGTGCGTTGGGGAACGGCTGGCCCGGTACCGGTCCGCCGAACGGGGTGGGCGGAGGGGTCTGCACCTGAGGCCGGGTGACGTAGAGGACACCGGCGAAGGCGAGGGTGACGACGGCGAGGAAGAGACAGAGGACTGGGCCGGGGCCGGACGCGGTTTCATATTCAACGGTTGTCCCGTCGAAGGACGTGAAACTGACAAACAGGGAGAGCAGCATCTTCGTCGCAAGACCAAAGATGGCTAGCACGGCGGCGACGGCCCCTGCGGTGAACATCTCTTTGTACCCGCGACTGGAATTATGGGTGAATCCTAGGTGGTAGGCGCCGGTGCCGAGTCCGATGAGAATCGCCAGTGCCGGGAAAATGAAGATGTTCCCCAACATGCCGGAGTCGCCTGGTAGGGTGCCGCCGACGAAACCGAGACCGTTGATGGTCACCTCATCACCCGGGGAATGCGCCCAGTTCAGGAGATAGCTGATCACGAACAGGATCCCCAGCACCGCAGAGACACCGGTGATGACCCACTTGTTGTGCAGGACGGACAGGTCGACAGACGAGGTCGTGGCGCGGGGCGGTTGCGCCTGTCCGTAACTCGGCAGCTGTGCGGCCGGGGACTGCTGAGCCCCGCTTCCCCAGCCGCCTGTGGCCTGAGCCTGCGGCACGGGGGAATCGGCGGGTGACGCTGACTGTGAGGACCGGGGCGCCGGGGGCGTGGGTTGCGAGGCACCCTGGTCTGCCTGCTGTCCCCAGCGTCCCCGGGGCTGCGGGGTGGGTGCGGCGTGGGTCATGTGCGTCCTCTTTCCGTCAACGGCAGTCAATGTAGTGGCACGGTACGAGCGAGGACCGCTCAGGGTAAAGACCTGTTTTCGAGGGGCACCGGCGTGGCGGTACCGGAGAACATTTTTTGTCCGGGTGTCACTTTCACCCACACGTAGTCATGTCTTGAGTGGGGATCCCGGTCCGCTTACAACTGTGATCGAGTGGGGACGCCACATTGTCGTCCCCGGACCTTCAAGGAGAAAACATGACGACGCCCCAGTTCGGGGTCCCGTCAACGGGTGCGTCACAACCCGGGCGATGGGCACAGCAGGCGGGCACGGGGGGACTCCCGGTGGTGCAGGGAAACAATCCCGGAGGGTGGGGAAACAGCTCCGGGCTTCCCGCCGCCACAGTGGCGCCGCAGGCGGTGCCGGTCCAGAACCCTGCGATGATCTATCCGGGTGGAGTGCGTCCGCACAAGAAGGCGTTGGCGGCACTCTTCGCGTTTCTCTGGTCTTCGGTCGGCGCGGCGAACTTCTACCTCGGCTACCGGAAACGGGGCACCGCCCAACTCCTGACCGGCAGCGTGGGAATCTTCGTCTGCATGATGGGGCCGCTGGTGGTGGTCAGTTCCGGTGACATTGAAGCCATCGGCAGGGCGGTGGCTCCGATGACCATCGGAATCTTGATGTGGTCCGGCGTTCTGGTCTGGGGGTTCGTTGATGTCGTGATGATTCTCATGGGTGCGGGCATCTACCGGCACGATGCGAGAGGACATGACCTTGTCTGACCAGTTCGCACCGTCATTCGGAGCGCCGGCCCAGTCGTACCCCGCGTCCTCCGTCGCCCCCGTTCCTCCGCCTGTCCACGCCGTGCCGGCCGAGGGGGTCTCCGCGAAATCGACGACCTCCGCCGCCGTGCTCACCTGGTTCCTCGGCTCATGGGGGGTCAACAACTTCTACCTGGGCCAGACCAACCGCGGTCTGTTCAAACTCGGGTTGATGGTCTGTGGATGGATCGTCACCATTTTCGGCGTCTACTTCCTGATCCAGACGCTGCTCGAATCGGACTACTCGTACAGCTACTCCAGTGAGTACTACTCCTACTCGGAAACGCGCTGGAACTTCGGCAACATGATCCCCCTCGTGATCGGGGTCGGCATGATCACGGCAGCGAGTACCTGGCGAATGGCGGAGTTCTTCATGACCGTCGGACGCAACGGCGACTATTCCCGTGACGCCCAGGGCCTGTCCCTCCGCTGACTTCCGCGCCCTTCCCCGCAAGATCCTCAGAAAGGCACCACAATGTCCAACATCAACCTCTACGACGGCCTCGGTGTCAACGTGGACACCCCGCCGAACGCTGTGGCCGCAGACCTCGACAGTCGGATCTCCGACATGCGGGCTCAGGGTTACACCGACTCCTCCGGCGAGCTTGACCAGCTCACCACCGCACGCGCGATCCTCGGCGACCCCTACAAGCGCGACACCTACGACGTCGCCCTCGCCGGCCCCGACGGAGTCGTCACCGTCGACTGGCTGCACGACCTCGCTGACCAGGTGTCCTACGCGCCGGCCGGTGCCGCAACCTCGTCGGCCGCCGCGACGCAGTACGACTCGCCGTTCCCGACAGGTGGCTCCGCACCGTCGGGGATCCGGTACCCGTCGCAGCCGGTGAACGCCGGGGGTTCCTCCCTCGGGGCACCGGTCGGTGCCCACCCCGGCGCCGTCGGTAAGACCGACCTCTCCACCACCGGCCGCACCAGGACCGACTCGAAGATGTACATGGCCTTCATCGTGGTCATCCTGGTCGGCACGCTGTACCCGCTGTTCCAGATCTTCCTCGGTGACGGCTACGGTACGACCAAGGCCTTCTACTTCATCGTCACCCACACCATTGCCTGGATCGCCGTCGCCGAACTGGCCTGGCGCATCCGCACGATCTTCATGTCGAACTAGACCACAGTCACGAAGATGAGCAACGAGAACAACGACGGCTGGGGGCGCAGCAACCCCTTCGCCAATGACAGGAATCCGGACACCGAGGGATTCCCTGCCCAGCCGGGCCCGAAACCGCCGCGGTACCGTTCCCACCAGACACCGCCCGTACCGGTCTTCGTGCAGCAGCCGCCGGCGCGGAAGAAGGGCGGAACCATCGCCCTGGCCGTGTCCGCCGCCCTGGCGGTCGTGGCTCTCGTCGGTGCCGGCATCTTCGCACTGACCAGTGGCAACAGTGGTGACGACGAGCTGAGCGCCGACGGTTCCCAGGAGACGAGCACCGTCGTCGTCGGCACCACCACACTCACCCGGCTCCCGGCTCCGTCGCGGCCCACCGCGACGAACGGCACGGGCAACCGCGGTAACGGTTCCGGCAGCTCAAACTCAGGGTCCGGTTCCGGAAGTTCAGGGTCCACCCGGTCCACGAGCTCACGTCGGACGACCACACGGAACACGCCGCGCACCACCACACGAAGCACCCCCGGTAGCAACGACCGGGGCACGGCACGTCCTCCCGTTCCGACCCCGCCGCCCGCTCCGGAGCCGGAGGAACCGGACTACACGCCGGACCTGACCACCATCTCGTGCTCCAGCGGCGTCCTGGTTCTTGCATCGGTGGACGCGGACAGCAGTTCTCTCGAGTCCTCCATCGAGGCGGCGAAGAGCGCGAACAGTTCCGCCGTGGTCATCACCTCCGGAAGCTGTCCGGGGCTGTCGGCCACCTACGGTTCAGGCTCCTACCTCGTGGTCGTGGACCACGGTTCGGACACTTCCACACTGTGCTCCGCGGCGGGGGCGGGTTCCGGCACCGCGCTGGCGGCCGGCGACGGGTCTGACCCGTGTGTCGGCACCGAGCCCGGGCCGGAGTCCGGGGGAGCGTAGCCGCGGCCGCTGGCGATGCCGGGACACAGACGCCGATCGGGTGGACGCCTACAGCAGCCACTCCGGTCGACTGAGCTCGAGACCCTTGACGATGAAGCTGGTGGCGAGCCGCATCTGGCGCGACGCCTTGTCCAACGCCTCCTCATCCAGGGGGACCGCCTGGGACAGGAAATGGTGCACCCGCGCAGCGGCGGACTCGACCTGAGACATGGCGAACCGGGCCTGGCCGGGCGACCAGCCCAGGTCGGCCAGTTTTTCCAGGTAGGGCGTGAACGCCGGGTCGAGGAACCGCTCCAACGGCCCCTCGTACGCGGTGACCACGGTGGTGAACCCGGGGAAGCGTCGGCACAGGGCCCACCACTGGTCGGCGCAGGCGTGGATGACCTCTTCCCAGGTGGCGGGGACGGGGTCGAGGGAGTCCACCGGCGGGACGCTGGTCAGGGTCGTGTCGATACAGGCCTCCAGCAGGAGCCGGCGCGTGGGGAACCGTCGGTAGACGGACTGCACGGTGACACCCAGTGCCAGGGCGACCTCGCTCTGGGTGAAGGTGTCTATGCCCGCGTCGAGGGCAGCGTGGATGACGTCTTCGCGGGTGAACTTCGCCGGGCGTCCGCGGCGGCGGGTGGGTGCGGGGCTCATCGCCGCCCCTCGTTCACGGACCACTCCGGCCAGTCACTGTGCAGGGTCTGCAGGATGAAGCCGATCGACTGTTCCCGCTGGGCGTCGACTGCCGCGGGGACGTCTTCGGGCGTCACCATGGTGCGGGGGAGCTGGTGACGCAGCTGCAGGAGGTTGACGGCGATCATGGAGCCGGCGAAGGTGGCCTGTTCGGTGGAGAGCCCCAGCTGGCGGAGCCGGTCGCGGTAGCAGGTGAACCTCTGCGTCATCAGCAGGATCTCGGGGTCCTGGTACGTGCGGATCACGACCTCGAGGTCGGGGCAGCGGAGGCACAGGGCCCACCACTGGTCGCTGAACTGGCGCAGCGTCCCGTCACTGTCGGGGGCTCCCTCGAGCGGTTCGACGAGGGCGAAGGCGCGGAACAGGCAGGCGTTGAGCAGTCCCCGACGGGTGCCGAAGCGCTGGTAGAGGGCGGCGGGGGAGACCCCGATGCTCTTGGCGACGCTCTTGACGCTGAATCCGGCGAGCCCGGCCCGGTAGGCGGCGTCGACGGCGTCCTCATTGGTGAATGACTGGGGACGCCCCGGGTTGGCGACTGTGCTGGGTACCGGCTTCGCGAGTCGCTGGCTCAGGGTCGCGAGGGGCCGGGTGGGGCGGGCGTTCCGGGAGGCCCGCTGGGGCGTCGGGGCGGGCGTCGGGGCGGATATCGGGTCGGACATCGGGTCGGTCGGGTCGACGGGTTCGGCCGGGTCGGGCTCCGTGAACGGGTGCCGGATGGGTTGAGTGGGCTGCGACATGGTGTGGGTCCTTGTCTTGTGCGGTGGGTGTCGTGTGGGTTGTGAGTTCGTGGACGTGTGGAGGTTGCCGGGGTTGTCCGTCGGGATGCCGGCGGATGACGCCGTCGGTGCAGAGCACGCCGTACGCGGCGTAGATCGCCACCCGGCGGTCGGGTGCGGGTCTTATACCGGGGTCGGCGGGTGGCGGAGTCACGTTCATGAGCGTCCTGGTCGGGTCAGGGAGGAGACAGATGTCTTCTGTGGTGCCTGTGTCTGTGAAGTGACTGAGGGATCGTCGATGTGGGGTTCCGGCGACAGTGTGATCACTCCACCATGAACGTTATGGGTAGAAAGTTACGCTGGGCAGGCCCCTTTTTCGGGGGCGGCTGTCACTATGTGCCCGGTGCCCGCAGTGTGCTCGGCCGCACAGGTCGGGAGAGATGGTTGTGGCAGGGCGTTGATGTGATGAGGCGGCAACGGAGTTGTGTGCGGTGGGTAATGGTCGCACGTCCGCTCGATGAACGGGAATCCGGAAGCCCCGGTGCGACCATTGCTCACGAAGGGGTTGTCGTGGCCGAGGCCTCGCGGCCGGGAAAGCAGGGAAAGCAGGGAAGGCCGGGAAAGCAGGGAAGGCCGGGAAGGCAGGGAAGGCAGGGAAGGCCGGGCAGACGGGGCAGGCGGCAGCCTCGGCTGTTGGGCATCCGATCCTGCGGGGTCGCGGGATCAGGGACCACAGATCTGGTCGTAGACGTCAGAACGGCAGGTGGTGATGGTCCGTCCGTCGTCGGCGGGGTCGGTGATGTCCATCCTGGTGCCGTCGGCACTGATGACTCCCGTGATCTGGTCCCCGGCGGAGTGAACCGGGTAATGGTCCAGTTCCCCGTGACTATCGATCACATCGCCGACGGTTGCGGTCACTGTCCTCCCGGTCGCCGTCCATGTCGCCGACCACTTGATGAGGCTGACGGCGCCTGAATAGCGGTGGTAGACGGCAGTCCCGTCGGGGAACAGTTCGAGCCGCATACCGTGCATCGCCCACATCGTGATGAATGCGGGATCGAGGTCGTCATCCGGCTCGGTGCTGTCTGGCGTGGCGTCACTCCCGCCGGCATCCCCGACGGCCGTCGGTTCCGCCCCGCCGTTGTCCCCGGCGCCCTCGGTGACGGTGACTATCACCGGGGCGTCCTCCGATGAGGACGCAGGTGCGGCGACAGCATCACCGTCGGAGTCGGTGAAGACCAGAAAGCACAGGCACACGAGCGCAGTGACGGTGCAGAGCATGCTGCAGACCGCGAGAATGATCGACCACAGGCCGGCGCTGAGATTCATGACGCATGACCGGGGTAAGAGGGGGACAGGAGTTCCATCACATCCGGAAATCTACGGTCGTGGTGTCGCTCCGGGCAGACCCCTGTTCTGGGGTCTGGTGGGAGTGCCTCCTCTCCGGTGAAATAAGCCCGGACCGGCACAGGACTGCCCACAGACAGGACCCCACATGTCATTCCGTCAGACTTTGAAGATGTCTCTTACGGCGTCGGCGGCGGCTGCGCTTGCCGTGGTCGCCGCGCCGTTCGTTGCTGCGCCGGCGAGTGCCGCTGACGAGGAGGGGAAGAAGATTCCGCCGACGATGCTGGTGCTTGACGGGTCATACTCGATGGTGGAGAAGGACGTTGACGGGCGGGCCCGTATCGACGTCGCGAAGGAGGCGGCGAACAAGGTGCTGACCAAGATCGGGGACGCCACGGATGTGGGTCTGTTGACCTACGGCACCAAGGTCAGCAACGGCCCGGATGACAAGGTCGAGGGGTGCAAGGACATCACCCTGCTTTCCGGGCCGGTCTCCGGAAAGGTCGATGACCTGAAGGACAAGGTCGATGAGGTGACCCCGAAGGGGTTCACTCCCATCGGAGAGGCGTTGCGGGCAGCTGCCGAGGCACTGCCGGACAGTGGCGACCGGACGATCGTGCTGGTCTCCGATGGTGCGGACACATGTGCTCCACCGCCGGTGTGTGAGGTTGCCCGGGAGCTCGACCGAAACGGTGTTGACCTGGTCATCAACACCGTCGGGCTGCTGGTGGACAGGGCCGCGCGTGAGGAGCTGGAGTGCATCGCGGAGGCGACCGGTGGTTCCTACGCGGACGCCAAGGACGCCGAGCAGTTGATCCAGGGTGTCGAGGAGGCGGCGACCGGTGAGAAGGTCGGCGGCGGTTCAGGTTCAGGAGCCGGTCAGGACAACGGCTCGGGCAACGGCTCGGGCAGCAGTTCAGGTGGCTCCGACGCCGCCGGAGAGATCATCGGCGGCACCTCCGCTGACAGTGCCACCGAAGTCACTGCGGACACCACCACGTTCCGGACGACGATCACGGCGAACGGGTCGCGTCCCTCCGGCGGGAAGTCCGCCGTCTCGCCGATGCAGGGCGTGGTGTGGGAGCAGTTGTGGTGGATCCCCGTCACCGACGGTGAACGGATCACGGTGGGCATCAATTCCCTGCCGACCGATGACGGTGTGGGTAAGCGCGCCGGGCTCGACGACCTGGGTGCCAACCTCCTCCTCGACGGCAATGTCTCTAACCATCAGGGAGATTCCGATCCCTGCATCGGCTCCGGGCACAGTCAGTTCCAGGACGTGTGGAAGTTCTCCCAGACGAAGAAACCGGGTCCGGTGGGCATCGGCAACGCCGGGCTGGTCACGAAGGCACTGACCGGAGAGTGCTCTGCGGGTCGTCTCCTCCTCGCCGTCACCTTGAACGACATCGCCGATGAGAGTGAGGGCATTGAAGACACGCCGATCGAGATCTCGGTGACGCGCTTCGGCCAGGTCGACCTGTCTGCCCAGCCGCCGGCGGCCGCGACCGACCGGGAGTTCCAGCTTGCGGACACACTGGTGATTCCGGACAACATCGTGGACGTCACCCCCGGTATCTGGTTCGACGACGCCGGTGAGCTTCCTGCGGACGGCTCGGGTGCTGCGGAGTTGGAGATCATGCCAGGTGAGACGCAGTTCTTCAAGGTGCGTGCGGGTTACGGACAGACCCTGAAAGCTACGGTGAGCGGCGGTACGCAGACCTCGGAGCGGGTGGATCCCTACGGCAGTGCCGGACTTGATCTCCGGGCGTTCAATCCAGCCCGCCTGCAGGTCGCAGACGTCTGGGCCAGTGGGGGATCGGCACGCTATCTCTGGTACCCGGAGAACATCGACGTCAACAACATGTTCCTCGGCGACCAGGCATACGGATTCAGGTCCGGTGTCGCCGGGCCCGGCGGCAAGTTCTCCACCGTCTGGCTCGGCGGAGAACAGTACTTCCGCGTCACCTACTACGACTATGAGGGGAAGGCGACCGCTCCGTACACGTACCGCATTGCCGCTCTCGTCGAGGGTGATGAGACCGATGGCCCGCAGTTCAGCAGCATCGTCGGCCCCGGCGAGTTCGCCCCGGAGGGGGCCGGTGACGGAAACGGCACCACCAACCAGGCGTCCTCCGGAAGTTCTGGCGGGATCAACGGACTCGGTGTCGCCACCGTCGTCTTCGCAGCGCTCGC
Source organism: uncultured Corynebacterium sp. (assembly GCF_902782855.1). GTDB lineage: Bacteria > Actinomycetota > Actinomycetes > Mycobacteriales > Mycobacteriaceae > Corynebacterium. Next base: position 18,568 of record NZ_CACZOO010000105.1, read on the forward strand.
ACTGGTCTTCGCGGCAGCGGCGATCCTCGTCCGACGCGCCGGCGGGATCGCCGGCGCCGGAGGTGCGGGCGACACCGGGGCCCCGGGAGTGACCGTGCAGGGGCCTTCCTACCACTTCAACGGGAATGACGGCTGGGGCAGGTGACAGGCATCGTCCGACGCTCCGTTTGCCCACCTTGTTCCGCCGCGCCTACGATAGTGTTCAACGTATTGAACTCTAAGACGATGGACGGTGGAACATGCTCCAGACGGGGAGCGAGCAGAACCAGGGGACAGGGCAGGAGACAGGGCAGAAGCACCGACCCCGGCTGATCGGGATGCTCGGCCCCGCCTTTGTCGCCGCGATCGCCTACGTCGACCCCGGCAACGTCGCCGCGAACCTCTCCGCCGGCGCAGAGTTCGGCTACCGACTGCTCTGGGTCCTCGTCGCCGCGAACATCATGGCGATGGTCGTCCAGTACCTCTCCGCGAAGATCGGACTGGTCACCGGCAAGAGCCTCACCGCCAACATCTCCGACTGGTTCGACACCCGGCGCAACACCCGCCGTGCCCGCACCGGCCGACTCGCCTACTGGGGCCAGGCCGAGATCATCGCCGCCGCCACCGACATCGCCGAGGTCATCGGCGGCGCCATTGCCCTGCACCTGCTTTTCGGTATCCCGCCGGTGCTCGGCGGCGTCATCGTCGGCCTCGTCTCCCTCGGCCTGCTCGCCTTCCAGAACGAACGCCGGCAGCGCACCTTCGAGGGTGTCATCGTCGGCTTCCTGGTGATCATCACCGTCGGTTTCCTCTCGGGTCTCTTCGTCACCGGTCTGTCCGTCGGTGAGATGGTCGAGGGCATCGTCCCGCGGTTCCAGGGCACCCACTCAGTGATCCTCGCGGCCTCCATGCTCGGCGCGACCGTCATGCCGCACGCCGTCTACCTGCACTCCGGACTCGTCCGCGACCGCAGCTTCAACCCGGGGTCGGACGCCTCCATGGCCCGCCACCTCCACGCCACCCGCATCGACGTCTTCGGCGCCCTGTGCCTGGCCGGCACCGTGAACATCGCGATGCTCTGCCTCGCGGCACAGGCGTTGCGCGGCGTGGACGGCACCGACTCGATCGAGGGCGCCCACGCCGCGGTGACCGACGCCCTCGGCCCGGTCATCGGTGCGCTGTTCGCCGTCGGACTGCTCGCCTCGGGCCTGGCGTCCACGTCGGTGGGCTGCTACGCCGGCGACATGGTGATGCGTGACCTGCTGAAGATCCGCGTCCCGATCCTGCTGCGCCGTCTGGTCACCATGATCCCCGGCCTGGTGGTGCTGGGCCTCGGCATCGACCCGACGTGGGCGCTGGTCGTCAGCCAGGTGGTCCTGTCGGTCGGCATCCCCTTCGCTTTGGTGCCGCTGGTCGCGTTCACCGCGAAGAAGGCGCTGATGGGTAAGTGGACCAACGTCCGCGGACTGTCCCTGGTCGGCTGGGCCTTCGCCGCGGTGATCATCGCGCTGAACGTGGTACTCGTCTGGCTCACCGCCACCGGGCGGGGGTAGCGGCCGGGCGGGGTGGTCAGCGGGCGGGG
>NZ_CACZOO010000106.1 GCF_902782855.1 uncultured Corynebacterium sp.
AAACCGCTGTGTTGCCAATTACACCATAGGCCAATCATTACGACGGTTGAGGAGACTCCGTGGAGCCGGTGCCCCCTGCCGTGCAACGGGAACTACTATAGGCGTGCGCCGCTCAGCAGCGCAAACCTGCAGGTAGTCGATGTGGGGCTACTGCTCAGGCACCACGAACGGGGTGACGGCACGTGCCGCACGCAGCCGCGCGAGGGTGGACTCCCGGCCCAGCAGCTCCATGGACTCGAACAGTGGCGGGGAGACCTGCTCACCGGTCACGGCGACGCGCAGTGCGCCGTAGGCCTTGCGCGGCTTGAGCCCCATGGTCTCGATGAGACGGCCACCGACCTTAGCCTCGATCGTCGCGGTGACGAACTCGTCCTCGCCCAGTGCCTCAAGCTCCTCGATGGTGGCGTCGAGGACCTCGACGGCGTCCTCCCTGAGGTTCTTCTTCGCGGCCTTGGGGTTGAGCTCCAGGTCGGCGTCCGCCGTGATGAGGAAGCGGAGCAGGCCGTCTGCGTCACCGAGCATCTTGATGCGGGTCTGGACCAGGTCGGCGGCGAAAGTGAACTTGTCGGCCGGGTAGTCCGCCGGGAAGCCCTTGTACTCCTCCAGGTAGCTGCGCAGGCGGGTGGCGAAGTCGGCCGGCTCCAACAGTCGGATATGGTCGGCGTTGATCGCCTCCAGCTTCTTCTGGTCGAAGCGGGCCGGGTTCGGTTTGACGTCGGCGATGTCGAAGTTCGCGATGAGCTCGTCGACGCTGAAGATGTCCTGGTCGGCGGACAGTGACCAGCCCAGCAGGGACAGGTAGTTGATCATGCCCTCGGGGATGATGCCGGCGTCCCGGTGGTTGAAGAGGTTGGACTCCGGATCACGCTTCGACAGCTTCTTGTTGCCCTCTCCCATGACGAAGGGCAGGTGGCCGAACTCCGGGGTGAACTGTGCGACACCGATGCGCTCCAGGGCCTCATAGAGGGCGAGCTGGCGCGGGGTGGAGGGCAGCAGATCCTCGCCACGCAACACGTGGGTGATCTGCATCAGGGCGTCATCCACCGGGTTAACCAGGGTGTAGAGCGGGGCACCGTTGGAGCGGGCGACGACGAAGTCGGGCACGTTCGCTGCCTCGACGCTGACCTCTCCGCGGACCAGATCGTTCCAGGTCCAGGTCTTCTGCGGCATGCGCAGCCGCCACACCGGCTTGCGTCCCTCGGTCTCGAAGGCGGCGATCTGCTCGTCGGTGAGGTCACGGTCGAAGTTGTCGTAGCCGAGTTTCGGGTCCTCACCGGCTGAGATGTGCCTGGCCTCGACCTCCTCGGCCGTGGAGTAGGCGGGGTAGACCTCCCCGGCGTCCTTCAGTTTCTGCAGGACATCGGCGTAGATGCCCATGCGCTGCGACTGACGGTAGGGGGCGTGCGGGCCGCCCACCGGATCCACACCCTCGTCCCAGCTCATGCCCAGCCACCGGAGCGAATCGACGATAGCCTGGTAGGACTCCTCGGAATCGCGCGCGGCGTCGGTGTCCTCGATGCGGAAGACCAGCTTGCCGCCGGTGTGGCGGGCGTAGGCCCAGTTGAACAGTGCGGTGCGCACCATGCCGACGTGCGGGGTCCCGGTCGGCGACGGGCAGAAACGGACGCGAATGTCACTCATAGCCCTCTATTTCACCACACCCACTCCCCTGCGACCTCGCCGGTGTACCCGCTCGCCCGCAGGTCGGTGAGCCACCGCCCCAGCGGGAGGACGCCGCTCCCCGGCGCGCCCCGTCCCGGGTCGTCGGCGATCTGGACGTGGAGCGGTGACGTACCCGGGGTCCCGGGGTCGTCGAGCCAGTCCCGGACGCCGTCGTGCCCCTCAGTCTCCGCGAGGTGCCAGAGGTCGGCGAGCAGGGCGGTGCCCGGCGTGTCGTCGATGAGGTCGAGGGCGTCGGCGACGGTCTGGACGGGGTAGTCCGCCGGACCCGCCCCGGGGCTGCGGGACGGTTCGACCAGGACGGTGCCCAGTCCCCGTCCGGTGACCGAGGACGCCACGGCAGCGGTCCGCTCCCGTTGGGCGTCGGTGATGCTCCGGCCGCCACGGCCGACGAGCAGGTTGAACAGGTCCGCCCCGGTCCGTTCTGCGAGCCGGGCGTGGGCGTCGAGGTGGCTTCGGCTCAACGGTTCCCGGTGGAGGACGCCTCGTTCCCCGACCGACGTGTCCCCGCCCCAGAAGTTGAGGGCGACGAGGGTGAGGCCGCGGCGGTCCAGTTCCCCGATGAGGTCGTCGACCTGTGTGTCGGTAGGCTCCGGTGTGGTCCAGGGCCACCACAGTTCGATGCGGTCCAGTCCGAGCGCGGTGGCGCGGTCGAGATCGGGGTCTCCGGGCGGTCTACCGACGGAGCAGTTGATCACGGTGCAGAGGTGGTTCAGGCCGAGGTTCGCATCAGGGGTCACGCCGCCCAGTGTGGCACTAGGGTGCGGGTCATCCGGCGGCGACCGCCGGAAGAACGGTCACCGAACCGTCCCGTCGACGGGCAATGTCGATCGCGACGTCCGGGGTGCCGTCCCGGTACTCAACCTGCTTCCTGAGACTGTGGATCCGGTGGGCCTGCTTCATCAGCTTGTCGACCTCTGCACCGGTGAACACCGGAGACCTGAAGCCACTCTGCCGTTTGATCTGCAGTGACGACAGTCGGAGGAGGACGTCGTTGATCCCGGACTCCAGCTCGTCGATACGCTCCTGGTCCGCCTTCAGTTCCCGCGAGAACCTCTCGAAGACATTCCCCTCCGACGCCTGGGCGTGCTCAACGGCCTGCAGGACGATCACCCGCCGCTTCAGCGCGATCGCCAGGGCCGCGATCTCCAGGTATGTGCGGAACTGCCCGCCCTTCCCTGCGACGCCGGGGAACGCCTTCAACGCGGACAGCTCCACGCCCTTGTCCTCCGGAAGCTTCCGGAGTGCGTCACGCCACTTGCCGAGCCGGTCCTCGGTCCTGCTGAGCTCCTTGTCGATGGTGTGGACCGCGGAATCCAGCCCCAGGGAATGACCGACCTCTCCACGATCCAGGAGAATGGCCGCCGCCTTCTTGACCGCTCCGGTCGAGCCTTTGAGGTCGTTCCGCTCATCATCGAGTTTCTCCTGTTTCAGGTCCTCCAGGAGCGTGGTGATCTTCTCCAGTGCCTGGCGCTGCTGCGCCTCTGCGTTCGCCGCAGCACCTGCGGCCACGGCCATGAGGACCAGCGGTGCGGCAACGGTGAGTGCCGTTCCTGCTACTGCCGCGCCTCCGGTAGTAGCGACAACTCCGGTCGTGGCTGCCGCTCCGCCAGCTGCCCCCGCAGCGGCCGCTTTCACAGGAACGAACGTAGCCTGAGCTGCGATCCCGTTGGCACCGACGAGTGCGCTATGGACGCCCTCCGCCACACCCTTCGCCTTCATCGGCTTCACGACTCCCGCTCCGAACTGTGCGGCGACCTTCGCAGGGACGACCATCCGGTAAAGGTTCTCTCCGTTGCGAATCGCTGTGTCCACAGCAGGCGAGGTTTTCACTGAATCACTGATGAGCTTCGACAGTTGTGTCGCGAGCGGGCTCACCGCGTTGAGCGAGATCCCGGAGCTCCGGGGCACCGGCTCCGGCATCGGTCGGATCTCGAGGGTTGCGACAGGGTGATCCGCCATAGCCGCCAGCACAGTCCTCAACTCAGTGAGCTTCTGCCCGGTCATCGGCCCCGCGGGTATCACCTCAGGGATGTGGGTCTCCCCCGTCGCCAGTGTGAGTACCGGTACGACAACGTCCCGTTCCTTCGTCATGCGTTTCTCCCTCGGTAGGACACGGGGCTCATCCACCGCATCATCATGCGCTTTCCTATCGTAGAGCGGCCACGCGACAGGACTTGGCCACACACCATCTGTTGTTCGAACAGCACGTAGGATTAACATCATGAGCAGCCCGAACACCCCCACCACCTCCCCGAAGGTCGCCGTGGTCACCGGAGCCGGCGGCGGCCTGGGCCGTGCCTTCTCCACCGCACTGGCGAGTGACGGCTGGACCGTCGCGGCCCTGGGCCGGACGCTGTCCTCGCTGAGTGAGACGGTGACCGCCTGCGCCGCAGCCAGTGCCGCCGACAACAGCCCGCAGCCGCACTCCGCGGTGGTCTGCGACGTCACCGACGAGACCTCGGTCGTCGAGGCGGTGCGTACCGTCACCGACCGCTACGGCCGCCTCGACGTGCTGGTCAACAACGCCGGGACCGCCGGTCCCACCGGGCGGCTCGACAGTCTCGACGCCGCGGCGTTCGGGGACACGCTGCGCACCAACACCCTGGGCACCTTCCTGTGCACCCGGGAGGTCTTCGCCTGGATGGCGTCCCACGGTGGCGGCCGGATCATCAACAACGGGTCCATCGCCGCCCACGCGCCGCGCGCCGGGGCTGCGGCCTACGCGGCGTCGAAGGCAGCGGTGGCGTCACTGACCGTCTCCACCGCCCTCGACGGCCGTGACCTGGGGATCACCGCCACCGAACTGGACATCGGCAACGCCCGCACCGAACTGTTGTCGGCGTTCAGCTCCGTCGAGCCGATGTTCGACGCCGCTGAGGCCGCCCGGCTGCTCGTCACCGTCGCCGGCCTTCCCGCCGGCGTCAGCGTGGATACGGTGACCGTCACAGCGGCGGGTATGCCCTACCTGGGGCGTGGCTGACCGCCAGGTGATTTCTGTCACCCCGTCAGCGCTGGGTACGGTTGATGGCGTGACCTACCTCGACCGCCCCGCGACCGCCCCGGACTTCCTGCTGTCGCGCCCTTCCGGGAGCCTGCGCACCCGCGGATCCCGGGCGACCTGGCCGGACCCGTTCGAGGCCTCGACCGCGCTACGTAACGGGGACGCCGATCTCATCGTCGGTGCGGTCCCCTTCGACACCGCCAATCGTTCCGCACTCACCACCCCCGAGACCGTCATCGAATCAGAGGGGCCGCTGGAGCCCCCGGCGCACTACCGGGGCCGGGCGGCCGGCGGCACCGTCGAGGTTCTCTCGGTGACGCCGCTGACCAGTCCCGAGGAGCATCAGACGACGGTGGCTGCGGCGATCGCCACTATCCAGAGCTCCGGCCTGGAGAAGGTGGTGCTGGCCCGCGCGGTGGACGTGGAGTTCGCTGAGGAGGTCGATCCGCTGCTCATCGCCGCGCGGATGATCGATCTCTCTGCCCACCGCGACGGATTCGCGGTCGATCTGGGGGCCACCGGTCGCCACGATGACCGGGGGACGATGCTGGTGGGATCGTCCCCGGAACTGCTCATACGGCGACGCGGCACCACGGTGGAGGCCCTGCCACTGGCCGGGTCTGCGGCCCGGCTACGGGACCGGGACGCCGATGCGGCGGTCGGCCGGATGCTGCAGGACTCGACCAAGGACCTCGCCGAGCACCGGTGGGTCACCGACCACTACCGTCGGGTGCTGACCTCGGTGTGCACCGAACTCAGTGTCCCGGAGCGTCCGGAGCTGATCCAGACCAACGAGATGTGGCACCTGGGCACGAGAATCCGTGGCACGGTCCCGACCGACGGCCCCTCCGCCCTCGACCTGGCGTTGATGCTCCACCCCACCCCCGCGGTGGGCGGCTTCCCCACCGATGACGCCCTGGGCATCATCGACGAGGTGGAGGAGCCGCGGGACTTCTACGCCGGCTTCGTGGGCTGGTGCCGGGGCAACGGTGACGGGGAGTACATGGTCTCCATCCGCTGCGCCGAAATCGCCGGAGCCGGGGCCCGGGCGTGGGCGGGCGGCGGGGTTGTCGGGGACTCCTCTGCGGCGGCGGAGGCGGCGGAGACCACCGCGAAACTACAGACCGCACTGCGGGCGCTCAACGTCCCGGCGACGATGCGGACCGTGTAGGTCGCTCCGGCAGCACCCGCGACGCAGGATCGAGGGCATCGTCGAAGTCCTTGCGGTCGACGCCGGCCGGGTGTGCCTAGTAGCGTTCGACCGGGTTGACCAGGTGGCCGAGACCGGGGATCTCCACGTCGATCGAGTCGCCGGGGACCATCTCGGCGGTACCCGCCGGGGAGCCGGTGCAGATGACGTCACCGGGCAGGAGGGTGAACGCGGAGGACACCCACTCGACGATCTCGGGGATCGCCTTGATCATCTGGTCGGAGTTCGAGTCCTGCTTGGTCTCGGTGACACCGTCGTGGGTGAGGTGCGCTTTGATCGGCAGGTTGTCGAGCTCAGCGAAGTCGAGGTCGGTCTCGATCCAGGGGCCGAGCGGGCAGAAGGAGTCCAGTCCCTTGGCCCGGGCCCACTGACCGTCGGCGAACTGCAGGTCGCGGGAGGAGACGTCGTTGACGATGGTGAAGCCGAGGACGACGGACCTCCAGTCGTCTCGCTTGACGTCCTTGCAGGGCCTGCCGATGACGATGGCGAGCTCACCCTCGAACTCGACGCGGGTGGCCCACTCCGGGATACGGATCGGGGCGTGCGGGCCGACGACGGCTGTCGGTGGTTTGATGAAGATCGTCGGGGGCAGGTGCTCCGCAGACTTCTTGAAGACCTCCTTGACGTGGTCGGCGTAGTTACGGCCGACGGCGACGACCTTGGAGGGGAGGATGGGAGCGAGCAGCCGGACATCCTCGATAGGCCAGCTACGGCCGGTGAACTCGGGCTCGCCGAAGGGGTGGCCCGCGATCTCGCGGCAGGTCGCACCTGCACCGTCCGGCTGGCCCCCTTCCACGACGACGAAGGCCATGCCTTCGGGGTGGGCAATTCGGGAGATACGCATGTGATGACACACTACAGAGGGTGTCCTGACCCTCGCTCACCGCATGCCCCTCTTCTGACGGGAATGGGCGGAAACGCCCACATCGTGGGAACGTACAGTGATTAATATCACACCTGTGTTGAACGCAGCGTCGTGAACCTCCTCGCTCCCTCACCTCCCGCCGTCAGCGCCAGGTACAGCTCGGCGCACGCCAGCGCGTCGGTGGATGCCCGGTGACTGCCGTAGTACGGCAGTCCGTACCGGGACCGCACCCGGGAAAGCCGCAGGTCCTCACCGCGCGGGTAGGTGCCCATGCGCTCCATGTGTCGTCGTTCCAGGTCCAGGGTGTCCACCACGGGCACCTTCAACCGCAGCCCGAGTTCCCGCCGACACACCGCGGACAGGAATCCCGTCTCCATCACAGCGAAGTGGGCGAGCAGGGCGCGCCCGCGCAGCACCCCGAGTAGCCGGTCGAGAGCCTCACCCGCCGGGATCCCGGCGGCCACCGCGTCATCGGTCAGGCCGTGCAGCGTGGCTGACTCCCCCACGCCCGCCTCGTCATCCACGGTGTCGCGCAGAACCACCTCCCCAGCACCGGACAGGTCGATGACCCGGCCGTCGAGCGGCACCCACCCGATGGACAGCAGCCGGTCCTTCCCCGGATCGAGGCCCGTGGTCTCCACGTCGACGGCGAGCAGCGGGAGCGTTTCCAGCGGAGAGTCCGGGGCCGGCGGGGACAGGTCGACGGAACGCCGACGCAGGAACCCCATCACGTACTCCGCACCGGGTAGGCGGTGGTCAGGGCGGACTGGATCGACTTGATGATGCCGAAGGCGTCCCGCAGGTTCTCCCGCTCCAGTCGCCCCAGTGCGTCCGGGCTGACGGCGTAGTCGGGGGCTTCCCCGGTGCGCAGTTGCCGCGCCTGATGTCGTAGCGCCAGACCGGTCAGCACCCCGAAGGCGTCGGTGAGGTCCCGCGCCCCCTTCACGGAGATGACGCCTGCCTGTGCGGCCGCGGCGAGCCGTTGGCCGGTCCCCACCACCGGTGACCCGGCGACAAGTGCGTACAGCCGGGTGATCTGGACGATGGCGGCGATCCCGCCTTTCTTCACGTCGAGGGTATTGGCGTAGTCGCCGCCCCGGCGGACCACCAGGCCACGGAACACCCCCAGCGGCGGTTCCCGGCGCACCGCCAGGGCGGCGAGCTGCGCGTGAAGACGCCCGGACCCCGTCGCCGAGTCCACTGCGCAGCGGTGGACCCGCTCGACCAGGTCCCGGGAACCGTGGACGACCCGCATGTCGAAGAAGGTCTGTGCGTGGAGCAGGGCGTCCGGGTCCGGGGCGGTGACCCAGGTGTGGAAGGTGTCCACCCACTGGCTCACCGTCATGCGCCACTCCGGGTTCGAGGCCATCATGTCCCCGGGGCAGTGGACCTGACCGGCCGCGGCGAGTCCGTCGCACACCCGGGTCGACAGGGCGGCGAAGTATCTGCCGTGCGAGGTTCCGTCGTAGTCGTCGGAGAGCACCAGGCAGTTGTCCTGGTCGGAGGCGAAACCGACGGAACGGCGCCCCTGGGACCCGACGACAGCGAAGCCGTAGGGCACCGGTGGCGGACCGAGTTCCTCCTCGGCGAGGGTGAGCAGGCGCCGCGCCAGGGAGTCCAGACCGACGGTGAGCAGTTCACTGACCTCCTCCGGCGACGCGCCACGTTCAATGAAGCCTGCGGCCATCGTCGCGGCGTCGTCCACGATGCGCTTCATCTGGTCGTCGGTGGTGGCCTTGGCCAGGTCCGCGGTGAGGTAGATCGGGTCATTGCGCATCGTGCGCATGACGTCGGAGGCTGCGAGGATACCGACCAGGTCGCCACCCTGCGCTGCGTCGGTGACCGGCAGATGGTGGATATCCAGGTCGCTCATCCGCAGCATCGCCTCGAAAACGGTGCCCCGGGGTTCCACAGACACCGGGTCGGGGGTCATGATCTCACGGACCTGCACCTGTGGATCGACCCCGGCGGCGAGGACGCGGTTGCGCAGGTCCCGGTCGGTGAGGATGCCGACGAGGCGGCGTCCCTCCACGACGGGGAGGCAGGAGACCCGGCGCTCACCCATGACCCGGGCAGCCTCGGCGACAGTGACATCGGTGTCGACGGTCACCAGGTCACGCCTGTGGTGGTCCATGTCGGCGACGGTGCGGCGCAGCACATCGGTGCCGGCCCGCTGACGTACCCGGTCGGCATCCACCCGGATCCGCACCGAGAGTCCGGCGTAGTAGCGGGCGATGTCGGGGTACCGGTCGACGAGTTCGAGCAGGTCTGACCCTGGCAGTGACAGCAGCAGACTGTCCTCCACGGCGACCATGCTGTAGCGCGACGGACCGTGGACGTCAGTGTGTTCCCCGGTGAGCATCGTCGAGTAACCGAAGGAGTCACCGGTGCCGCGGCGGTCGAGCAGCACACCGGATTCATCGGTGACGTCCACCGCCCCGGAGCGGACGATGAACAGGCGGTCATTGTCGGATCCTGCGGTGATGACTGTGTCGCCACGCCGGACGTAGCTCATCGTCATCCTCAGCGGCAGGACGTCAAGCTCACTGTCTGGCAGGTGGGTGAAGGGTTCCTGCCCCGCGAGGAAGCGGCGGACTTCGTCGAGTTCCACACTCATGGGCCCACAGTACGTTGTCATCAGAACATTCACCCCCACGCCGGGGGTATATACAACACGTTGCACAATCTCTGTGACCGGAGTTACAGTTCCATCCATGGCGTTGGACCACGCGATCATGATCTCCCTGGCGGAACGACCCGGCACCGGCTACGAACTGGGCCGGCAGTTCTCCACGTCACTGGGCCACTTCTGGCCGGCGACCCGCCAGCAGATCTACCGCACCCTGTCCCGCCTGCACGACCACGGCCTGGTGACCTGCGAAAACATCCCCCAGCAGGGGCGTCCGGACAAGAAGGTCTACACCCTCTCATCCGCCGGCGAAGACGCCCTGGCGTCCTGGATCGCCGAACCGACCACGGTGACCACCCTGCGAGACGAACTCGGCGTGAAACTGCGCGGCGCCGAACACGGTGACCTGTCCGACGTCCTCACCGACGTCGCCCACCACCGCGACGTCCATGCCGAGCGACTGGCCCTGTACCGCGGCTACGCGGTCACCCAGTTCCCTGATGCCCGGCCTGATGCCCGGCCTGATCCTTCGGCCTTGACCGGCCGACGGCTGCACCAGTACCTCGTCCTGCGCGGCGGCATCCGCCTCGAGGACGCCTTCGTCGCCTGGTGCGATGAAGTGCTCGAGACCCTGACTCCTGCGACGACCGAGAAGAGCTGACATGACTGACACGCCTGACGCGACCACCCCGTTCCCCAACCTGTACCCGAACCTCTTCCGGCCTCTCGCCATCGGCGGCATCACCCTGCCCAACCGATCAGTCATGGGCTCGATGCACACCGGCATGGAGGACCGGATGAAGCACGCCGACGAGCTCGGCGAGTTCTACGCCGAACGCGCCCGCGGCGGGGTCGGCCTCATCATCACCGGCGGCATCACCCCGACCCGCTCCGGCGACCTCATGCCGCTCGGCGGGCGCATGGCCACCCCGCTGGCTGTCGTGCACCACCGCAGGATCACCGGCAAGGTCCACGAGGCCGGCGGCCTGATCGCGATGCAGATCCTCCACGCCGGGCGCTACGGTGTGACCCCGTTCAAGGCGGCGCCGGGCAGCGAGCCCTCCCCGATCCACCCCTTCAAGCACATCCGGATGACGGAGCAGATGATCCGGTACACGATCCGGTCCTACGGCCGGGCGGCACGACTGGCACGCAGGGCCGGGTACGACGCCGTGGAGATCATGGGCGGCGAGGGCTATCTCATCAACCAGTTCCTCTGCCCCCGCACCAACGACCGTACCGACCGCTGGGGCGGGTCGACCGCCAACCGGCAGCGCTTTCTCATCGAGGTCATCGATGAGATACGCCGTCAGGTCCCCCGTGACTTCCCGATCATCCTGCGGCAGTCCGTCGCCGATTTCGTGAAGGACGGCCAGACCTTCGACGAGATCGCCCTGCTGGCCCGACGTGCCGAGCGACACGGGGTGGACGCCATCAACACCGACATCGGCTGGCACGAGGCGAAGGTGCCGACCATCGTCACCTCGGTCCCGCGCGCCGCGTTCGTGAAGTTCACCGAGCGACTGCGCGACCAGGTCGCGATCCCGCTCATCGCCTCGAACCGGATCAACACCCCGGAGGTCGCCGAGAGCGTCCTCACCGACCACCGGGTGGACGCGGTCTCGATGGCCCGACCTTTCCTCGCCGATCCGGCGTTCATGGCGAAGGCCGCGGCCGGGAGATCCGCGGAAATCAACACCTGCATCGGCTGCAACCAGGCCTGCCTGGACCATGCTTTCGTCGGTAAGAAGGTCTCCTGCCTGGTCAATCCGCGGGCCGGGCGGGAGACTTCCTTGGTCCTGTCCCCTACCCGCTCGGCGAAGAAGGTCGCGGTCATCGGTGCGGGTCCGGCGGGTCTGTCGGCGGCGGTCTCTGCGGCGGAGAAGGGTCACCGCGTGACCCTCTTCGAGTCCCGTGACCATGTCGGGGGGCAGTTCGCGATCGCCGCCCGGATCCCTGGCAAGGAGGAGTTCCACGAGTCCATCCGGTACTTCCGGACGCAGCTGGCGGTGCGCGGGGTCGATGTCCGGTTGAACACCACGGCCACGGTCGACGACCTCAAGGCCGAGGGTTTCGACCATGTCATCCTGGCGACCGGCGTCACCCCGCGCGTCCCAGCGATCGCCGGAGTGGACCACCCGTCGGTGATGACCTACGCCGAGGCGGTGCGCGGGGAGCGGTCGATCGGGCGGAGGGTCGCGGTGCTCGGTGCCGGCGGCATCGGCTTCGACGTCTCCGAGTTCCTCACCACCCCGACCGGCGCGGACTCCCCCACCCTGAACCTCAAGGAGTGGGAGCAGGAGTGGGGTGTGACCGAGGACCCGGAAACCCCCGGGTTCCTCACGAAGCCCCGTCCCGAGGCACCGCTGCGCGAGGTCTACATGGTGCAGCGCAAGGCGTCCCGGCAGGGCAAGTCGCTGGGCAAGACGACCGGCTGGGTCCACAAGGCCTCGGTGAAGGGGAAGAAGGTCGAGCAGATCAGCGGCGCGACCTACGAGAAGATCGACGACGCTGGCCTGCATCTCGCGTTCTACTCCGAGACGAAGGACAAGAAGGGGAAGGTCGTCTCGAAGGAGCTGACGGAACGGCGCGTCATCGAGGTCGACAACATCGTGCTGTGCACCGGCCAGGAGTCGGTGAAGGACCTCGCGGAGCCGCTGGAGGCAGCCGGGATCACCTTCGACATCGTCGGTGGTGCGGACCTGGCCGCGGAACTGGACGCCAAGCGGGCGATCCGCCAGGGCACGGAGGCTGCGGCGAAGATCGCGTAGAAGATCGCGCAGATCGTGCGTTGAATTCTCCATGGTCGGCGCGTAAAGTGGCGGACGCAGACCCCCCCACACTTGTGGAGCAGGGGGTCTAGCTGTTTCCGGGGTTCCTACAGTTCCCGAGGTGCACGGAATGGATCACGTTCTGCAAGGTATGTCTCATACCAGTGAGCAGCGAACTGATTCCCTGGATGCTGG
>NZ_CACZOO010000107.1 GCF_902782855.1 uncultured Corynebacterium sp.
ATCGCCCGCATCCGCTGAAGGAGACTCCGTGAACGCCCCGAGCAACCGCCCCACCAATCCCTGGGCCGCCGGAACGCGCCAGGGGACATCAGGGGCGAACAAGGGAAGGACCGTCGTCATCGGGGCCGGCGTCTTCGCGGTGGTGCTGTGCGTGGTCGTCGGCGCCTGGTTCCTCGGCAGGAGCACTTCCGGGGAGGGTGCAGCGTCCCCCACAACCGGGACCACCGGCGTGACCGGGGGAGCAAAGGCGGCGGCGTCGCCCACCGTCACCACCGTCACCGTCGCCCCGGAGCCCACGGCGCCGACCGCCGTCCCACCCCCCGACACGTCGCCTACGACCACCCGGCCGGAGCCGGAACCCGGCGGGAACACTGGCGCCGGTTCCGGTCCGCTGGCCTGCGACGGGCGTGGCGTCCTCGTCGTGAACTCGATCTACGGCAACAGCCCCGGCTTCCGGCAGGAGGTGGACACCTCCCTCGCGGAGAATCCGGGCAGTGTGCTGATGAACCCCGGGGACTGCCCGTCGCTGCGGCCCCGCCACAACGGGGCCGCCGTCTACGCCGTCGTCGTCGACTACGGCGATGATCTGGCGTCCCTGTGCACCGCCGAGCTCAACGGCGGTGGCAACGCCCGCCTGCTCAACAGTGACACCTCGTACTCTTCGCCCTGCTGACCGGATACGGTGCGCGGGCAGTCCCGGTCAGGCCGGTGTGACCGGCGGGCGGTTCCCGCGCCCCGACCGTCATTCCGCATTATTGTGGAGCACCGTCCCCTGAACCGACGACCGTGAGGATACGCCGATGGCAGCCACCACCAGAGCCACCACCGGAGCCAGCAATGTGGCCACCTCGACAGGAGAGGACTCCGGCACTGCCGACGCTGTGGCGGTCAAGGAACCCACCGCCGTGGAGAAGCTCCGGGCGAAATGGCCCTGGCTCGACCATGTCATGCACATGAACGAGCGGTACGGTGAACAGGGCGGCAACTACTATTCCGCCGGCATCACCTACTTCTCGGTGCTGTCCGTCTTCCCGTTGGTGATGCTGGTGGTGGCCGTGGTGGCCATGGTCCTGGCAGGCAATGAGGATCTGCTCAACGACATCATCGACAGCATCAAGGACTCGGTGTCCGGTGATCTCGGCGACACCCTCACCGACATCCTCAACACCGCCATCGGACAACGTGGCAGTATCTTCGGCATCGGTCTCGTGCTGACCCTCTGGACCGGACTCGGCTGGATCGGGAACCTGCGCGCCGGCATCTCCGCGATGTGGAAGGCGCAGCTCACCGCCGACAGCTTCCTCAAGGGGAAGATCAGTGACCTCATCGCCCTGATCGGTCTGCTGGTCTCCCTCATCGTCGCATTCGCCGTCACGGCGATCGGATCCGGGGGATTCACCTGGACCATCATCGAGACGCTGAACATGGACGACATCGGGGGCATCAGGGTCGTGGTCTGGCTCATCGCGTTGTTGATCGCCCTGGCGGCGAACTGGGTCGTGATGTTCTGGATGCTGATGTTCTTCCCCCGCACCCACGTGCCCCGCAAGGCGGCGGTGCGCGGTGCGCTGATCGGCGCCGTCGGACTGGAGTTCTTCAAGCAGTTCGCCACCGTCTTCTTCAACAACACGATGTCCAACCCGGCCGGTGCGGCGTTCGGCCCGGTCATCGGTGTGATGGTCCTGCTCTACCTGCTGTGGCGCATCACCCTGTACTGCTCCGCCTGGGTCGCCACGACCCCGGAGGCTCTCGCCGAGATGATCCCGGACGCACCGGCCCCCGCGATCATCCAGATCCGGCGGGACGCCAACCCGCGGGCGAGGGCAGAGAAGACGACCGGACAGAACGTCCGGAAGGCGGGGCTGGTCGGCGCGGGGGCGGCCTTGGGCGTTCTGCTCGGCGGGATCGTCATGAAGACCGGCAGTGCGGTCGGCGGGCTGTTCCGCAAGAACTGAACGAGGACCCGTGGCAGTCAGTGCAGGGGTCAGGGGAGGGACGCCGGACGGTGAGTAATGGTCGCACTGCGCGGCACCGACCGCTGCTCCCGGGCCCGAGGTGCGACCATTTCTCACCGCAGCCGAGGGTCTGAGCTTCCGGATCAACCTGTGTGATCCGTTCTTTCCACGGACGGTCAGCGCCGGCGGCGGAGGAACAGCCAGGCACCGGCGGCGAGGACGCACACGACAGCGGCGACGATGACCGCCACCACAGTGGTGGACGCGGCCCCGTCGGTCCCGGACGTCTCAGCGGCCCCGGCCGGCACGGCCGCCGCGGTCCCCGTGGAATCCGCAGCACCAGCAGTGTCCGCCGCGTCCACCAGCCGTCCGACCGAGGCGTCCCGCGGGGCGTCGAACGCGGCGTCAAAGACAGTCGCCGCCTGCTCCCACGGGCGTCCCGCGGCGATCGTCGAGTTGAGCATCACCACCCCCAGCGTCCGCCCCCTGCGGGAGACCGCGGCGGCGTAGGTGTGGCGCGCGTTGTCGGTGAACCCCGTCTTCCCGCCGAGCGTCCCGGGGTAGGCGTGGAGCAGACCGTTGTCACTGGCGATCCGGAACGCCGGATTCTCCCCGAACCCGGGGAACGTCGCCTGCCCCGTACCGAGCAGTTTCCGGACGTCCGCCCGCTGGAACGCCGCACGGTACACCAGCGCGAGATCGTAGGCGGTGGTCTGAGCATCCGGGGTGTCCAGCCCGTTGACCGTGGTCACCCGGGTCGCTCGCACCCCGAGTGAGTCTGCCAGCGCCTGCATTTTCGCGACCGTGGCGTCCGTCCCGCCGAGGGCACCGGCCAGGGCCAGGGCGGCGTCGTTCCCGGAGTTCATCACCAGGCCCTGCAGCAGCTGCTCCGCGGTGTATTTCCCGCCGGGGCCCACACCCACCTTCGAGCCGTCGACATTCGCCATCTCCTCGGTGACGCGCACCCGCTGATCCATGTCGAGCTCGTCGAGAGCCACCATGACCAGCAGGATCTTGATGACCGACGCCGGGCGGTACAGTCCGTACGGGTCCTTCGCCGCCAGCACGTCACCGGAGTCGACGTCGTAGAGGACGTAACTGCCCAGGCTCAGCCGCGTCGGCATGTCCAGCCCGTCCGCGGCGACCTTTCCACAGGTGTCCAGTTCCGATCCCCCGGGTCCCGGCCTATCCACCGTGATCACCGGGTCGGTGCCGGCGTCACGCAGCGCGTCCCTGTCGTAGGCGCGCGGCAGACGTCGGTCGTAGCGGCAGTCGTCGGTCCAGATCGCGTGGTCACGGGGCAGCGGGACGCCCACCGGGGACGTCATCGGCAACCACTGCGCCCGTGGCATGCCGTTGAGTCCGGCGTCCAGGACGAGATCCTGGGCGGTGGCGGGGGAGACGGTGGCGGACGCCATGAGCACGGCGAGACCGGCGGAAACGAGTGTACGCATCGTGGTGGAACTCTACCGGCGGTATCGTGGAGCACCATGACCGAACCCTCTGACCACTCCGCGCCCTCGTTCTCCTCCGTCGATCCCGAGATCGTCCGCACCCTGCCCAAGGTCGTCCTCCACGACCACCTGGACGGCGGGCTGCGTCCCCGGACCATCATCGAGATCGCCGCCGAGACCGGCTACGACGCCCTTCCCACCACCGACGCCGCCGAACTGGAGAAGTGGTTCTTCGACGCCGCGAACTCCGGCGACCTGCCGACCTACCTCACCACCTTCGACCACACCACCGCCGTCATGCAGACGAAGGACGCCCTGGTCCGTGTCACCAAGGAGGCCGTCGAGGACCTCGCCGCCGACGGCGTCTGCTACGCCGAGCTGCGGTACGCCCCCGAGCAGCACCAGGCCAAGGGCCTGAGCCTGCAGGAGGTCGTCGACGCGACCGTGCAGGGTGTCAAGGAAGGCGAGCGGGCCGCCGCTGCCGCCGGTCACCGCATCCACGCCAGACTGCTGCTGTGCGCCATGCGCCACGCCGACCGGGCGCTGGAGATCGCCCAGCTGCTCGTCGACAACTACGGCGAGCACTCCCCGGGCGAGGGCTATGTCGTCGGTTTCGACATCGCCGGTGCAGAGGACGGCTTCCCACCCTCGAACCACGTCGCCGCATTCAACCTGCTGCGTGAGAACCTCATCCCGGTGACCGTTCACGCCGGTGAGGCCGCCGGTGTGGAGTCCATCGCCGACGGGCTGCGCCAGGGCGCGGTGCGCATCGGCCACGGCGTCCGGATCTACGAGGATCTGGAGGCGACCATGGGAGGGCTGGAGCTCGGCAGGATCGCGAGGTTCGTCCGCGACCGACGGATTCCGCTGGAGATCTGCCCGACCTCCAACACCCAGACCGGTATCTGCGACACGGTGGAGGATCACCCCTTCAACCTGCTCTACGAGCTCGGCTTCACCTGCACCGTGAACACCGACAACCGGCTGGTCTCCGGCTGCACGATGAGCGGTGAGATGATCAAGCTCGCCGAGGCCTTCGACCTGGAGTACTGGCAGTTCCTCGAGCTGACGACCAACGCGTTGGAGAGCGCGTTCTGTGACCAGCCGCTGCGCGACGAGTTGGAGCGCGAGGTCATCTACCCCGCCTACTCGAAACTGGGGGACGCGATGGATCTCGCCGTCGACGAGGTCGAGGGACGCGCCGCCGCTGCCGGGATCGACGCCCTGCACGGGGAGCATGCGCACGTCCATGGCGTGGGGTCCGAGGAGGTCGAGTTGTCGATGGAGAATCTCAAGGCGGAGCTGGAGCAGCTGGGCCTCAGCCTTGACGACGAGGACGCCGACGGTGCCGAGGGTGCTGACGGGAAGAAGTAGTGCTCGACCCCGTTCACCCGGCGTGACATAGACGGAGAGGTCACCGAGTCCACGGATTCGTGGCCTCTCCGTCTATGTCACCGGTGGTGAACGGGGGCGTGGTGGATGGGGCAGGGGGCGGACGGGGGAGTGGTCGGGTGTGACCCTTGCGGTCGGAACCGCCGACACCTAGTGTGACAGACATTCACAGTTAGGTAGTGCAACCCTCAAGGAGGATCATGTCTGCGCAGTCGCAGAGTCCGCAGGAGCCGTCCACGCAGCCACCACCGGACCAGGCACCGGGGAAGACCGTTGAAGACCACACAGGCCGGGACTCCCTGGACCGACCTGCAACCCGGTCGGGGCAGGTGGCCGGGGCAGCGGCCAAGGCTGAACGGAAGGCGGGCGCAGCCGCACTGAAGAGCCTGCTCAGTCCCGTCGCCGGACGACTCATGCTCGGGCGCATCCTCGCCGCGGTATCCGCTGTGCTCGCCGTGGTTCCCTACATCGCCCTGGTGAAGATCGGCGCCCTGCTCATCGACGGCGCCGCCGATGGTGCGGGCATCGACGGCGATGAGGTCAACCGTTGGCTGACGATCCTCCTCGGTGCCTTCATGGCGCGGCTCCTCATCTACTTCGTCGCCCTGACCGTCACCCACTTCGCCGATATCGCACTCGGCCACGGTATTCGGCTGCGTATGGTGAAACGCTTCGCGAAGGCACCGTTGAGCTGGTTCACCGCCACGAACTCCGGCCGCGTCCGCAAAGGTCTGCAGGATGACATCGCCACCGTGCACTACCTCATCGCCCACCAGCCGGTCGAGGGCACCAGTGCGGTGGTCATGCCACTGGCGCTGATGGTCTACGCCTTCGTCGTCGACTGGCGGCTCGGACTGCTGGCGGTCGCCGTGGTCCCGGTCTACATGCTGGCCATGGCGATGACCATGCGGGGCATGGGGGAGAAGACGGTGGAGATGGACCGGCGGCTCGGTGACGTCTCGGCCCGCATGGTCGAGTTCGTCACCGGTATCTCCGTGGTCAAGGCCTTCGGTACGGTCGGCCGCGCCCACCGCAGCTACCAGCGGTCCGCCGACGAGTTCTACGACTTCTACCTCGGCTGGGTGAAACCGCTGATGGCCGTGTCCTCGCTGGGCCAGTCGATCCTCGCGGTACCGCTGATCCTGCTGGTCAACCTCGGTGGCGGCATGCTGCTGGTGCACAACGGGGTCGTCGGGGTGGCGGATGTGCTCGCCACCTCGCTGATCGCGCTGCTCGTGCCGTACTCGCTGGAGACGATGATGGGCAACACCTGGTCCAGCCAGATCGCCGGCGCCGCCGCGCTGCGCCTGGTCGACCTGCTGGAGATCCCCGTCCTGCGGGACGCCGACGACGCCGGCACAACGACCCCCACCTCCCACGACGTCACCTTCGACCACGTCACCTACCGTTACCCCGGGGTGGACACCCCGGCGGTCGACGACGTCACCCTCACCCTTCCCGCCGGCACGGTCACCGCCCTGGTCGGCCCGTCGGGTTCCGGCAAGTCGACCATCGCCACGCTGCTCGCGCGGTTCGATGATCCGCAGTCGGGCACGGTGGCCATCGGCGGCGTCCCCGTCAGAGACATCACCGACCTGTACTCCCATGTCGGGTTCGTGCTGCAGGAACCGCAGCTCACCGCGGTGAGCATCCGCGACAACATCGCCCTGGGCCGACCGGACGCCACAGATGCGCAGGTCCGGGCTGCGGCGGCGTCCGCCCATGTCCTGAGTGAGATCGAGGCGTTGCCGGACGGCTTCGACACGGTCTACGGGTCGGATACCGGTCTGTCCGGCGGGCAGGCGCAACGCATCGCCATCGCCCGTGCCCTGTTGGTGGACGCCCCGGTTCTCGTCCTCGACGAGGCCACCGCGTTGACCGACCCCGAGTCCCAGCACGAGATCCAGCAGGCGCTGTCCACCCTCGCGGTCGGACGCACGGTGCTGGTCATCGCCCACCGGCCGGAGGCGATCGTCGGTGTGGACCGCATCATCCATGTCGACGACGGACGTGTCACCGCACAGGAGGCCACCGTATGAGAGGCGCACGCATGACACTCCCCCTGATCGACATCATTCCCCGGCTCCGCCGCATGATCTCCCGACCGCGGGCCATGACCCCGGCACTGCTCGTCAGTGCAGCGTCCGGGCTGGTCGAGGGGTTGGCGCTGGCGTCCCTGCTGCCGGCGGTCTCGTCGCTGGCCACCGACGGCCCGTGGTGGGGACTGACCACGCCCGGCTGGCTCGCGGTCCTGACCGTGCTGACGCTGGCCGGGGTCGGCCTGAACTTCGTCAAGGACCAGTGGAACTACCGGGTGGCGATGGACTTCCTGCGCAGTATCCACCGGTTGGTGGGTGACAAGGTCTCACGGCAGCCGCTGGGGTGGTTCGCCCGTCCACTGGCCGGGCGTCTGTCCCGGATGGTCTCCTCCGAGCTGATGACCACCGGCGAGATCTTCGCCCACATGATCGGCCCACTGGTGTCCCGCACCGTCACGGCGACGGTGGTGATCGTCGTCGCCTGGATCTGGAATCCGTGGCTCGGGCTGATCCTCACGCTCGCGGTGCCGGTGTTCGTCGTCATTGTCCTGTGTTCGACGGCACTGGCCAGGAGGGGCGGACGCATCCATGAGCCGGATGAGATCGAGCTCGCCGACCGGATCGTGGAGTTCGCCCAGTGCCAGGGTGCACTGCGGTCCTGCGGGCGCAGCGGGGACTTCGCCCCACTGACAGGGGCGCTCGACACTGCCCTGGCCTCGAAGCGGAGGGCGCTGTGGTCCGAGACACTCGGGATGCTGCTCTCCGGGGCACTGGTCCAGGGGGTGATCGTCGCTGTCATCGCGGTGACCGGCCTGCTGGCCGTCGACGGGACGTTGGAGCCGGTGCCGGCACTGGCGTTCATCGGCCTGGCACTGCAGTTCACCTCCACCCTGTCTGCGATCACCGAGGGTGCGATGAGCCTGGAGACCCGGCGTCCGCTGCTGGACGGCATCGACGAGGTACTCACCGCGGAACCGTTGCCGGTGCCGGACGCCCCGGTGGAACTCACCGCGCCGGGGTCGGTGGAGCTGCGTGACGTCTCCTTCGGGTATTCGTCGGATGTTCCGGTGCTGCAGGGGGTCTCCTTCCGGGTGCCGGCCGGTTCCATGGTCGCGCTCGTGGGCCCCTCGGGTTCAGGAAAGACGACGGTGGAGAAGCTCGTCGCGCGATTCTACGACGTGGACGCCGGTGAGGTTCTCGTCGGTGGCGTTCCGGTCACGCGGCAGACCCCCGGGCAGCTCATGGCGCAGCTGTCGATGGTCTTCCAGGACGTGTACCTCTTCGACGACTCCCTGGAGGCGAACATCGCCGTCGGGCGGGAGGACGCGTCCGCCGCCGAGATCCGGCACGTCGCCGACCTGGCGGGGGTCACCGAGATTGCGGAGCGTCTGCCGGCGGGGTGGGACACGCGGGTCGGTGAGGGCGGTAAGTCGCTGTCCGGTGGTGAGCGGCAGCGCGTGGCCATCGCCCGGGCGTTGCTCAAGCAGGCCCCGATCGTGCTGCTGGATGAGGCGACGAGTGCCCTGGACGTGGAGAATGAGGTGCACATCGTCGCCTCCGTCGAACAGTTGCGCAGGACAGCGACGGTGCTGGTTGTCGCCCACCGGCTGGACACCATCGCGGGTGCGGACCGGATCGTGCTGCTCACCGGGGACGGTCGGATCGAGGCGGAGGGTACCCACGCCGAACTACTCGCCGCGGGCGGGACCTACACCCGGTTCTGGAACCATCTGCACCATGCGCAGGGGTGGCGCCTGGTGGACCGATAGGCTGGTCGGTATGTCAGTACCGTCAGTGCCGAGGAACGCCGGCCGTAGGACCGGGCCGAAACCCACGTTCACCAGGGATGATGTGGTGGATGCGGCGATCGGTCTCGGGTTGGACACCTTCACTCTCGCCAAGGTGGCGGAGCGTATCGGTGTGGTGACCTCGGCGGTGTACCGGCGGTTCGACTCCCGTGACGACCTGTTGGACGCCTGCCTGGCCCGGGCGGCGTCCACGATCGCTGTGCCGCGTCCCGGGATGACGTGGCAGGAGATCTGCCGGCTGTGGGCGGACGAGTGCTGGCGGGTCTGCGAGGGTTTTCCGGGACTGGCGCGGACGGTCTACTCGTACGCGCCGGCGTTCGCCCATGTCGGGCCGGTGGCCGGAGCCTTCGCACGGGCGTTGGAGGGGCACGGGTACTCGCGGGGGCAGGCCGAGTTCGCGCTGGACTTCCTGGGGGACACGGTCTTCTCGTGCCGGCTGGGGGTGGAGTCGATGCGCGCCACGGACGAGTCCGGGGCGACCGGTCTGGACCGGGTTCGCGAGCGGATCGACGTCGGCTCACCCGACCATCCCTTCCCGCCGGACGATTCCTGGACCGACCGGGGGTTCACCGACGTGAAGGTGGAGTTCATCATCGAGGGTCTGGAGCGGAACTGGCCGGCCCTCTGAGGGGGTGAGCCGGGCGTTTACCCCCGCTATCGTGAATCACATTGACAGTTACGTGAAGTGAGCCTAACTTCATCGAACATGACACGGATTCCGTCTCCACGCACCCGGCCCGCCACGACGGCGGCCACCGCCCTGCTCACTCTCGGCCTGGGGCTCACCGCGGGCCTCACCGCCTGCGGCTCCGACAGTGACGACACAGCTACCCCGGATGCCGGGGGTGCCGGGGGCACCGTCACCCTCGCGAACGCTTTCGGCGACGCCGACTACCCGGTGGATCCGAGGCGGGTCGTGGTCACCGCGTCCGCCCTCGACAATGTTCTGGCCCTCGGCGTCACCCCGACCGCGGTCGTCATGACCGACCAGGACGAGGGCGCCCCCTGGCGGGAGGGAATGCTCGACGGCGTAGAGCGGATCACCGTGTCCACCTACGGTGACCTCGATGTCGAGAAGATCGCCGGAGCAGACCCGGACGTCATCATCGGCGACATCTACTGGATCGACTCGCAGGACGAGTACGACCGGCTCTCGGATATCGCCCCCACCCTCAACGGCCCCTCCCGGGATCCGATGAAGGCCACCTGGAAGGAGCGGCTCACACAACTCGGTGAGCTCTTCGACAGACGGGACGAGGCACAGCGGATCCTCGATGAGGACGCCGGCCTCTTCACACGGGCGAGGGAGGACATGGCGGGCCTGGCGGGGAAGACCGGTTGGGTGGGGCGTGACCAGGGGGACGGGAAGATCGGTGCGTCACCGGACCCCGCCGAGGCGTCCAACTCCTTCCTCTACGACCTCGGCATGACCCTTCCGGCGGACATCGAGGGAAGGGAACCCAATGCCGCCGGCGGCTCTTACGTGGTCAGCCCGGAGAACTACGATGAGTTCGCCGCCGACTTCTCGGTGATCTACAGTGCCGCGGGCATCGCGTCACTGGAGAGCCGTCCGACCTTCGCCGCTCTCCCGCAGGTGAGGAACGGCACCATGGTCAGTGACAACTACGCCGTCGTCATCGGACTGGCCCAGCCCAGTTCACTGGTCCGGGCATGGGCGCTCGATGAACTGCGCCCGGTCCTGGTGAAGGTCGCCGCAGAGTAGGACCGCAGGGCAGGTCGGGTGACCCGGTCCCGGCAGGGTGCCGGGCGCCGCGCGCGGGAGGTTGACACAGGTCAATGATCCGTCGGGGTGTGGCATAGTGGCTACGTGAACGTCCCTCCCCCCATCACCGGTTCGACCGCCGCAGGTATCGCCGAGAGCATCCGCGGACTCGTTGACCGCGGGGAGCTTGATCCCGGTGACCGACTGCCCCCGGTGCGCACCCTCGCCGAACGGCTCGGCGTCAACCGGAACACCGTTCAGGCCGCCTACCGTGTGCTCGTCCGCGCGGGGGTCGCGGTGAGCCGTCGCGGTGCGGGCACCACCATCACCTCCCATGAGGACGCGGTGACCGAGGGTGCGTCCGGGACCGCGGACGGTGCGGCGCGAGACATCGGCCACGGCAATCCCGACCGCGACCTGCTGCCCGACCCCGCCTCGGTGCGGCTCATCCCGGCGCCGGCCCCACTGTACGGCACCCCGGCGACCTTCCCCGGGCTGGAGGAGGTCGCACTGTGTGAGTTCACTCCGGACCTGGCCGACCGGGCGGGGACGGCAGCGGTCAGTGTGACCGCCGGGGCGGTGGATGCCGTGGAACGGCTGCTGTCCACCACCCTCGCCTCCGGGGACGCCGTGGTGCTGGAGGACCCGTGCTTCCTCACCTCGGTCAACGCCACCCGCCTGGCCGGTTACCGGACCGTGCCCGTGCCGGTGGACGCCGAGGGGCTGGAGGTCGCGGCCCTGCGTGAGGCACTGACGGCCGGGGCGCGTGCGGTGGTGTGCACGCCGCGGGCACACAATCCGACCGGGGTGAGTCTGTCAGCGACCCGGGCAACGGCGTTGCGCCAGGTGATCGCCGATTTCCCCGGCGTCCTGATTATCGAGGACGACCAGTTCTCGCTGCTGTCGGTGAGCCCCTATGAGACGGTGATCCCGGTTGGTCACCAGCGGTGGGCACTGGTGCGGTCGATGTCGAAGTTCCTCGGGCCGGATCTGCGC
>NZ_CACZOO010000108.1 GCF_902782855.1 uncultured Corynebacterium sp.
CGCCGACGGCGGGATCCTCCACCGGGGCGGCGTCCTGCGGGGCGGGCCCGGGGGCCGGGGCAGCGTCGCCGCTGCAGAACGCGGGCACTGCCCCGTCCTCGGCGGGGGCGACGCTGCCGACCAGGGAGCATGCCCAGGCGCGGGAGATCTTCCACCGCCCGTCCTGCTTCACGAACTCGGCGTTGTCCACCACATTCGGCTCCTGCTCCGGCAGGGTCAGGGTGGCGGTGGCCAGCGCGATCTCGGGGGTGGCGCCCGGCAGCACCGGGTCGACGACAGCGAAGGTCGCGCCGGAGTCCTGCGCGGCACGGGTCATCCGGTCGAAGAGCTCACCGGCCTGGTCGCCGTCCTGCACGGTGAGGGCTTTCTCCTCCACCGGCAGAGCCGGATCAAGCGCACGGTTCAGCAGTTCACCGAGCTCCGCGGCGGTCGGCAGAACCACCTCAGGTCGGGTCGTGGTCGTGGTGGACGATGTGGTGGCGGTGCTGTCCGGATCATCGTCGGAGGAACATCCGCTCACCACCAGAGCAGCGGACACCGCGACAACCGCGGCAACGAGTCGGGAGCGAGGGTGGCGGTAGGTCATTCGGGAAGTGTAACTTACTTCGCCAGCTTTTCGCGGACCACGGCGAATCCCTCTGCCCAGGCGAGCAGGTCGGTGAGCAGCGCGCCGAAGGTGCCGGCGGAGACGTCGGCCGGGGTGAACGTCCCGTCCGTGAAATCCGTGAACGTGGAGAAGGACGCCGTCGCCCGCACCGTCGCCGAGCGGAAGTTGGCGAACACGAGGCGCCACTGTTCAACGGCGCGCACCCCCTTGTCCGCACCGTAGGACGCGAAGGCGACCGGCTTGTTGGCGAACTCGGAGCCGATGAAGTCGATGGCGTTCTTCAGCGGGCCCGGCACACCGTGGTTGTACTCCGGGGTGACGACGATGTAGCCGTCGAAGGGCTCGACCGCGGCACCCCAGGCCTTGGTGTGCTCCTGGGAGTACTGGTGGGCGCCACCGGGGATCGGCTCGTCGAGAATCGGCAGGTCGTAGTCGTTGAAGTCGATGACGGCGTTGTCCACACCCGCCTCGTCGAGCTGCGCCTTCACCCAGGCGACGACCTGGGGGTTCAGGGCGCCGGGGCGGCTGGATCCGGCGAGGATGCCGATGCGGGTCATGGGGGTCTCCTTCATGGGACGGGTGGTGGATGAAACCCCCACTACGGTAGTACCGGTCCGGTGGTCCGTGCAGGCCTTGCGGTCCCACCGGAAGGAACCTTAGTATCTAAGCATGAGTGAAGATACTAAGAAATGTACGTTCTCGCCGGACAGCCAGTACGCCGACTTCGCCGCCGAGGTCTTCTCCCTGCTCGCCGACGCCACCCGCGTCCGGATCATCCTCGCCCTGCGACACAGCGAACACTCCGTCAGTGAACTCGCCGACCGGGTCGGCAAGTCCCCCACGGTCATCTCCCAGCACCTCGCGAAACTGCGCTGGGGCAGGATCGTCGAACCCCGGAAGGAGGCCAACCGCGTGTACTACCGGCTCATCGACGAGCACGCCCGTGAGCTGGTCAACCACGCTGTGTTCCAGGCCCAGCACGTCATCGCCGGTGACAGCTCCGGTTACAGTGTCCCGGAGCACCACCGTTCCGGCGACACCTACACCACGGGCACCACAGTCGGCCCAGACAGCCAGAACGGGCCGCGATGACCCGACTCCTCGACCGGATCGACCGGGCCGATCTGGTCCGTACGCTCGTCGTCGCCTTCTGCGCCGCCGCCGTCGCGGCAGGAGTGAGCTGGCCCACCTCCACCGTCCCGGTGCTCGCCGTCATCGGCCTGGTATACGGCTGCTGGCCGATCCTCACCGAGGCTGTGACGGACATCCGGCACCGCCGGATGAGCATGGAACTGTCGATGCTCATCGCCGTCGCCGCCGCAGCGGCCATCGGCGAGTGGACCACCGCCCTTGTCATCACCGCCTTCGTCCTCGCTGCGGAGATCCTCGAGGACCTGTCCATGGACCGCGGACAGGACGCCCTCACAGACCTCATGGCCTTCCTCCCCCACACTGCCCGGGTGCGCACCGGGGGCACCGGGACAGAAACGGTCCCGCTCGCCGACCTCCGCCCGGGCCGGACGATCGTGGTCAGCCCCGGCGACCGGATACCGGTCGACGGCACCGTCACAGAGGGGGCGTCCTGCGTGGACCAGTCCCGGATCACTGGCGAACCCTTACCGGTGGACATCACCGTGGGCAGCAGCGTCCTCGCCGGATCGGTCAACCAGACCGGTGCCGTCGACGTGCGGGTGGACCGGGTCGGTGAGGACTCGTCCTACGGCCGCATCATCGCCGCGGTCCGGCAGGCACGGGACTCGGAGCCGCCGGTGCAGCGCCTCGCCGACCGGCTGGCCGCCCGGCTCGTCTACCTCGCCCTGGCCGCTGCGGCGGTCACCTGGTTGGTGACACGCGACCTCACCGCCACGATCTCGGTGATCATCGTCGCCGGCGCCTGCGGTGTCGCCGCCGGAACGCCCCTGGCCGTGCTCGCGTCCATCGCCCGGGTCGCCCGGTCCGGCGCCTTCGTCAAGGACGGCGCGCACCTGGAGGCGTTGTCCGCCGTCGACACGGTGATCTTCGACAAGACCGGGACGCTCACCACCGGCACCCCGACGGTGACCGGCGTCCTCCCCGCAGAGGGGGTCGACGCCACCACACTGCTCCGCCTCGCCGCCGCCGCGGAATCCTGGTCGGAGCATCCCCTGGGTCAGGCCGTCACCGACCGTGCCCGGGACCTGGGACTGCCGGCGGATCCGGCCTCCGACTTCAGCTACATCCCGGGACAGGGCGTCTCCGCCATAGTCGCCGGCCACCGGGTCGCGGTCGGGAACCGACTCCTCGTGCCCGACGCCCCACCACAGGTCAGCAACCATTCGGCGGCCACCGAGGTGTACATCGGCGTGGACGGTGACTACGCGGGGACCATCCTCGTCGAGGACATGATCCGGGACTCCGCCCGCCATGCGGTGGAGCAGTTGAACAGCCTCGGTCTGCGTACGGTCATGCTCACCGGGGACGCCGCCCCCGCCGCCCGGGCGGTCGCACGGGAAGTGGACGTCTCCACGGTCCACGCCGGGCTGCGTCCCGAGGAGAAGATGCGGGTCATCGACAACGAACGTGCTGCGGGTCACCGGGTGGTCATGGTCGGAGACGGGGTGAATGACGCCCCTGCTCTGGCCCGTGCGGATGTCGGCATCGCCATGGGCAGCGGCACCGACATCGCCCAGGACAGTGCGGACGTCATCCTCATCACCCCCGACCTCGACGACCTCGTCGCCACCGTGCGCACCGCCCGGCGCGCCCGCCGGATCATCATGGCGAACTTCACCGGCACCATCGTGGTCGACGCCGTCGGGATGGTCCTCGCGGCATTCGGGCTTCTCAGCCCGATCCTCGCGGCACTGGTGCACGTCGGCTCAGAAACCGCGTTCATCCTCAATTCCGCACGGCTGATTCCCCCCGTCAGTTCTGTACCTGCACCCGCCGCTGCGACCAGCGGTAGACGAGCACGATGATCAGCGCGAAGATCACCGCACCGGCCCACCGGGAGGCGTCCGCCCAGCCGTCGGGCATGATGCCGAGCGCCCCGGAATCACCGGTGGCGGCGATGATGCCGGCGTTGACCACGCCGAACAGGGACTCGCCGACGATCAGACCGGTCGCGCCGAGGACGCCGACCCGTTTGGCGTCTGCGGCGTCCTTCACCGTCCCGTTCCGCGCGGCGCGGTCGGCCCAGCGGTTGTAC
>NZ_CACZOO010000109.1 GCF_902782855.1 uncultured Corynebacterium sp.
CGCCGTGTCTGCCGTGTCCGCCGACGCCCCCCTGCTCATCCTCGGTGACGACTACACCTCCGGCCAGAACGCCGTCACCCTCGCCGCCTGGCTCGCACCACAGACCACCAGGCTGCGCATCGTGCCCGAAGTCCCGGTGACGCACACCGAGCCGTTCCACGTCGCCACCTCCACCGCCACCCTCGACCACGTCACCACCGGGCGCGCCGGGTGGTCGCCGGTCGCCCAGACATCGGACGCCGCCGCCGACGTCGTCGGCCGCCGCCCCGCCGCCCCCGTCGAGGCGGCGTGGGGTGAGGTCCCCGACGTCGTCGCCGCCGTCCGCGCCCTCTGGACCTCCTGGGAGCCGGACGCCGAGATCCGTGACGAGGCCACCCACCGCTTCATCGACCGGGACAAGGTCCACTACGTCGACGCCACCGGCACCGATTCGGTCGGTCAGCCGTGGTCGGTCAAGGGGCCGTCCATCGTGCCGCGTCCCCCGCAGGGGGAACTGCCGACCGTCACCATCGTCGGTGACCGTTTCCACACCTCCGACGGTGCGGCGGGGGAGGTCCGCCACATCACGGATGTCGCCGGGCTGCTCACCCTCGCGGCACAGGTCAGCGCATGAGCCGGACACTGGTCATCGTCGGCGCGGGCCCGCGCGCCACCGGCATCCTCCTCGCCCTCGCCGCCCGTCCCGTCTCCCCGTCGGCACCGGCGACGGACATCCACGTCATAGACCCGTACCCCGCCGGGCCGGGCCGTATCTGGCGTGCCGACCAGCCGGCCGAGGTGTGGATGAACAACACCTCCGACGAGATCACCGTCTACGCCGACGGTGACCCCGGAGTCCCGGCGGCGGTGCCCGGCCCGTCCCTCGCAGACCGGGTGGGCGGCCGGCGCTTCGTCCCCCGCCGGGACGCCGCGGCCTATCTGCGCGACGCCTTCGACCGCGCCGTCGAGGCACTCACCGACCCGGCGGCCCGTCCCGGTGTCACCGTCACCGAGCACCGCACCCGGGCAGTGCGTGTCACCGCGTCCGGCGGTGGTGTCCGTCGGGTGGATCTCGCGGACGGCACGGAGCTCCGGGCGGACGTGGTGCTGCTGGCGCAGGGTCACCTCGATGTAGATCCCGGTGGACCTGGTTTCCCCGGTGGACCTGGTTTCCCTGGCACGGTCGGGGAGGGGCACATCCCGCCCGGCTACACCGTAGACCAGGACTTCTCGGCGATCCGGGCGGGGGAGGACGTGCTGGTGCGCGGATTCGGACTCGCGTTCATCGACCTCATGGAGATCCTCACCGAAGGACGCGGCGGCCGGTTCGACCGCAGTGCGGACGACAGCGCCGGGAACGGTGCCGGTGAGCTCGTCCCCACCTATGTCCCCTCCGGGCGGGAGCCGGTGCTGTGGGTCGGGTCGCGGCGTGGGGTGCCCTACCGGTCCAAGCCCGTCGACGGGCCGCCGACCGTGGAGCTGCGTCACCTGGTTCCGGCGAACCTCGACCGGGTGCCCCGCACACCGGGCGGACAGCTGGTGCCGGGTCACCTGGGGCGGCTGCTGACGGACGAACTGCACGGTCAGTGGTCGGCGGTCACCGACGAGCCGCTGGAGCTGCACCGCATCGACCGGCCGCTCGGCGGCCTCGCCTTCCCTGACCGTGGTGCTGTGGAGCGTGAGGTGGAGAAGGTCGCGCGGATGAACCTCGTCCGGGCGACCGACCGACGGCACCCGCAGGACGGCGTCCTGTACAGCACCATCGTGGCGTCCTGCTTCGTCCTGCACGCGCTGCTCGCCGAGGG
Source organism: uncultured Corynebacterium sp. (assembly GCF_902782855.1). GTDB lineage: Bacteria > Actinomycetota > Actinomycetes > Mycobacteriales > Mycobacteriaceae > Corynebacterium. Next base: position 1,785 of record NZ_CACZOO010000109.1, read on the forward strand.
GCTGCTCGACGAGGAGGACCGGGCACTGGTCGCACGGGTGGAGGGGTCGTTGTCCTACGTGTGCTCCGGGCCGCCGCCGCAGCGGCTCGGCAATCTGCTGGCGCTGCACCGCGCCGGGCTGGTGCGGTTCCTCGGGCCGGACACCCGGTTCCGTCGGAACACCGGTGCCGGGCCGCGCTTCCAGGCCGGCAGTCCCGTCGTCGGCGGTGCCCCGGTCACCGCCGACCACCTGGTGGACGCCCGGTTGGCGGAGGTCACGGTGCCGCGGGTGACCGATCCGGTGCTGCGTGGGCTGCTGGCGGACGGGGACCTCGTCGCCGGGACAGGGGTGTCCGGTGTCGCGGAGTCTGTGTTCGTCGTCGACGGTGACAACCGTGCGGTCGGGGCAGACGGGGCGGCGAGGGACGGGTTGTTCCTGGTGGGGCCGTCGACCTCTGATCCGGTACGGGAGGGGTTCGGACGCCCCGGGCAGCGGACCCGGGTCTTCCCCGCGAACCGGCGGGTCGCGGCGGCGGTGGCCGAGGCTCTCGCGCAGCGGCCGGTGAGGCCGGAGCAGTCGGAAAGGCTGGTGAGGCTGGAGCGACTCAGCCCTGCTTCGCGATGACGAGTAACCCGGCACCGACGGGGAGGACGAGTGACCGGTACCCGGCGGCGGCGTCGACCAGTGCCCGGAAGTCGGTGACCTGGTCGGCGTGGGAGAGGGCATTGTCGACGACGAGCAGGCCGCCGTCGGTGAGGACCCGCTGCAGCTGCGGCCACCAGTCGACGTACAGGGGACGCTCGGCGTCGAGGAAGATGAACGGGTATGCGCCGTCCGACGCGTGCGTCAGGACCTGCAGGCCGTCGTCGACCACCTGGTGGACGCGGTCGGTGAACCCGGCGGCGGCGATGTTCGCCCTGGCCTCACCGGCCCGGCCGGGGTCGTTGTCGACGGTGGTGAAGGGGGCACTGCCGCTGCCGTCGGCCGTGGTGAGGGCGTCCGCCAGCCAGATCGTGGAGTAGCCGTTGGACGTGCCGAGTTCCAGCACGGCGGTGGGGGACGTACCGGCGACGAGTGCGTGGAGGACCCGTGCGCTCTCCGGCTCGAGGTTGCGGCGGCGGTTGAGCCGGTCCGGTTGCGTGGCGTCGAAGGCCCGGCCGTCGGTGGCGAGGCGGTCCAGGAGTTTCGTGAGGTCGGGGGTCATGACCGGAGAATATATGCGGAAGATCCCACGGCGACGCCGGAGTGTCGGAATTCACTCACTGACGGTGGTCGGGCGCAGCTGCGGTGGGGGGTCGTCCGGAACGGGTATCGGGCCGGTCGGTGACTGACCCGGGCCGCGGCAGAGCCACCCAAGATAGTGACGTAGATCACGCGAATCCCCTCCCTTGAGTGGAACAGGCTCAACTTCAAGTGCGTTGGAACTGACAGAAACGCAGAGTTGACAGCTACGCGCTAAACTAGCGTGACAGAGCACCGTCGAGACAGAGAGGGAGTCACATGAGCGGTTTCACCCCCACCACCCGTACCCAGGAGGCCATGCAGGCCGCACTGCAGTCCGCGTCCGCGAAGGGGAACCCGGACATCCGTCCGGCCCATCTCCTGGTCGCCATCCTCGAACAGGAGGATTCCATCGCCCGCCCGGTCCTGACGGCTGCGGGAGTGGACGCCGGCGGTGTCCTCGCGGACGCCCGTGATCTCGTCGACGGCTACCCGTCGGCGCAGGGCTCCGGCATGGCGAACCCGAACTTCAACCGGGACGCACTCAACGCCCTGACCGCCGCGCAGGAACTCGCCGAGGAACTCGGCGACACCTACGTCTCCACCGAGGTCCTGCTCGCCGGCATCGCCAAGGGCAACTCGGATGCGGCCCAGGCACTCCAGAACCGGGGCGGCACCTTCGAGGCCGTCCGCGGCGCCTTCGAGTCCGTCCGCGGTAACCGCAAGGTCACCACCGAAGAGCCAGAGGGACAGTTCCAGGCTCTGGAGAAGTACTCCACCGACCTCACCGCCCGCGCCCGCGAAGGAAAGATCGATCCGGTCATCGGTCGTGACCAGGAGATCCGCCGTGTCGTCCAGGTGCTGAGCCGCCGCACCAAGAACAACCCGGTGCTCATCGGCGAGCCCGGTGTGGGCAAGACCGCCATCGTCGAGGGCCTCGCCCGGCGCATCGTCGCCGGTGACGTTCCCGAGTCGCTGCGCGGCAAGAAGCTCGTCAGCCTCGACCTCGGCTCCATGGTCGCCGGCGCGAAGTACCGCGGCGAATTCGAGGAGCGCCTGAAGGCCGTCCTCGACGAGATCAAGGAGGCCGAGGGTGAGATCATCACCTTCATCGACGAGCTGCACACCATCGTCGGTGCCGGTGCCACCGGTGAGTCCGCCATGGACGCCGGCAACATGATCAAGCCGCTGCTCGCCCGTGGTGAGCTGCGCCTGGTCGGTGCGACCACCCTCGACGAGTACCGCAAGTACATC
>NZ_CACZOO010000110.1 GCF_902782855.1 uncultured Corynebacterium sp.
CAACAGGGTGAAGGCGCCCTCCAGGCGACGCAGCACCGACAGGGCCGACGCCTCGAAGTCACCGGCGGTCGGGCCGCAGTTGTAGGCCAGGGCGAGAAGGTGGGCAGCGACCTCCGAGTCGGTCTCACTGACCAGTTCGATACCGGCGGCCTCGATCTCGGAGCGCAGTTCGGCGAAGTTCTCGATGATGCCGTTGTGGACGATCGCGGCCTTGCCGTCAAAGGAGACGTGGGGGTGGGCGTTGACATCGTTCGGACGTCCGTGGGTGGCCCAGCGGGTGTGCCCGATGCAGGTGGCGCCCGCGAACCGGTCACTGTCCCTGCCACCGTCGGCGTCGATCTGCTCCAGCAGGTTCGCCAGCTTCCCGGCCTTCTTCTCCACCTCGAGCTCCCCGGGCCGCACCACCGCGACACCGGCGGAGTCATACCCCCGGTACTCCATCCGCGCCAATGCGTCCAGACCGATGTCGAGGGCCCTGACCTGCCGCACCGCGTCTCCGACGTAACCAACGATTCCACACATGCGCACCACCCTACCGAGCGATGCCGGTCGGGGGTTACTCCGGTCCGCCCCCGTATCCGGAGACCTTGCTTCCACCGGGTGGGCCCGCGACCGCCCGCGGGAATGTCCGGTCCCTTATCATGGGACCGTGGCTGAGAATGTGAAGAACCTCATCGCCCGCCTCGGCAGGCCCGGTCCCTTTGACGTGAACATCGGCGACCTCGGCGTCGCCGGGCTGCCGGGACGCGTCTACGTACCCGTCAGAGGTTCCGGCGGTGCCGCCCGCCGCGGACGCCGCAAGCGGGTGTCGGTTCCCGGAGTGGTGTTCGCCCATGACTGGAGGGTCTCGGCGGACGCCTACCATGTCACCCTGCGCCACCTGGCGAGTTGGGGCATCGCCGTGGCGGCACCGGACACCGAGACCGGCTTCGTCCCCGACCAGCGTGGCTTCGCCGCCGACCTGGAGTCCGCCCTGCGGATCCTCGTCGGCGTGAAACTCGGCGACGGTGCGACGGTCGTCGACCCTGCACGCCTGTACCTCGCCGGTCACGGCATGGGTGCGGGCGTCGCGGTGCTCGCGGCGACGGGCCGCCCAGCCGCAGACGCGACCGTGACCACGAACGACACCCCGGCCCTCGCCGGTGTCATCGCCGTGTACCCCTCCGACACCACCCCGAGCTGCTACGCGGCCGCGCGCTCCGTCGAGGCCCCCGGCCTGGTGCTCGACGCGGGACGCCCGGGCACCGTGCCCGCCGGCAACGCCCGCCGTCTCGCCGCGAACTGGCGGGGTCCGGTGGGTTACCGGAAGATCCTCAGGGGCAGCCCGGCCGGGTTCAGTGAGCCGGTGCTCCGCAAGGTCGGTCTCGGCGGTGCCCGCCTGGAGTTCGGCGTCCAGGACCTGCTGCGTGCCCTCATCGTCGGCTTCATCGCCGGTGACGGCGCCGTGGACACGAAGGAGGCTGCGGCGTTCACCCCGCTGCACCGTTTCGGTGCGGACCTCCCGGTGGTCAGGGGCACAGAGACCGCGACGAGGCGCGCCCTCTTCGAGTCCCTCCCCGAGTTCGCGGATCCGGGCGACAAACTGCAGGACGCCATCCTGCACCGCTGACCTGTGCCGGTCCGTTTTCCCCGTGACATGTCTGACCGGTCCGGTGGGGTGGGCCGGGAGCAGGTGAAACCGGGCAGGTGAGGCCGGGCAGGTGAGGCCGGGTCCAATGGGGAGGTCTGCCGGTGGCAGGCGGGGTCATGGAGTGCGGGTGTTGAACAGGGTGTCGGCGGACCTGCCCTGCCGGGACTGCGGGGCCCGGTGCGCCGGATCTCCCTCGTGCGCCCGGGGCACCCCGACGGCCCCCGCCCCGGCCGGGTCGGAAGGGCCTGTTCCGGCGGACGCCCCGGCGCGCTCAGCGAGCTCTTCCACCCGCCGTCGGAGGTTCTCCGGCCAGTCCTTGTCCGCCATCGCGGCCTCCACCTCCGCAGTGAGTTTGCGCAGGACCTCGGTCTGGGCACGGTACGCTTCGATGAAATCGGCGCTGACCTGTCGCATTTCTCCGAGGTAGTCCTCCATCACCGCCCGGTGCGCGTCACTCATCCGCGGCGTGCGTGCAGTATCTGTCATGGTCACTCTCCTGTTCATGGGCCGGTGGGGTGTCACCAGGCGTCGGCGGACTCCGGCACGGCGGTGTCGTTACCGGTGCCGGTGGTCCAGATGTCCGGATTCCAGTTGTCCGTGGCCGGCGGCGGCACTACGGCGGTGTCCGGGACCACGGGCGCATCAACGGTCATCGCCGCGCCACCGGTATCGGCGACGACGGTGGGCGCCCCCGCCGCGTCCGGGATGCGGTCGGTCTTGTCGAACCCGTGGACGGGATCCACACGGGGCGACTCCGGGGCAGGTTCCGGCCCGGGTTCAGACTCAGGGTCGGGCCCGGGTTCAGACTCGGACCGCGGCTCGGCGCAGACCGGCTCCGGCCCGGGTCCCTGTTCCACGCACGCGGGCGGCTCCGCCGGGCCCCCGGCGACCATCTCCGGCGATCCGCCCAGTGCGACCGCCGCTCCGACCCCGAGCAGCAGACCGGCCGTGGTGCCCGCCGCACCCGCGACCATCGCCTCCGGGGCAGCGGGGAGGCAGTCTCCGACCGTGATGTCCACCAGTGCCTCCAGTCCACTGTTTCGCTGCCCGAGCAGATCGGTCACCGCCGTCACCGCCCCCTGGACCATCCCGGCGGCGGTCTCCCCGCATCCGCACGCCACCGCGGCCGACGCCAACCCGCACACGTCCTCGACCAGTGTGCTGATCTCCCCCATGCAGCTGACGGTGAGCTGATCCATCGCCGTGGCACAGCTGCCCACCGAACCCACCGCGTCCCGCCAGAGGGCGGTGTGGGCGGCCAGTGCGTCCCGGGCCTCGCAGAGGCCCCGGCCCGGAACCCCGCCTCCGATACCCGCCACCGCCTCCGCTGCCAGCGTGACCAGTGGTGCGACCTCGGCAGCGCAGTCCACTGCCCCGGCGGCGGTGCACCCGCCACCGGCCCCGGCGGAGAGGGCACTGGCGGAGAGGGCACTGATGTCAAGGCCCCTCGTGAAGTCCGCCGTGGCCCGCATCTGCTGCACCTGCCCCGCCGGGCACCCGGTCTGTTCCGCCGTGGCGGCGAGCATGCCGAGTGCGGCGTCCGTCCCGGTGGCGGCGCCGGTGGTCACCGGGGACCACCTCCACTGTCCGAGGTGCCGGTGGCTGTGGCAGCGGCTGTGACGGCGGCTGTGACGGCGGCTGTGACGGCGGTGACCGCGTCCGACGCGTGAAGGTCGGCACCGGTGATCCGCTCGACCGACCGTCGTGCGTCCTCCAGGCCGGTACGCACCCGGCGCAGATGGCCGGCCCGCGCGTCCCGTGCCCCCGCGAGTAGCGCGACGACCGCAGCCCCCTTCGCCCCCAGCCCCTGGCCGAAGGACACCGCGGTCAGCGCCCCCGGCGTGCCCGGCGGCGGCCCGGCGTCCGGCACCGCGTCGACTGCGGTGAGTGCTGCGGTGACGGCGCACCTCCCCTGCTCCGTATCGACCGACATCCGGTCCGTGTGTGCCATGACAGTGGTCCTCCTCCCCTGCCGCCCCGACGGCGGACAGTCCTACCCCTGTTTGACTCCACCGACGGCCGGAAGGTTCCCCGGCACCGGGGAAGACACCGTGCAGAGGGGGTCAGCCCTCCGAGAGGACCACCGCCGCCAGCTGCCCGGCGACCCGCTTGGCGTCCGCGGCGGTGGTGGCCTCCACCATCACCCGGTAGACCGGCTCAGTGCCGCTGGGCCGCAGCAGCACCCGGCCGGACTCCCCCAGCTCCCGCTCTGCCTCGGCGACGGCCTCGGCGACCACCGGGGAGGTGTGGATCTTCTCCTTGTCCTCCACCGGCACATTGACCAGGGTCTGCGGCAGCACGGTCATCACTGAGGCCAGCTCGCGCAGCGTCCGACCGGTCTCCGCCATCCGCGCCATGATCGACAGACCGGTGAGTGTGCCGTCACCGGTGGTGCCGTGCGCCGGAATGACGACGTGGCCGGACTGCTCCCCGCCGAGGGACAGGTCCTGGGCGTTGAGGTCGGCGAGCACGTACCGGTCCCCCACCTTCGTACGGCGCAGTTCGATGCCCCGCTCCCTCATCGCCAGAGTGAGGCCCAGATTCGACATCACGGTGGCGACGAGGGTGTTCTTCCGCAGTTCACCGGACTCCTTCATCGCGACAGCGAGGATCGCCATGATCTGGTCGCCGTCGACGATGTTCCCCTCGGAATCGACCGCCAGGCAACGGTCGGCGTCGCCGTCGTGGGCCAGGCCGAGATCGGCGTGTTGCTCCAGGACCGCCTCCCGGACCACGTCGATGTGGGTCGAGCCGCAGTTGTCGTTGATGTTGTAGGAGTTCGGGTGGTTGTGGATCGCGACGACATCGGCACCGGCCTGGGCGTAGGCCTGCGGGGCGGCCTCACTCGCGGCACCGTTGGCACAGTCGACGACGACACGGATCCCGTCGAGCGGTGCGGGCACGGCGGACGCCAGGTGGAACAGGTAGCGCTCCAGACCGTCGCCGGACTCCTCGATGATGCGCCCGATACCCGCACCGGTCGGTCCGGTCTCGGGCAGTTCGAGCATCATCGCCTCGATCTCGTCCTCGACGGTGTCGTCTAGTTTGTGGCCGCCGGCGGCGAAGAACTTGATGCCGTTGTCCGGCATCGGATTGTGGGACGCCGAGATCATCACCCCCATGTCCGCACCGTAGTCATCGGTGAGGAACGCCACCGCCGGGGTCGGCAGCACGCCGACGTTGAGCACGTCGACCCCCTGCGCCGCCATGCCCGCGGAGAGCGCGGCGACCAGCATCTCACCGGAGACCCGGGGGTCGCGCCCGATGACGGCGACGGGCCGTCGCTGCGAATTCGGGGAGGTCTCGGTGAGGACGCGGGCCGCAGCGGCCCCCAGCCGCAGGGCGAGGGGGGCGGTCAGTGACCGGTTCGCCAGACCGCGCACCCCGTCAGTTCCGAAAAGTCTGCTCATGGGGAGCCAGTCTAGTGGGTGCAGCACACCACCCGGGCGTCGACGTGCGGGCACCCCGGCTGAACGGTTGCTGTCAGTCCACGAACTGGTAGGCGGCGTACCCGATCCCCCCCGCCATCGCCTCCAGCAACTGTTTCCCGTCCTCCTCACGGATGAGGCACTTCCCCAGCCACGGGTCCCAGGACTCGTTGTTCGCGGTACCGAGCGGGAACCCCACTCGACCCGTACCGAGATACCGGAGCCACCTCTCATCGGTGTCGTCGACGACCCACGAGTACCGGACGACCGTCTGCCGGGCCCGGGGATCAGTGATCGCCATGGCCAGCGTCAGCCGTCCGTCCTCGGCGATCCCGGCGAGGATGTCCGCTGTGGCGTCGCCCACCGGCCAGTAGTGCCGGGCCCGTTCCCGCGCCTCGTCATCGGACCACGGCCAGCGCGGATCCCATCCACGACGGACCACGTCCTCGAACGGCTCCCCCGCTTCAGCGTCCCAGAAATGGCCGACCGGACCATCCCCGATGATATCGGGGCTCAGGGGCATCTCCTCCGATGACCCCTTGACCACGACACAGATGCCCTCCCGCTCCCGTGGCCCGCCGGGCAGGAAGTCCGCGAGGTCGGCCGTCCGGACCCGTTCAATCTCCGCTTTCTCCGCAGCGTAGAACCGGCGGACCTCACCGGCGGGCATGAGAACCTCCGCCTCATGATGGCCTGCCACCTCATTGGTCAGCACGTTGCCGTAGCTCCGCATCATCTTGATCACGAGGGCCTCGGTGCGCAACGCCTCAGCCTCGGTGAGACTCCACTCGACGAGGTAGGCATGACGTTCGATGTCCAGGTCGCCGTCGGCGGCGTCGATGAGGTCACTGATCGTCTGCTTCTTCGCACTGAGAGTGACCGTCGCGTCGACGTCCCGTCGGCGGAGGTCGGTGACAGTGTCCTTGAAGTGCTGCTGCCAGCGGGCCCCCTTCCCCTTACCCACGTAGAAGATGTTGCGGAGGTCGAACCCCTCGTCCACAGGCGTCAGGGACAGAGCGTAGACATAGTACTCACCGCGGCCATCACCGACGGTGACGGAGACATCGTCGAGTTCGTCGGCGGTGTCTGTCGGGTTCATCTGCTGTGTTTTCATGGTCGACAGTTTATCGACGATGCGTGCACGGATTCCGGGATTGTCGGTAGCACTCCCCGATCACTCGGGCGACAACAGTCATGTCGCTGCAACATGTGCATGACTGCCCCGCTCGCGAACAACGAGGACCGGATACCGGGGATTACGGGGGATTACGGGGATTACGGGGATTACGGGGATTACGGGGATTACGGGGATTACGGGGAAGTGTTACCAGGTTTTTCCGGTGGCGCTTTCGGCGACCTGGGGAAATGCCGGGCTACGGGGCCGGTACCTGGTAACAGTTTCCGGCTGGACACGCGGACACGCGGACACGCGCACACGCGGACACCGGAGTACGAGGACACGAGGGCACGAGGACACCGGAGCACGAGGACACCGGAGTACGAGGAGTTTCGGGGCGCCGGCCGGGGATCCGCACACCCACACACAACGAAACGCCGCCCACGGCGCACACGGGGTGCGGCATGGACGGCGTCTCCGCCCGGAAAACCGGGACGGCCCACCAGGGCTGAGCGGCGGGGATCCCGGAGAACCGGGCCCCGACACAATCAGCGCTTGGAGTACTGCGGGGCGCGGCGGGCCTTGTGCAGACCGGCCTTCTTGCGCTCGACGGCGCGGGCGTCACGGGTGAGGAAGCCGGCCTTCTTCAGGGCGGCCCGCTCCTCCGGGTTGTACTTGTTCAGGGCGCGGGAGATGGCCAGACGCATCGCGCCGGCCTGGCCGGAGGGGCCACCGCCCTTGAGGTTGACCTGGAAGTCGAACTGGTTCTCGCGGTCCAGCAGGACCAGCGGAGCCTTGATCAGCTGCTGGTGCAGCTTGTTCGGGAAGTAGTCCTCCAGGGTGCGGCCGTTGCAGGTGAACTGGCCGGAACCGGCGACCATACGGACGCGGACGACAGCCTCCTTGCGGCGACCGACAGTCTGGATCGGGCCCTCGTAGAGATCGGCGACGGCCGCAGTGGCCTCGTCGGTCTCCTCGACCTCGGCGACGATGTCACCGATGGTGGCGAC
>NZ_CACZOO010000111.1 GCF_902782855.1 uncultured Corynebacterium sp.
CGACACCTGGATGCGCCGCGTCACCGACCTCACCGTCCCCTGCGGGCCACTGGCGCACGCCGATCTCACCTTCGACCGGCGCCTCGCCCGTAAGACCGGGACGAGGAAGAAACACCAGGAGCTCCGCGAAGCCTGGAACTTCGCCACCCGCCTCGCCTTCGAGAATGTCGGCGCCTCCGCTTTCATCGTCGAAGAACCCCTCATCCCCTTCTGAGTGCCCCCTGTCGGGCTCGAACCGACACTGCGCGGATTTTAAGTCCGCTGCCTCTGCCAATTGGGCTAAGGGGGCGCACACCACAACTTACCTGTTGCGGGTGATGACCTCTGCGAGCAGGCCGTCGAGGATGTCCTTCTCACTCACCGTGATCGTCTCCAGACCCTGCTCCAGGAACCGGGACGTCACGGCATCCAGGACAATGCAGCCACCACCGATGACGTCCGCACGACCCGGATGCATCACCGGATAGGCCCGACGGACCGCCACCGACTCGGAGAGGACACGACGGGCGGTGTCCCGGAAACCCGTCAGGGGCAGTGTGGCCATGTGCGTCCGGGTCGCGTCATAGTCGTCAAGGCCCAGATGCACCGCTGTGAGGGTGGTGACCGTTCCAGCGACCCCGACGACCCTGGTCACCGCATCGAAATCGACCTGCGCCGCCGCAAGAGCCAACTGCTCCGCGACATACTCCCCCGCCGCAGAAACCTCGGACGCGACAGGGGGATCCGAATGCAGGAACCTCTCGGTGAGACGCACACAACCCATCCGGGTCGAGTACGAGCCACCGCGGCCGGCATCCACCACGAACTCCGTGGACCCGCCACCGAGATCGAAGACCAGCGTGTGACCGTCCTGCGCCGGCAGATCGATCACCGCTCCCGCGAAGGACAGCTCCGCCTCACGCTCCCCGGAGATCACCTCCGCCTGCGCCCCGGCCCGGACACGGCCCAGATGCCGCCGCGTCAGGGCGAAGAACTCCTCGCGGTTCGCCGCATCGCGGGTCGCCGAGGTCGCGCCCATGACCACATCGGATGCGCCGAGCGACAACATCCGGTCGGCGTAGACACCCAGCGCGGCGTCCACCCGCTCCAACGCCTCATCGGCGAACCGCCCGGTGGCGTCCACCCCCTGCCCCAGACGCACGACAATGTTGTCCCGGTTCAGTTCGGTCAACGACCCGTCCGACTCCACCCGGGAGACGAGCAGCCGGATCGAATTCGTTCCGCAGTCGATCGCGGCGAAGACGCTCACTTCAGCGCCCCGTCCCGGTCATCCTCGTCGAACGCCGCCTCTACCGAGGTCCCGAGGGACTCCGGGGTCGGCCACTCCGCGGGGATCGCGGTGCCGGAGAGCTTCGGATTGTGCGCCGCAGCCAACGCCACGGCCTCGGTGCCCAGCCGAACCCGGTCAGGCCCCTCCGCCAGGGCATAGGCAATGAGCACGTGCAGGCACTTCACACGGTCGGGCATGCCGCCACCGGAGAACTCCGTACCGAGCGACTCGATGGCGTCCCGTTCGGCCAGGTAGTGCTCATGGGCGGCGAGGTAGTCCGCGGCCAGGGCGGCGTCCTCCCCGAGACGGGCCTGCATCGTGCGCATCACACCGGCGACCTCCAGCCGGGACGCCTCGGCGGTGAGCCGGGGGTCGGTGAGGTAGTACAGCGTGGGGAACGGGGTGCCGTCGGGGAGCTTCGGGGCCGTCTTCACCACGGCCGGGCGGCCGTCCGGGGTGCGGTAGGAGACCTCGACCGCCCCCCGGATCCGCCGTCCCAGTTGGCGGGACATGATCTCGAAGTCCTCGTCGGACACGCTCATCTGTTCTTCGTCTCTTCTCGTTGTCGTTACTGTTCAGGCTCAGGGGCCACCGGCAGATTCGGTGACTCCCCCTCCGGCGCCGGGGCATCCTCGGCAGGATCGTCCACGGCATCGGGCGAGGTGGCGATGGAACCCCACAGTTGGCTGTACCAGGGACTGTCAGGCTCCGGCGCTTCCGTGGCCTCGCCGGGAACGTAGTCAGCGCCCGAGCCGATCCCGGGATCCAGCAACCGCCAGGCGGTCTCCCCCGGCTCGACCAGCCCCAACCGGGTTCGGGCCTGCTCCCTGAGATAGGTCTCGCTACCGTACTTGGCTATCTCGCCGGTCAACGCCTGCTTCTCCGCCTCCTGACTGTCGATCCTGGCGTTGACCTCGGCGATCTCCGCCCGCTGCTCGAAGTAGTTGCGCAGCGGGGTGGCGACCGAGATGATCACCGCGACCAGCACGAGGACGGTGATGACCAGGACACCCGGATTCACCGAGGACTTCAGCTGCACGAACGAACGTGCCAGCTGACGTGGTGCGTCCTTCGCCGCACGGGCACGGCGGGACCGCGCCTCGGTCGACCGGGGCGCGGGAAGGTGTTCCGGGGAGTCCGACATACCGCGGAGTCTACTTCGCGGTGAACCGCGGGAAGGCCGACGCGCCGGCGTAGGTGGCGGCACCCTCCAGGTAGCTCTCGATGCGCAGCAGCTGGTTGTACTTCGCGACGCGCTCGGAACGGGCCGGTGCACCGGTCTTGATCTGACCGCAGTTCAGGGCGACGGCGAGATCGGCGATGGTGGTGTCCTCGGTCTCACCGGAACGGTGGGACATCATCGTGCGGTAGCCGTTGTTGTGGGCCAGTGCGACGGCGTCGAGGGTCTCGGTGAGGGTTCCGATCTGGTTGACCTTGACCAGCAGGGCGTTGGCGACGTTCTTGTCGATACCCTCCTGCAGACGGGCCGGGTTGGTGACGAAGAGGTCGTCACCGACGAGCTGCACCTTGTCGCCGATCTCGGCGGTGAGGGTGGCCCAGCCCTCCCAGTCGTCCTCGTTGAGCGGGTCCTCGATGGAAACCAGGGCGTACTCCTCGACGAGCTCCTTGTAGACCTGCGCCATCTCCGCGGCGCTGTGCCGGCCCCCCTCGAAGCTGTAGACACCGTCGGAGTAGAACTCGGACGCGGCGACGTCGAGCGCAAGGGCGACATCCTTGCCGAGGGCGTAACCGGCGGCGGTGACGGCCTCGTCGATGAGGTCGAGGGCCTCACGGGTGGAGCCGACGGAGGGGGCGAAGCCACCCTCGTCGCCGAGGCCGGTGGACAGGCCCTTGTCCTTGATGACCGTCTTCAGGGAGTGGTACACCTCAGCACCGGTGCGCAGTGCCTCGGCGAAGGTGGACGCGCCGATCGGGGCGATCATGAACTCCTGGACGTCGACGCCGGAGTCGGCGTGGGCACCGCCGTTGAGGATGTTCATCATCGGGACCGGAAGAACATGCCCGTTCGGGCCGCCGATGTAGCGGAACAGGTGCAGGCCGGCGGACTCGGCCGCGGCCTTCGCCACGGCGAGGGAGACCCCGAGAATGGCGTTGGCACCCAGCCTGGACTTGTTCTCGGTGCCGTCGAGCTCGATGAGCTTGGCGTCGATGAGCCGCTGATCGTCGGCCTCGTAGCCGGCGAGGGCCTCGTCGATCTCACCGTTGACGAAGTCGACGGCCTGCCGGACCCCCTTCCCCAGGTACCGGTCGCCGCCGTCACGCAACTCATGGGCCTCGTGCACACCGGTGGAGGCACCGGACGGAACGTCGGCGCGACCGATGCTGCCGTCCTCGAGGAACACCTCGACCTCGACGGTCGGGTTGCCGCGGGAATCGAGGATCTCGCGGGCGTTGATCTGCATGATTTCTGCCATGGGTGGTCAGCCTCCTCGGCTGGGTGAAGGAGCAGGTACGTGTTCGACCACCATTGTTCCACAGTGGGTACGGAGTCAGTCCGTGGACTGCCCGAGCGCGTAGTTCGCGGCGGCGTCCCGCACGTCGGCGAGGTAGCGGTCCGAGAAATTGTAGGCGTAGACCGCGTCGGTCCAGCCGTCGGCGGTGGCGAGATCACGGCCACCCGAACACATCAGGCGACCTGCGGCGACAGCGGCGTCCGCGATGTTCTGGGGGTCCCCGCCGTCCCCGTACATGCGCCACGAGTCCGGCAGGAACTGCAGCGGTCCGACCGCCCGGTCGAAGGTCCGGTCCCCGTCGAGCCGACCGTCGTCGGTGTCGGTGATCTTCATGAAACCGCCGGTGCCGTCGAGCGGCGGGCCGATGATCTTCCCGTCGACGACACCGTACGTGCCGTGGCGGCTCTCGGCGTGCCCGAGACCTGCCAGTGTGTTCCACCGCAGCCCGCAGTCCGGCAGTTCCGCGCCCACCGTCTCCGTGGCATCGAGATAGGCGCGGAGGAAGTCCTCCGGTATACCCAGGCCCGATGCCGTCGACGCGACATCCGTCACCGGCCCCGCGGCGGCCGGGGGGACATCCGCCGGGACATCGGCACGGCCGGGAGTGGGTTCACGGGTTCCGACGACCAGTCCGCCGACCACCACGATAACCAGGAGCAGTGCGGCGACGACGCCGGTGACGCCCGCCGTGTGTCTCACTCGGCCGCCCGGCAGAGCACGGCGTCCAGCGATGCGGCCGACAGCTGGACCTCGGTGGTCCCGTCGTCACCGACGACGGTCAGTGCCGCCATGTCCGGGTAGGGCCGCTCCCCGACCTCGATGACCGCCCCGGGGAGGACACCGTGGTCCTCCAGGTAACGCAACAGCGCACCGTCCCGGTCACTGACCCGGTCGACGCACAACCGGTCGCCGACCGCGGCACCCGACAGGGGGACGGTGACGGACTCGGTGACACGGCCCTGCGGATCGGGGATGGGATCGCCGTGCGGGTCCCTGTCCGGGTGCCCCATCACCGCGTCGATCCGGGCGATGAACAGGTCGGAGACCGCGTGCTCCAGCACCTCCGCCTCATTGTGGACCTCATCGCGGGCGTAACCGAGCTCCTGCAGGAGATAGGTCTCGATGAGCCGGTGCCGCCGCACCATCTGCAGGGCGAGCCGGAGCCCCTCCTCCGACAGGGTGATGTCACCGTACGGGGCGTGGAGGACGAGTCCGTCGGCGACGAGCCGCTTGACCGCCTCAGAGGCGGTGGACCGGCGCTGCTCGAGCTCCGCCGCCAAGGTCGACAGTGAGGCGCCGACCACTTCCCCGGAACCGGCGCGTCCCCATTCCTGGAGGTCGTAGATCTTCTTCAGGTAGTCCTGCGACTTGTCGGGGAGTTCGGAGACATGCATGGCGGGGAGTCTACCCGAGGGCACCCTGACTCCCCTGTGAACCGGACCACGACGTGATGTACAGTCAGAGTTCGATGCGTTGAACTTATGAGATACAGGAGTTGGAAATCTATGTCACGGATCCTCGCACTTCTGACAGCGACCGCTGTCACCGCCGCCGGCCTCACCGCCTGTTCCACCGACGACGGAAACCCACCCCAGGTGCTCGCGACCTTCACGATCCTCGCCGACATCGCCTCCGAAGTCGCCGGAGACGCACTCACCGTCGAGTCCCTGACCCGGCCCGGCGCGGAAATCCACGGCTACGACCCCACCCCGGGCGACATCCGCTCCGCCGCGGACGCCGACATCATCCTCGCCAATGGGCTCAACCTCGAGAAATGGCTCGACAAGCTGCTGGCGGACTCGGATGCCAGGCGCGTCACCGTCACCGACGGCATCACCCCGATCCCGGTTGAGGGCACCGACGAGCCGAACCCGCACGCCTGGATGAGCCCCACCCTCGCCGCCGACTACGTCGACGCCATCGCCGACGCCTTCATCGACTACGCCCCGGCGGACGCCGACACCTTCCACGACAACGCGGAGACCTACAAGGCTCGGCTCGCAGCGGTGGAGACGACCATGCAGAAGGGACTTCAGGCACTGCCGAGGAAGCAACGCGCCCTGCAGACCTGCGAGGGGGCGTTCAGCTACCTGACCCGCGAGGCCGGAATGTCCGAGAGCTACATCTGGCCGGTGAACTCAGGTGAGGAGATCACCCCCGCGCAGATCCGCCGGGCGGCGTCATTCGTCAAGGACAACGAGGTGCCCGCCGTGTTCTGCGAGTCCACCGTCGAACCCGGTCCGAAGGAGCAGCTGGTCCGCGAGACAGGTGCCCGTGACGGCGGCACCCTCTACGTCGACTCCCTCACCGGGGAAGGAGGGGACGCCCCCACCTACCTCGACCTCATCCGTCACGACACCGAGACCATCATCGCGGGCCTCACCGGGAAGGACGCACAGTGAACACCCCTGCGATCGAGGTTCATGACCTCTCCGTCCGCTACGGGGCCGTCCGCGCCCTCGACAGCGTGGACCTCACCCTCCACCACGGGCAGATACACGGACTGATCGGAACGAACGGTTCCGGCAAATCCACGTTGTTCAACAGTCTCATGGGCGAGATCACCCCGACCTGCGGCACTGTCGGGGTCGCCGACCGTGCCGGGCACCTGGTCTCCTACGTGCCGCAGGCGGAAGCGGTGGACTGGACCTTCCCGCTGACCGTCGGTGAGGTCGTGATGACCGGCCGTTACGGACACATGGGATTTCTGCGCCGTCCCCGGGCCGCCGACCGGGCGGCCGTGGCGGACGCGATGGGCCGGACCGACCTCACCTGCCTCGCCGACCGCCAGATCGGGCAACTGTCCGGCGGACAGAAGAAGCGGACCTTCGTCGCCCGCGGCCTTGCACAGCAGGCCAGAACCGTCCTGCTGGACGAACCTTTCGCCGGAGTGGACACCACCAGTCAGTCGATGATCACGGATCTACTGCACGAGATGGCCGCCTCCGGGGTGTGCATCCTCATCTCCACCCACGACCTCGCGTCGGTGGACGCCCTGTGCGACACGGTCACCCTGCTGCACAGCCGCGTCATCGCCCACGGCGTCCCCCCGGAGGTCATGACAACAGACAACCTGCTGACGACGTTCGGGACGGTGGCCTGAGATGCTGACCTACGAATTCATCCAGCGTGCCCTGCTGGTGTCCACCGTCACCGCAGTCACCGCCGGACTACTGTCCTGCTGGCTGGTCCTCATCGGCTGGTCGCTCATGGGGGACGCGGTCTCGCACGCGGTCCTGCCCGGTGTCGTCATCTCCTATATCGTGGGCTGGCCTTTCGCCGTCGGCGCACTGGTCGCCGCGCTGATCGCGGTCGGTCTCGTCGGCACCGTCGGGGGACGCACCACGCTCAAGGGGGACACCGCCATCGGGGTGGTCTTCACCGCCCTGTTCGCCCTCGGACTCGTCCTCGTCTCGGTCACACCGGCCGGGACGAATCTCCAGGAGATCCTCTTCGGCAACCTGCTCGGGATCTCGCGCGGCGCCCTGATCCAGGTCCTCATCTTCGGTGCGGTCGCTCTGGTCGTCATGCTCGTCCTACGGCGGAACATCACCGTGTGGGCCTTCGACCCCGCTCATGCCCGCGCGGTCGGCGTCCCCACCGGGCTCATCCGGGTCTCGGTGATGGTGTGCCTCGCCCTGGTCGTCGTCGCGGCGATGCAGGCGGTCGGCGTCATCCTCGTCGTCGCCATGCTCATCACCCCCGGCGCGACCGCCTACCTGCTGACCCGGCGGATCAACCGGATGCTGCTCACCGCTCCTCTGGTGGCCTGGGTCAGCTCCGTCGCCGGGCTCACCCTGAGCTACCGGTTCGATGTCTCCGCCGGCGGCACCATCGTGCTCTTCCAGGCGGGGATCTTCCTGCTGACCTACCTCTTCGCCCCGCGGGAGGGGCTGGTCACCGCTCCCCTGCTGCGGCATCGCCGGCAACCCGTCCGGCCTGGCGCTGCTCCAGCTGACGCCGGAACGCCGACACCGCCGTCATGAGCCGGTTCTCGGCATCACCCGGCGCGTCGGACTCCAGCCCGACCATCGGATAGCGGATGTCGGTCGGAATCTCCGTGTCCGGCAGCCCCGCGGCACGGGCGACGGCGATGACCTCCTCCGCCGCCGCCAGCGGGGACGCCGCGGCCTGCAGACCACCGACGACCGCGGGGAACTCCTCCGCCTCCGGTTCCCGGCGCTTGTAGGGCTCCTTGCCCTCGCGGACGCGGCCCTCCGCCCACAGCCGGTCCTGCTCCTCCTTCGGCACCGGGCGCTCCGCCTCCTCGAAGAGGTAGGGCGCACGATTACGCATCTTCGCCACGAAAGCGCCGGCGACATGGCCGATGTCGAAGGCCCCCCGCCGGTTCGCGATCTCGGCGTGGAAGAGCACCTGCAGCAGGACATCGGAGAGCTCCCGGCAGAGTTCCTGCTCATCGAGTTCCGGAGCGTGCACGACCGCAGCGAGCTCCTCGGTCTCCTCACGCAGGTACGGCAGCAGGCTCGCATGGGTCTGCTCCTGCTCCCACTCCCCCTGGCGCACCGCCCGCGTCATCAGGGCGACCGCGTCCTCCAGTTCGTCGGTGACGGAACCGGGGACCTCGGTACGGGTGGTGCGGCGCATCCCGGCCACCGCGACGGTGTGCTCGTCGGTACCGACGATCTCCCCGTCGACATAGCCGCCACCGGACACGGGGACGTCCGGAACGCCCGCTGTCCCCGCCGGAGGCTCAAGTTCACGGTCGGGCTCCACCGTCATGACGAGGCTGGGCGACCTGACGAGGTCCTCACGTCGCTGCAACCGGGCCATGACCTGCTCGTTGTCCGGGTCGGTGGTGACCAGGACCTCGGCATCGTCGACGGTGTGACCGCCGAGGTCGGCGATCACCCACCGGATCCGCACCGGCACCTCCTCGGTGTACGCGACGTCGCCACCGAGCAGTGGGACGGCGTCAACCGGGAGCATCGCGGGGAACCGTGGATCCAGGAGTACGACTGACATGGCCGTAAGTCTAGCGGGTCACAGGCTCTCCCTCACGCAGGTTGCGTCTCGGGACGCCCGCCAGATCCGTCAGGGCGTCCGCACACCACTGCAACAGGTCATCATCGCGCAGTGCGACGGCACGCATCCCCGACCCCTCCTTCGGGGCCGGAATGAGCACCGTCCTCGGCGTCGCGCGGTACACCGCCGCAGGGAAGAGACGCTTGAGCCGGACCTGACCGGAGTCCGGCAGATTGACTGCGGAGAAACTGATCTTCGTGCCGGTCTGGATCACCTCGGTGATGTCCAGGTCGCGGCACAGCATCCGCAGCCGCGAGACCACGGTGAGCCGCTCGACCTCCTGCGGGAAATCACCGTAACGGTCGACGAGCTCCTCGAGGACGCCGGAAAGGGCATCGTCGTCAGCGGCCTCGGCGAACTTCCGGTAGGCCTCCAGACGAAGCCGCTCACTGGCGATGTAGGTGACCGGGATGTGGGCGTCCACCGGAAGATCGATGCGGATCTCCTTCTTCTCCTTGTCGGAGCCGTCGACGACCTCCCCGTCCGCCATCGCACGGTACGCCTCGACCGCCTCACCGACCAGACGGACGTACAGGTCGAAACCCACCCCCGCGATGTGCCCGGACTGCTCGGCGCCGAGCACGTTGCCAGCACCACGCATCTCCAGGTCCTTCATCGCCACGGCCATGCCCGCACCGAGGTCATTGTTCTCGGCGATGGTGCGCAGCCGGTCATAGGAGGTCTCGGTGAGCATCTCCCCCTTCGGATAGAGGAAGTAGGCGTAGGCCCGCTCACGGGAACGACCCACCCGACCACGCAGCTGGTGCAGCTGCGACAGGCCCATGTGGTGCGCGTTCTCCACGATGAGCGTATTCGCGTTGGCGATGTCCAGACCGGTCTCCACGATCGTCGTGCAGACCAGGACGTCAAACTCCCGGTCCCAGAAACCCTGGACCGTCGTCTCCAGCTGCTCCTCACTCATCTGCCCGTGGGCGACGACGACACGCGCCTCCGGGACGAGTTCGCGGATGTGGGACGCGGCGTCCTCGATGGAACGGACCCGGTTGTGGACGTAGAAGACCTGGCCGTCACGCAGCAGCTCCCGACGGATCGCCGCAGCGACATGCCGGTCATCCTGCGCACCGACATAGGTCAGCACGGGGTGCCGGTCCTCCGGCGGGGTGAGGATGGTCGACATCTCCCGGATGCCGGTCATCGACATCTCCAGGGTGCGCGGGATCGGGGTGGCGGACATGGTGAGCACGTCCACGTGGGTGCGAAGCGAGGTGATGTGCTCCTTGTGCTCCACACCGAAACGCTGCTCCTCGTCGACGATGACCAGCCCCAGATTCTTCCACTGCACACCGGTGGCCAACAGGCGGTGGGTGCCGACGACGATATCGACGGCGCCGTCCGCCATGCCCGCGAGAACCTGCTTCGACTCCTTCGGCGTGGTGAAGCGGGAGAGTTCCCGGATCACCGTCGGGAAGTCCTGCATCCGGTCGACGAAGGTGCGGTAGTGCTGCTGGGCGAGCAGCGTGGTGGGCACGAGGATCGCGACCTGCTTTCCGGACTGCACCGCCTTGAACGCGGCGCGCACCGCGACCTCGGTCTTGCCGTATCCGACGTCTCCGACGACCACCCGGTCCATCGGCACCGGCTTCTCCATGTCGGACTTCACCGCTTCGATGGCGTTGTACTGGTCCTCGGTCTCGGTGAAGGGGAAGGCCTCCTCCATCTGACGCTGCCACTGGTTGTCCGGGGCGAAGGCGAAACCGGGGGCCGCCTGCCGGGCGGCGTAGAGCTGGACCAGTTCCGCGGCGATCTCCCGGACCGCCCCGCGCGCCTTCCTCTTCGCGGTCTTCCAGTCCGAACCGCCCATCTTCGACAGGGCCGGCTTCTCGCCGCCGACGTAGCGGGAGAGCATGTCGAGCTGGTCCATCGGCACGTAGAGCTGGTCACCGGGGCCCCCGCGCTTGCTCGGCGCGTACTCCAGCACCAGATACTCACGGCGGGACGCGTCCGCGCCCTTGCCGATGGTGCGCTCGGTCATCGTCACGAAGCGGCCGATACCGTGCTGGTCGTGGACGACAAGGTCACCGGGCTCCAGGGCCAGCGGATCGACCCGGTTGCGTCTCTTCGGGGCCCGGCGCTTGCCGGTGGCGCGGGCGTCCACCCGGTTACCGGTGACATCGGACTCGGTGATGAACAACAGCTCGCGGGTGTCGAGTCCGCCGTGGGCGACGGCACAGTACACGGAGACGGTGCCGGCACCGGGGGCGTCCGAGGTGGAACGCCTCGACCGGCGCATCCGTCCCTGACCGGTGATCCCGTCGAGATCCACGCCGACCGCCTCAGCGGCGATGCCCGCCTCCCGGAACCGTCGCAGCATCCGGGCGACGACGGTGGCGTTGGGGGCAGCGTAGGCCACCCGTCCGTCAGCCTCGACGCGCTCCCGGACGGTGGCCATCATCCGGCCGATCTCCCCGATGTCACCGTGCGGTGCCGGGCCGGGGGTGAAGTCCAGCGGCAGCGGGTCGGCGTCGTCCGCGTCCCCGTCGCCGGTCTCCCAGTCAGCGATGCCGGTCGGCGAGACGGTCCACCACGGCCGCCCCAGCGTGTCCTGCGTCCTCTCCAGACTGCGGACGCTGCGGTAACCGGCGCGGTCGACGGAGTCCGGATCAATGGCGGCGACGTCCACCGGGGCGGCCGCGCCCATCGCGGCGACCTCCCAGCCCGCGGCGAGGAACTCCTTCCCGGTGGCGATGAGGTCCTCGGCGCGGCGTGCGACCGCGCCCGGGGTGAGCTCGACGGTGTGCGTTCCCTCAGGCATGAGCTCCGGCAGGGTGCGCATCTCCCCGTCGAAGAGCACCGGGATCAGCGACTCCATCCCCTGCACCGGCATGCGCCGGCTGATCTTGTCGAGGGCGTCCGCCAGTTCCGGGTTGCCCGCGTTCTCCCGCGCCAGGACTCCCGCCCGGGCCGCGACAGCATCGGAGATGAGCAGTTCACGGACCGGGTGGACGAGAACCTCGCCGGGGTCCACTCCGGGGACGGTGCGCTGGTCACCGACCGAGAAGACGCGCACTTCGCTGATCTCGTCGCCCCAGAAGTCGACACGCACCGGCATCTCCCCGGTGCCGGGGAAGATGTCGAGGATGCCACCGCGGGTCGCGAATTCCCCCCGCCGGCCGACGACGTCGGCGTGGGTGTAACCGAGTTCGACGAGACGCTCCTGCACCGCGGTGAAGTCCAGCTCCTCGCCCTCCGCCAGGCGCACCGGGACGATGTCGCCGAGCCCGTCCATCACGGGCTGGACCGCGGCGCGTGTCGGTGCGACGACGACCCTCAGGTCACCGTGCGCCAGGCGGTAGAGGACACGCATCCGCTCAGCGACGGTCCCGGTCCCCGGCGACAGGCGCTCATGGGGCAGCGTCTCCCAGGCGGGGAACTGCGCGACGACGTCACCGAGCATGGCGGCCAGTTCAGCGGTGAGATCCTCGGCCTGTCGCCCGGTGGCGGTGACGACCAGTACCGGGGCATGCTGCGCCAGGGTTCCGAGGGCGAAGGGCCAGGATGCCTCGGGTCCCTGGATGTGGAGCCGCGGCTCCCCGACGTGGGTGACGAGACCCCGGAGTTTCGGATCGCCGGCGAGGGTTCGCAGGACGCCGGACAGGGCGGGGCTGGGGCTCGTGCTCATGGTGGACCATCGTAGTGGCGGCGCGGACGCGCGCCGCGCGCGGTGGGTGCGGTACAGTGTCGCCGAGCCCCCGGAGGCTCCTTCCCCCATGGTGTAATGGCAACACTCCGGTTTTTGGTACCGGCATTCCAGGTTCGAGTCCTGGTGGGGGAGCAACGGTCAGTACAGTGGGTCCACATGACCGAAACCTCCCACGCCGTCATCGTCCTCGCCGCCGGCGCCGGCACCCGCATGAAGTCGAAGACCCAGAAGACACTGCACGCCATCGGCGGGCGCACCCTGCTGTCCCACAGTCTCCATGCCGCGGATGCCCTCCACCCCGCCCGAATCGTCGCCGTCGTCGGCCACGGCCGCAACCAGGTGGAACCCGCCGCCCGGGAGATCGGTGAGGAACTGGACGCCGAGCTCGCCATCGCCGTCCAGGAGTCGCAGAACGGCACCGGGGACGCCGTCGCCGCCGGTATGACGCGGCTCGGGGGCTTCACCGGAACCGTCATCGTCACCAACGCCGACGTGCCGCTGCTCACCGGTGACACACTCACCGACCTCCTCGCCGCGCACACCGAGGTCCCCACCGCAGTCACCGTACTGACCATGCGGCTCGCCGACCCCTTCGGCTACGGCCGAATCGTCCGCAACGAAGCCGGCGAGGTCACCCACATCGCCGAGCAGAAGGACGCCACCGAGGCCGAGCGGGCCATCGACGAGGTCAACTCCGGTGTCTTCGCCTTCGACGCCGAGGTCCTGCGCGACGCACTGACCAGGCTGAACACCGACAACACCCAGGGTGAGCTCTACATCACCGATGTCCTCGGCATCGCCCGGGACGCCGGGAAGCCGGTACGCGCCCACATCGCCGAGGACGCCCGTGAGCTCGCCGGCGTGAACGACCGGGTGCAACTCGCCGCCGCCGGCGCCGAACTCAACCGCCGGACCGTCGAGGCCGCGATGCGCGGCGGCGCCACCGTCGTCGATCCCGCCACCACCTGGATCGACGTGGAGGTGCGGATCGGCCGGGACGTGACTGTCCTCCCCGGCGTCCAGCTCAAGGGCCGCACCGTCATCGGGGACGACGCCACCGTCGGGCCGGACTCGACCCTCGTCGACGTCACCGTCGGTGAGGGGGCCTCGGTGGTCCGCACCCACGGCATCGACTCGGTGATCGGTGACCGGGCGGATGTCGGGCCGTTCACCTACCTGCGGCCCGGGACGGTGCTGGGCGAGGAAGGAAAGCTCGGCGGCTTCGTCGAGTCGAAGAACGCCGTCATCGGCAGGGGATCGAAGGTACCGCACCTGACGTACGTCGGAGACGCGACCATCGGCGAGCACTCCAACATCGGGGCGTCCTCCGTCTTCGTCAACTACGACGGGGTCACCAAGCACCACACCACCGTCGGTGACCACGTACGCACCGGGTCGGACACCATGTTCATCGCCCCGGTGACCGTCGGCGACGGCGTGTACTCCGGTGCCGGCACCGTCATCAAGGAGGACGTCCCCTCCGGCGCGCTCGTCGTCTCAGGCGGCCACCAGCGCAACATCGAGGGCTGGGTGGAGCGCAAACGCCCCGGCACCCCCGCCGCAGAGGCCGCGAAGAGGGCCCGTGGTGAGGGGACCGGGCAGAGTACCCCCGTGTGAGTGAGGGGGCCGGTTGGGTCCCCGGCCGCCCGCACCCTAACATGATCCCTGTCATACCGCCTGCGCGCACAGGCGTGACCACTCCACCGAAAGGTCAGAAGTAGCCGTGTCCCACTGGATCGACAACCAGAAGAACCTGATGCTGTTCTCCGGTCGCGCCCATCCCGAGCTGGGCGAAGCCGTCGCCCGCGAGCTGGGGATCTCCCTCACCCCGACCACCGCCCGCGATTTCGCCAACGGAGAGATCTTCGTCCGGTTCGAGGAGTCCGTCCGCGGCTCGGACGCCTTCGTGCTGCAGTCCTACCCGCAGCCCCTGAACAAGGCGATCATGGAGCAGCTCATCATGATCGACGCCCTGAAGCGAGGGTCCGCCAAGCGCATCACCGCGGTCCTGCCGTTCTACCCCTACGCCCGTCAGGACAAGAAGCACCGCGGCCGCGAGCCCATCTCCGCCCGCCTCATCGCCGACCTGATGAAGACCGCCGGTGCCGACCGGATCGTCGCCGTGGACCTCCACACCGACCAGATCCAGGGCTTCTTCGACGGCCCCGTCGACCACATGCACGCCATGCCGATTCTCACGGACCACATCCGGAGGAATTACGGCACGAACAACATCGCCATCGTCTCCCCGGACGCCGGCCGGGTGAAGACCGCGGAAAAATGGTCGAACATCCTCGACGGCGCCCCCCTGGCCTTCGTGCACAAGACCCGCGACATCGACGTGGCCAACAAGGTCACCTCCAACCGCGTCATCGGTGACGTCGAGGGACGCACCTGCATCCTCATCGACGACATGATCGACACCGGCGGAACCATCGCCGGCGCTGTCGACGTTCTCCGCACGGCCGGTGCGACCGACGTGATCATCGCCACCACCCACGGCGTCTTCTCCGACCCGGCCCGTGAGCGCCTCAACGCCTGCGGTGCCCGGGAGATCATCACGACCGACACTCTGCCCCAGAGCACCGAAGGCTGGGACAACCTCACCGTCCTGCCGATCGCGCCGCTGGTCGCGAAGACCATCCACGAGATCTTCGAGAACGGTTCGGTGACCACCCTGTTCGAGTGATACACTCGGACGGTCTCGGCGAGGGCCGGTGAATCCACCGGCCGTTATCGGCGCGAATCCGTTCCATTCCTGTCCCTGAGGGGTACTCTGTGGGACGAACCGCCGCGGCCAGGGCCGCGGCTTCTGTCATGTCAGGAGCCCGTCCTGTCTGCTGCTGAGTCCACAGAACTGACCTCATACACAGAAACGGAGCGCCTCATGGCCACCGAAATCACCACCCTCGCCGCCCGGGCCCGCAACGAGTTCGGCAAGGGTGCGTCCCGCCGCCTGCGCGTCGCCGGCCGCGTCCCCGCCGTCATCTACGCCTCCCACCAGGAGCCGGTCCACGTCAGCCTCGACCTCCTCGAGCTGACCGCCGCAGTCCGCAAGCACGGTTCCAACGCACTGCTCTCCGTCGACGCCGAGGGCGAGGAGCACCTGGTCCTCATCAAGGCCATCGACCAGAACGTCCTGACCTTCGACATCGACCACATCGACCTGCTGGCCGTGAACCGCAACGAGACCG
>NZ_CACZOO010000112.1 GCF_902782855.1 uncultured Corynebacterium sp.
CGGGGTAGTCGGTGTACCCGGTTGCCCCGCCGAAGTAGTAGGTCTTCGGGTCAGGGGTGTTGAGGGAGCCGTCCGAGTAGTCCGGGGAGGTCCAGCGGGTGACGAGGTCCGGGTTCGCCAGCGCCGGGCGGGCGACGCAGGCGGCGTCGTAACCGAGGGCGAGGATGTCCAGGGCATCCTCCCTGGTGCTGACCTGCTTCGTCCCGGTGGTCCGGTTGGCGAAGACCGGGCCGTTGAACCGGTCGCGGATACCGGTCGCCAGCTCGCCGTCGAGGTGCGGCTGGGCCAGGTTGAGGTAGGCGATGCCGGATCCGTCACCGAGTGCGTTGAGCCCGTCGATGAGGTACCGGTAGGTCTCTGCGGCGATGGCGTCCTCATCCTCCACGGCGCCCTGGATCGTCATACCGGGGCTGATGCGGATCCCGAGCCGGTCGGCGCCGATCTCGTCGGCGACGGCGGTGGCGACCTCGATGACGAAGCGGGCGCGGTTGGCAGGGGAGCCGCCGTAGGCGTCGTCACGGATGTTGGAGTTCGGGGCGAGGAAGGAGTGCAGCAGGTAGCCGTTGGCGGAGTGGAGCTCCACCCCGTCGAGCCCGGCGTCGACGGCACGACGCGCGGCGGCGGCGAAGTCGGCGCGGATCCGGGCGAGACCGTCGGCATCGAGGGCGACCGGTGTCTCGTAGGGCAGTCGGTTGCCTTGGGCGTCATGCGCCCAACCAGGGTGGTCGACGGCGCTGGCGGAGACGACCGGCAGGCCGGTGACCTTCTCATGGGTGTTCCATCCGGCGTGCATGAGCTGGGTGACGATGCGTCCGCCTGCATCGTGGACGGCATCGGCGACGGCGCGCCAGCCGGCGATCTGGTCGTCGGAGTACAGGCCGGGCTGGGTGAACATGACCCGCCCGTCGTGGGAGGGGGAGGTGCCGTCGGTGATGATCAGGCCCATGCCGGCGCGCTGCCGGAAGTACTCGACCATGAGGTCGCCGGGGCGTCCCTCCGGGTCGGCGCGGAGCCGTCCCATGGGTGCCTGGACGATGCGGTTGGGCAGCTCAATCCGGCCGACGGTCAGAGCAGTACTGAAAGGAGATTCATTCATGCGACCACCCTACGCACGGCAGGCCGACGGCGGCGGTGCAACCGGGGGCCCACCGGCGGAACACGGCGGAAACCACGGGTCTCGTTGCTGGTCTTAGCGGAATCATCGGCGATCTGCTCCACCTGCTGCTCGGCGGTCTCTGAGCCGCACTGCCCCGCCAGGGGCCCGGAACCCCCGTGCCTGTCGATGCCCCACAGGACCGCGGGGGTTCCGCCGCGTCTTCGGCGGGGCGTGGGTGCGAGTGGCTGGACGCACCTGAATCCGTCTCTGTCGCCACTGGTGCGCCGTAACCGCGTTCCCCTCCGATACAGTGGCAGGAATGAGCACCGTACCCAGCCCACGGACCGGCCCACGGACCGGCGGAGGAAGGCATCGGAAGGTCCCGGCGAGAGGTAGGGCCGGGACCACGGCACGAGGCAGTGCCACGACCATGGCCGGCCCCACCGCTGACCGGTCCTCCCGGGGCATCGTCGGCTGGAGTCTCGGTGTCTCCGCGGTCTCCACCATCATGATGACGCTGGACATCACCATCGTCCTCGTCGCGCTTCCGGCCATCCGTGAGGATCTGGGTCTCACACTCTCCGGTTCCCAGTGGGTCATCAACGCCTACTCGCTGACGTTCGCGTCCCTCATGCTCGCCGCGGCGAGCCTGTCGGACATCATCGGGCGCCGCACGATCTTCCTCGTCGGGCACGTCGTCTTCCTCGCGGCGTCCGTCGGTTGTATCGTCACCGGCTCGGAGGCCGGCCTGATCGCCTTCCGTGCCCTCCAGGGTGCCGGCGGTGCGCTGGTCTTCGGGACGGCCACCCCGCTGTTGTCGGACGCCTTCTCCCCGGACGAGTCCGCGAAGCGTACGAAGGCGGTCGCCGCGATGATGGGCATAGGTGGTGCGGCCAGTGCCTTCGGGCCGCTCATCGGTGGCGCGCTGGTGGAGACCGGGCAGTGGAAGTGGATCTTCGCGATCAACATCCCGATCGGCGTCATTGTCATTCTCGCGACCCTGTTCTTCGTGCCGGACCTGCACAGGCGGGGTGAGCGGTCGGAGAGGGCGCCGCGAGTCGCCCCGTTCGCCATGGTGCTGACCGTGGGGGCGCTGGTTCTGGTGAACTACGGCATCATCGACGGCGAGAACCGCGGCTGGACCGACCACGCGATCCTCGCCGCGCTCATCGCCGGTGTGCTCCTGTTCGCCGCGCTGGTCCTGTGGGAGACGCACAAGAAGGATGCCGCGATGGTGGACTTCCGCCTGTTCCGTATCCCCTCCTTCGCCACGGTGACCTTCAACGCCTTCGCGTCCCGCATGTTCAGCTTCGGCATGCTGCCGTTCCTGGTGCTGTGGATGTCGGGTCAGCTGGGGCTGTCCGCCCTGGAGATCGGCTACGTGGCGAGCGCGCTGGCGGTACCGATGATCATCTTCTCGGCGGTCGGCATCAAGGCTGTGGCATGGGTGCCGGTGGGGTGGGTGCAGGCGATCGGGATGGTGGTCGTGGCCGGAGGTCTGATGCTGGGACTGCGGCTGGACGCGTCCTCCGGATGGCAGACACTCGTCCCGATGCTGCTGGTGATGGGTGCCGGCACCGGCCTGATGCTGCCGCACGTGATGAGTCTGGCGGTGGAGGTGGTGCCGGCCTCGCGCACGGGTATGGCCAGTGGTCTGGCGAATACGGCGCTGCCGCTCGGTACAGCCTTCGGTGTGGCGGTCTACGGCGCGTACCTGGCGAACAAGGTCGGGTCCGGGCTGGACGGTCTGCCGATCCCGGACCAGTTCCGGGGGATCGCCCAGGATGCTGCGGAGGCGGGTCAGTTCCGTGCGATCGCCGAGCAGTCGGAGCCGTTGGCGGCCCAGGCGCTGCAGTTCTTCCTCGACGGCCTGCACGGCATCTTCATCATCGCCGCCGTGCTGGCCCTGGTCGGCGCGCTGGCGTCCGTCATCTTCATCCGGAAGCCGGCGGAAAGGCGTACCTGCGGGTCCCCGTGCACGGTGCAAGGAGCATCCCGTGAACGTCCGGTCCCGCATCAACCTGATGGTCACCCCTGAATCCCGTACCGACCTCGCTTACGACGAGATTCGCGACGTGCTCGAGCACTTCCACGATGACCGGCTCGTGGAATGGTCGCTGGAGCGGGGGCCGTCACCGGGAAAGATCTACTTCCACTTCACGGCGCGCGTCGGAAAGAATGAGAGCGCCGAAGATGTCACATTCGAGCTTGCGGAGATGGTGTTGTCGAGACTCCCCGAGCCGGAACCAACTGTCCACACCGGGGCCAACCTCCTCCTCCCGGCATGACCGGGACGCCGGCGAAGACTGTGGCAGAAGCTGCGGAGCCGGCTCGACGAGGGTGGACGTTGAGGTTCGCCGGACGCTGAGGGAGATCATGGAAGAACTGGATATCTCCGACCCCAGGCCGGGTCGCGGAAGTAGTGCTGAACGCGTGACTCTCTACCGCCATGATGAAGTCGCCTCACAGTTCCGACAGGTGTCCAGGTATTCGGACAACCCGACCTGGGAACAGATGGGTAGAGGTGTCTATCCGGACGACGAGGGGATGATCGGACTTGGGTGGTCAGAGGGCAGCGTCTGCATGGTCAGGTTGTCCGAAGATCGGGAGAAGTGGAACCGGGAGATGTCTGAGGAATGTGGTATTCCGCGAGAGGTTGCGGAGAATCTCGGGATGCAGTCTCGCAGTATCGTCGCCGTGCGATTGGACAATGCCGGTGACAAGCTGGGGATCCTTGTATTTGAGAGTCTGAAACCACAGGGTATTCGACGGGATTTCGAGCAGAAGATTCCTGCTTCAGCCTACTTGCCAGCGCTGTGCAGACTGCTGAGCCTCATCGGCCCGGTCCGGGATCATGGTGGAGACCGGGCACTCGTCGGAGCGTGACACGGGACCTGACTTCCATGTGGTGGGCACCGGGAGCCTCATTCTGGCCACGGGTAGCGAGGTAGTGGTCGAGGGCGTCCTGGAGTGTCTGCGTACCGTCGGTGTCGGCGAAGAATGCACGCATCTCACTGTCGAAGCTGAACGGCTCGCCTACCTGCCCGATGAACCAGGTGCGTACGGTTTGGCTGCACCGCTGGCCCCGGGGAATCACCGATGAGGCGGTGAGCGAACCGGAGAGCTGCCTGCCTCCAGCTGAACGCTCGGGGACCGGCTCGGTGAACGGTAGACCATCGAGCGTCGCCGCGAGACGCTGCATCAGAACATCCTTGCTGCCGGTCGTCCGGACGCCCAGAACGCGGGCGAACTCCGTGAGCTCACCTTTGAGCAGGTACCACCGCAGGAACTCGCTGCCGCTGAGGCCGCGGGACAACTGGGGGCGCCGGGAGTCCGGAGCGGTCACTGGGCCCTACCCCGCGAGCACCACGTCCAGGGTCCGCGGCCCGTGGACGCCCTGCACGCGCACCAGCTCGATGTCGACCGAGGC
>NZ_CACZOO010000113.1 GCF_902782855.1 uncultured Corynebacterium sp.
CGCCGGTCCCACAGGAACCGTCCGACGAGGAAGGCGAAGTACACCGACAGGCCGATCAGCAGCATCTGGTCCCCGCTGATGAGCAGTCCCACCACCCCGGAGACCACGGCGATGACCGGCAGCAGCACGTCACGCCGCGTGGACATCGCCTCGATCGCCAGCACCACGAACAGGGCGGTCAGTGCGAAGTCGAGCCCCTCGATGTCCATCGGCAACGCCGCACCGACCAGCGCACCGACGATGCCCGGCAGCACCCAGGCCGCCTGGCAGAACACCTGCACCGCCATCACCCGGGCCTGCGTCCACGACGCGCCCGGCCGTGAGGACAGGATCGCGTAGGTCTCGTCGGTCAGCGCGTAGATCCCGTAGGTTTTCGCCACCGGTGACGTGACGGCCTTCACCGGGTAGCTCAGCCCGTAGAAGATGTGCCGGAAGTTCACCAGGAACCCGGTCACCGCCGCCGACAGCGGAGCCACACCAGCGGTGACCAGGGAGATCGCCAGGAACTCCATGGAGCCGGCGTAGATGACGAAGCTGAAGACGGGTGCCCACCACCAGGCGAACCCGGACTGGCTGACCAGCAGGCCGAAAGCCAGACCCAGCGGCAGGAGCCCCAGCCCCACCGTCCACGACGCCCGGAGACCTTCCCTGGCCTCGTCGACGACCTCGGACCTCACCGAACGGTCGCCTCCCCGGATTCACCGGACTCCCCGGACCGCCCGGACTGCCCGGCGTCCCGGCCTGCCCACCAGGCCTTCAGCTCGGTGACGGCCTCGTCGTGCTCCATCGGCCCCCGGTCGAGCCGCAGTTCCCTGAGGAACTTCCAGGCCTCACCGACCTCGGGTCCCGGCGCGAGGCCGAGGATCTCCATGATCTCGTTGCCGTCGAGTTCCGGACGCACCGCCGCGAGGTCCTCCTTCTCCTTCAGTTCCACGATGCGGGCGTCCAGGTCGTCGCAGACCCGCTGCAGACGCGCGGCCTTGCGCCTGTTCCGCGTGGTGCAGTCTGCCCGGACGATGAGCTGAAGCTGGGGGAGGAGGTCACCGGCGTCGGTGACGTACCGGCGCACCGCGGAATCGGTCCACGCGCCCTCGCCGTAGCCGTGGAAGCGCATGTGGAGGAAGACGAGCTGGCCGATCTCCTCGGTGGTCTTCTTCGGGAACTTCAGTGCCTTGAGCCGCTTGCGGGTCATCCGCGCGCCGACGACCTCGTGGTGGTGGAAGGTCACCGCCCCGGACTCGGTGAAGGCGCGGGTCGCGGGCTTGCCGCAGTCGTGCAGCAGGGCGGCCCAGCGCAGGACGAGACGCCGGTGCTCCAGCTGCGCGGCGTCCTCGTCGGGAAGTGCCTCGGTCAGCCGCCCCTCCAGCTCTGTGACGTTGCGCAGCACCTGCAGGGAGTGTGCGTAGACGTCCTTGTGCTGCCGGTGCTCGTCCTGGGTGAGCTGCAGTGCGGGCAGTTCGGGCAGGACGTGCGCGGCGATGCCGGTGGCGACCATGAGGTCCAGGCCGGTCCACGGCCGCGCACCGAGCATGAGCTTGTCGAGCTCGGCAGCGACCCGTTCGACGGTGATCCGGTCGATCTCGGCGGCCATCCGCGTCATCGCGTCCTGCACCCGCGGCACGACCTCGAAGCCGAGCTGGGAGGCGAAGCGGCAGGCGCGGAGCATGCGCAGCGGGTCGTCGTGGAAGGACTGCTCCGGTGCCGCCGGCGTGTCCAGCACCCCGTCGGCCAGGTCGTCGAGGCCGTTCAGGGGGTCGCGCAACACATGGGAGCCGGACGGGGACAGTTCCAGTGCGATGGCGTTGCCGCGGAAGTCGCGGCGCACCAGGTCCTCCTCCAGGGAGTCGCCGTAGGTGACCTCGGGGTTGCGGGACTCGCCGTCGTACCGGTCGGCACGGAAGGTGGTGATCTCCACGGTCATGCCGTCGACGAGCCCGGAGACGGTGCCGAAGGCGATGCCGGTGTCCCAGACGGTGGAAGCCACCTCGTCGAGGATCTGCGTGACCACGTCGGGACGCGCGTCGGTGGTGAAGTCAAGGTCGTGGGAGAGCCGGCCGAGCAGGGCGTCCCGCACCGAACCACCGACGAGGAACAGGGAGTGTCCACGGGCGGCGAAGGCGCCGGCGAGGGCGGTGAGGGTCCGGTCGTGGACTTTCACGGCGTCCTGCGCGGTCGCGAGCATGGTTCCGGTGGTGCGTTGCATTCCCACAATGGTACAGCCGGGTCACCTTTTCACAGGCGCAGGCACTACGCTGGTCAACCATGAGTCAGAGGCGTCGTCGAAGCATCCCGGACCCCCGGCGGTCCCCGGCGCGCCCGGTTCACCAGCGTGACCACCATGAACTGCCGACGTCGATCGAGACGAGCGCCGGTGGACTGGTGCTCTCCGGCATGCCCGAGGCGGTCCGCGGCGACGGTTCCGTGGACCTGTCGAAGATGTACGTCGCCCTCATCGGCCGTCTCGACCGGCGCGGACGCCTCCTCTGGTCGATCCCGAAAGGGCATATCGAAGCCGCCGAGGACGCGCACACCACCGCCGAGCGCGAGGTGTGGGAGGAGACCGGGGTGCACGGTGAGGTCTTCTCCGAGCTGGGCACCATCGACTACTGGTTCGTCTCCGAGGGCAAGCGGATCCACAAGACGGTGCACCACCATCTGCTCCGCGTGGTCGACGGGGAGCTCAACGACGAGGACCCGGAGGTCACCGAGGTGGCCTGGCTGCCGGTGAGCCATCTCGTGGAGAAGCTGGCCTACGCCGACGAGCGCAAGCTCGCCCGGCAGGCCCTCGACCGACTGCCCGACCTCGCCCGCGCCGAGGCGGAGGCCGGGCGTCGGACGCTGCGGTAGGTGGTCGTGTGCGTCTGCCCCGGCTGCTGTCCCGCCTGATCCCCCTCGCCGCCAGTGCGGCGCTGGGGGCGTGTCTGCTGTCCCCGGTCGCCCCGGCGTCGGCGCAGGACGTGGTCGACGGGATGGACGGGATGGACGGCACCCCGACCGCCTCCGACCTGCTGTGGGCCAATCCTGACGCCCGGTCGGCCGATCCGGCGTCCGGGGTGACGGCCCGGGTCACCGGGCAGTCCGCGGCGCAGCTGCCCGGGGACGGTGAGCTGGAGGTGGTGGTCTCCGTCGCCAACGATTCCGGCCGGACGCTCGGTGGCCTGGAGCTGCGTGCGCAGAGCGCGGACGCGGTGGGCGCCCCGGACGCGGTGGCCACCTCACTGCTGGCGAACCAGGGGGAGTACCCGTGGGTCGGGGAGTTCGTGTCGTCGGGCCTGACACTGCAGGCGGGGGAGTCCCGGGACATCACGGTGCGGGTCCCGGTGGGGCAGTCGGACACCTGGACCGGCTCCGACGGCACGGGGTCGGCCCCGGACGACGAGGTGACGCTGCCGGGCCTGGGGATCACCGGCCCCGGCGTCCACCCGCTGCTGTTCAACCTCAACGGCACCCTCGGCGACGCCGACACCTCGTTCCTCGCCGGGGCCCGCACGACCCTCACGGTCACCGGCGGCCCCGACGCCGACACCGATACCGACACCGGCACCGGCTCTGACACCGGCTCTGACACGGACACCACCCCGGGCCTCACCGTCCTGTGGCCGCTGTCCTCGGCGTCCGTCGCCGTCGCCGGCCAGGTGGGGGACGCCCCGGACCCCGCCGAGCTCTACCTGCCCGATGAGACCCTCGCCGGTGAACTGTCCGCGGGCGGCCGCCTACGTGGCCTGCTCGACACCTGGCGTGCCGCCACCACCGGCACCGACGGTGAGAAGATCCGGGCGGCGTCGTGCCTGGCGGTGGACCCGGACCTGCTGGAGACCGTGGAGCGCATGACCCACGGCTACACGGTGAGTTCCTCGGTGCCCTCCCCGGTGAAGGAGCCGACCCGGCTGCGTGACCGCTGGGACCGTCATGACGACGACGTCCCCGCGGCGAAGGGCACCGGGGAGGACGCCGCGACCGCGTGGCTCAACGACCTGCGTGACCTGGTCACGGACGCCTGCGTGGTGCCGCTGCCCTACGCGAACGCGGACATCAACGCGGTCGCCGCCGGTGGTGACCCGTGGCTCGCCGAGGAGATGACCGACCGCGGGGCCGCGGTGATCGGGGAGGTCCTCGACGTCACGCCCGCCACCGGAGTGCAGATCCCCGGGTCCGGCTACCTCGAGTCCGATGCCCTGCCGCTCTTCGCCGGCGCAGCGGACACCTCCCCGACCGCACCGACCACACCAACGACACCGACGACACCGACGACCGTCGTCGTCGCCGACTCGACACTCGTTCCCGCTGAGCGCACGACCGACACCGGAGACCCCGGAGGCCCCGGAGGCACAGACGGGCCCGCCCGCAGCGCGACCGGCACCCTGCCGGGTTCCACGGTGCGCACCCTGCAGTTCCCCGCAGCCCTCGGTGCGGCGCTCGCCGCGACCGGCCAGCGACCCGAGACGGCCGCGTACACCGACGCCCCGTCGCGCCGGGACCTCACCGCCGACGGTGCTGCGTCCCGCATGGCCGCGGCGGTGGGCGTCCTCGACCGCGAGCTGGCCGCCTCACGCGCCACGACCCGCCGGGTCCTCGCCGTCCCCCCGGCCGCGTGGTCGGTGGACCAGGCGGACGCGGCGACCTTCCTCGATGCGGTGCGCACACACTTCGCCGACGGTTCGGCCCGGCCGGTGACCTTCGGCGACGCCCTGTCCGCCCCCGCCGAACCGGTGACCATCGACGACTCGACCGTCGACGCCGACCCGGCCCCGGTCGATGACGGGGCGGCCCGCAATGTCGCCCAGGTCGCCGGGCACCTGCGCAACCTCACCAACATCATGGAGGATGTGCCGAGCATCACCCTGACCCGCCGGGTCTTCACCCGGCCGATGTTCGACGACCTGCTGCGCGCCGTGAGCGACACCGGTCGCCGCGTCCGGTCGGACGCCACCGCGGTGCGTGACAGTGGTGCGCAGCGCACCGGCCGGGTCACCGGCCTGGCCTATGCGCTGCGGGCCTCGGTGTCGCTGCTGCCGCCGGGCAATGTCTTCACCCGCACCAGCGACTCCTCCCCGCTCATCGTCGTGGCCCGCAACGGTCTGCCGCTGCCGGTATCGGTGCGGGTGCACTACGCCGGCGCGCCCGGCGTCACCCTGAACACGCCGGGCGTGCAGCAGATCCCCGCCCAGGGCAGCGTGACCCTCCAGATGACCTCCGCCATCCCGACGGAGGCCGAGCAGTCGGACCTGACACTGTATCTGTCGACCCCCGATGACGTGCGTATCTCCGATGAGGTGACGATCAGGTTGGCGTCCGTCCCCGGGCTGAACTGGCGCCTGGTCGGTGTGGTCGCCGCCTGCCTCGTCCTCATCTTCGTCGTCGCACGGACCCTCCGGAAACGGCGGCGCGCCGGGGACGGTTCGCCAGACAGCCGCCGAGTACAGGATGATGGTGCACGTGACTGATTCCCACGAGGACCCCGACCAAAAGTCCGGGCAGCGCCACCGGTTCCACGCGGCGGGCTCGCCGTCGTCGACGCCCGCGCGGCGTCCGGTGCCGTCGTCGTCCCCGGCTGCGGTGTCCACCGGTGGAACGCCCGCGGCCGGGGAGGCCGACGGCCACGACGGGAGGCCGAGCGACGCCGAGGTCGTCAAGACGACCGGCACGATGGCGGTCGCCACACTGCTGAGCCGCATCACCGGTTTCCTGCGCACCGTGCTGATCGGCTCCGCCCTGGGGCCCGCGATCGCCTCGGCGTTCAACACCGCCAACACCCTGCCGAACCTCATCACCGAGCTGGTGCTCGGAGCGGTGCTCACCAGTCTGGTGATCCCGCTGCTGGTCCGCGCGGAGAAGGAGGACCCGGACCGGGGCGAGGCGTTCGTCAGGCGGCTGTTCACCCTGACCTTCACACTGATGATCACGGTGACGGTCGTGGCGGTGTTCGCCGCGCCACTGTTGACGAGGATGTCGTTGGACTCCGACGGCAAGGTCAATGTGGGCATGTCCACGGCCTTCGCCTACCTGGTGCTGCCGCAGATCGTCTTCTACGCGATGTTCGCGGTGATGATGGCGGTGCTCAACACGAAGGGCTACTTCAAACCCGGGGCGTGGGCGCCGGTGGTCAACAACGTGGTGACGCTCGGCGTCCTCGGCCTGTACTGGCTGCTGCCGCGGGACTCGAAGCTGTCTCCGAATGACTCGGTGACGATCACCGACCCGCACATCATGCTGCTGGGTCTGGGCACCACCGCAGGTGTCGTCGCGCAGACGCTGATCATGGTGCCGTAC
>NZ_CACZOO010000114.1 GCF_902782855.1 uncultured Corynebacterium sp.
AGCTGAAGGTGCCGGTCAGTCCGATGCGCGTGGTGACGGCGGCGAGGGCGGAGAGGACGGTGGCGGTCTCGGGGCGTCCGACGACGTCCTGGTCGAAGATCTGTCCCTTGTGCTCGCGCAGCCGCAGGCCCTCGGCGAGGAAGAGGAAATCGAAGAGGCCGCGTTCGGCGGTGCGGGCGAAGTGCTCGAAGCCGGCGAACTCGATGTGGGAGCCGGATTCCGGGTCGGCCCACACGGTGGTGTTGTTGACGCCCGGGAAGTGGGCGGCGAGGTGGACCTGTCGTTTGTCGTTGCTCATGGTGTGCTCCGTTCAGTTCCGGGTGGTGACGGTGGAGAGGGCGGGGAGGGCGGGGACGGCGGCGAGGAGGCCGGCGGTGACGTCGCTGCCGGGGTGGGCGAACAGTTCCCCGGCGGGCCCGTGGTCGACGACCTTCCCGGACGCCATGACCGCGACCTCGTCGGCGATGTCACGCACCACGGCGAGGTCGTGGCTGATGAAGAGGTAGGTCAGCCCGAGTTCGTCCTGCAGGCCGGTGAGCAGGTCGAGGATCCGTGCCTGCACCGAGACGTCGAGGGCGGAGACCGGTTCGTCGAGGACGAGCAGATCGGGTTCAACGGCCAGTGCCCGGGCGATGGCGACGCGCTGGCGCTGCCCGCCGGAGAGTTCCGCGGGGCGGCGGGAGGCGGCGTCCGACGGCAGGGCGACCCGGTCGAGGAGGTCGGTGACGCGGGCGGCCCGGGACGCCCGGTCGCCGATGCCGAAGCCGGTGAGGGGTTCGGCGACCGTGTCAGCGACGGTGAACCGGGGGTCGAGGGACCCGGTGGGGTCCTGGTGGATCAGACGGGCGCGGCGGGAGAGGGCGACGGCGTCCCCGCCCCGGCGGGCCCGGATGCCCCGGCCGTCGAGCCGCCGGCCGAGGACGGTGACCTCACCGGCGTCAAAGGGTTCGATGCCGAGCAGGATGCGGGCGGTGGTGGACTTGCCGGAGCCGGACTCGCCGACGATGCCGAGGGTGCGGCCGGGGGCGAGGGTGAGGTCGACCCCGTCCACGGCGGGTGCGGTACCCCGCTGGAAGATACGGGTCAGGCCGCGGACGGCGATGACCGGCTCTGCGTCCTCCGCCGCCGGGGTCACCCGGGTCACCCGCTGCGCCGCCCTGCCGGGGACGGCGGCGACGAGCTCACGGGTGTAGCCCTCCCGCGGGGCGGTGAGTACGGTCTGCGCCGTGCCCTGTTCCACGATCCGGCCGTCCTTCAGCACCACGATGCGGTCGGCGCGGGCGTGGGCCACGCCGAGGTCGTGGGTGATCAGCAGCAGTGCCGCCCCGGTCTCCCGGACCCGGGCCTCCAGCAGGTCGAGGACCTGTTTCTGCACGGTGACGTCGAGGGAGGAGGTCGGCTCGTCGGCGATGACGAGGGCCGGGTCGCCGATGAGTGCGAGGCCGATGAGGACGCGCTGGCGTTGCCCGCCGGAGAGTTCGTGGGGATGACGGCCTGCGTGGAGGGCGGCGTCCAGCCCGACGGAGGTGAGGGCGTCGGCGACCTCCCGGCGTACGGCAGCACGCCCGGCACGCCCGGCGGCACCGTTCTGCCGGACGGCCTCGGTCAGCTGGCTGCCGATGGTGCGCACCGGGTTGAGGCCCTCGCCGGTGTCCTGCGGGATGTAGCCGACACCACCGCGGTACAGGCGGCGCCAGGCCGCGGGGCCGGCGGTCGTGGCGTCCGTCCCGAGGATCCGGTGTTCCCCGGCGGTGACGGTGAGTCCCTCGCCGCCGAGTCCGACGGCCGCGCGGGCGGTGGTGGACTTGCCGGAGCCGGATTCGCCGACGAGAGCGACGGTCTCCCCGGCCGCCAGGGAGAGGTCCAGGTGGTGGACGACGGTCCGGTCGCCGTAACTCGCGGTCAGCCCGACGAGGTCGAGGACGCTGCCCCCGTGCGCCGGGTGGACCGGGCGCTGACGGGTGGTGTCTGTGCGGGTTGCTGTGGTGGTCATGATGTGCTCCTGGTGGTCATGATGTGGTCGTGGTGGTGAGGGTGCGGGACAGGTGGTTGACGGAGATGACGGTCGCGGCGATGACGAGGCCCGGCAGGGTGGTCAGCCACCAGGCGCTGGCCAGGTAGCTGCGCCCGTCGGCGACGAGCAGGCCCCATTCGGGTGTCGGCGGTGGTGCGCCGAGTCCGAGGAAACTCAGGGCGGAGACCGACAGCAGCGCGGTGCCGAACTCCAGCACCGCCAGGCCGGCGAGCGGGCTCACGGCGTGCGGCAGGATGTGGCGGGCGAGGATGCGGCCGGTGCCGACGCCCGACAACCGGGCCGCCTCGACGAAGGCGCTGGTGCGCCATCGCAGCACCTCGTTGCGCGACACCCGGACGAAGGTCGGGACGGACGCGACACCGACGGCGACGGCGACCTTGCCGGGGCCGAAGCCGAGACCGGCGACGACGGCGACGGACAGCAGCAGGCCGGGCACGGACTGCAGGACATCGGTGAGACGGGAGAGGAACGAGTCGAGGGCGCCGCCGACGTAGCCGGCGACGGTGCCGATGAGGCTGCCGGCGACGACGGCGACGGCGACGGCCAGTGCGGCGGTGACGACGGATTCGCGGGTGCCGTGGATGACGCGGCTCCACACGTCACGGCCCAGGTGGTCGGTTCCGAAGAGGTGGCCGGGACCCGGTGCCTGCAGCCGGTCCAGCGGTTTTCCGATGAGCGGGTCGGCGGAGGTGAACAGGCCGGGCGCCACGGCCCAGGCCAGGACGATGAGGAGGACGAACGCGGCAAGCACGGTGCCGGGTCCGACGCGGCCGCTGCGGGAACGGATGCCGGTGCGGGGTGCGGGCCGGGTGGCGGCGGTGGTGCCGGTGGTGGCGGTGCTGCCGGTGGTGGCGGTGCTGCCGGTGGTGACAGTCATGCGGGCACCTTCTCCTTCGTCTGGTCAGAGGTCGTCGCTGCAGGCGCGGCGGCGGGGCGGGCGGTCCGGGTGCGGGCGTCCACCACGGGGAGCAGCAGGTCGGTGATGATGTTGACGACCACGAAGATCACCGCGGAGACCGTCACCACCCCCAGTACCACCGGAATGTCCTGCGAGGTCACGGAGGTGACGAGGAGGCGTCCGAGTCCGTTGCGGGTGAAGACGGTCTCCACGACGACCGCACCGCCGAGGAGCTGGCCGGTGAGGACGCCGCCCACGGCGAGCAGCGGCCCCAGGGACGCCCGGAGCGCGTGCGTGGTGAGCAGCCGGCCGGTGGTGTAGCCGGCGGCACGGTAGGTGGTGGTGAACTGCTGCCGCCAGCTGGTGGTGAGACTGCGCTGGAGGACCTGGCCGACGGTCGCGGCGACCGGGACGGCCAGCGTCACGGCGGGCAGGACGAGTCCGGCGGGTCCGGTGCCTCCCAGCGCCGGGACCCAGCCGAGCCGGAAGGAGAAGATCTGCAGCAGGAGCAGTCCGACCCAGAAGGTGGGCAGGGAGACGCCCAGCACCGGGAGTCCGGAGAGGATGTCACCGAACCGGCGCAGCCGGGGCGACCGGCCGGTGGTCGCCGCGACAGTGGCGACGGCGGTCGCGGTACCGGCGGCCCCGCCGAGGACGAGGGCGGCGACGGCGAGCCCGAGTGTGGTCGGCAGGGTCTCCGCGAGGGAGGTGGCGACGGCGTCCCCGGTGAGGTAGGAGGAGCCGAGGTCACCGGTGAGCAGTCCGCCCAGGGCGGCGAGGTACTGGCCGGGCAGGGGCCGGTCGAGACCGTACCGCCGGCGCAGTTCGTCGACCTCTTCCGGGGTGGCGTCCGTCTGTCCGGAGCCGGAGAGCATGGTGGCGACCGGGTCACCGGGCAGCGCGTAGAGGATGAGGAAGGTGAGGGTCCAGGCGGCCCAGACGATGATCACGCCGTAGAGGGTGCGTTGCAGGATGTACATCTATGCTCCTTCACTGAGCCAGGTGTCGACGAGCTGGAGGCGGCTGGATGCCTCGTACCGGTATCCGTGCACGTCGGGGGCGGTGGCTGAGATTCCCGAGAGTTCGACGAGGGGGATGACGTTGCCGTCGGTGACGAGTTCGGCGGTGATGTCGGCGACGGTGGCAGCCCGGGCACCGGTGTCGGTGGTGGCGAGACTGTCGCGCAGCAGGTCGTCGACGTGGCCGGCGGAACGGTTGTTGACGTTGCGCCCGTTCGCGTCGAAGACGGTGCGCAGCACGTCGGGGTCGGAGCGGGTGAGGTTGTAGAATTCCACCTCGTTGGTGCGGGCCTGCTGGGCGGCGGCGGTCTCCGCCATGGTCTTCCTCTCCAGTTTCAGGTCCACTCCCACGGCCCGTAGCTGCTGCTGGACAAGTTCGAGGAACGGGGCGGTCTGCCAGTAGCCGACGGGGACGGTGAGGCGCTTCCCGTCCTTCGTGCGGAAGCCGTCGCCGTCGCGGCCGGTCCACCCGGCCTCGTCGAGCAGCCGGTCCGCCGTGTCCGGGTCGTACCGGAGAAGGTCCGAGCGGTCGGTGTAGCCGGGGGTGGTGGAGCCCAGGACGGAGGTCGCGGCTTTCTGCCGTGCGGAGAGGACGGAGGTGAGCTCCTTCCGGTTGATCGCGGCGTTCACCGCCCGCCGGACGAGGGGGTCGGTGAACGGTCCCCTGCTCCAGTTGGGGAACAGGGAGTAGTTCACACCGGGGTTGGGCCGGTCGATGACCGGGAAGCCGGACTGGTCGAGAAGCTCCTCGTCCTGGGCCTGGACGGCGGTGTCCACGTCGATCTGGCCGGAGGCGAGGCTGCCGTTGCGGACACCGGACTCGGGGACGACGGTGAAGTCGATGCCGTCGAGGTACGCGGGGCCCTCGTGCTCCGCGAGGGAGGACGCCCACCGGTAGTCGTCGTTGCGGACCAGGGAGGCGCCGCCGGAGGGGCTGAAGTCGGTGAGGCGGAACGGGCCGGTGCCGACGATGTCGCCGGCGCAGCGCTGTTCCGGGGTCGCCGCGAGCGTCGACGGCGCGTAGAAACCGAGGGTCATGGTGGAGCTGGCCTGGAGGAACTGGGCGTTGGGCCGGTCGAATCGGACGGTGACGGTGCGGGGGTCGGGGGTGTCGATGCCCGCCAGTCCGGCGAGGTAGGTCGAGCCGAGGGAGGATTTCGCGCCGAGGTCGACGATGCCCTCGAAATTTTCTTTGACCGACTGTGCGGTGAACCGGGTGCCGTCGGTGAAGGTCACGTCGTCGCGCAGGTGGAAGGTGAAGGTGGTCGAGTCGTCGCTGACGTCCCAGCTCTCGGCGAGCCAGGGGACGATCTCCCCGGTCCCCGGGTCCTGGTCGGTCAGGGAGTCGGTGATCTGCCGGGAGACGTTGAGGGCGGTGTTGTTGCCGACCTGTTGGCCGTCGGCGCAGGTGATGTCCGAGTCGAAGGCGACGCGTAGCGTCCCCCCGCTCACCGGTGGGCCGGTGTACCCGTCACCGTCCCGTCCGGCGGCGGTGCCGCAGGAGGCGAGGCCGAGTGCGGCCGTGAGGCCGGCCGCCACCACAGTAATAGACCGAGCTGTCTGCATGGAGGGCGATGCTAGTCGCGCCTCTCCCCCGGCCACACCCTTACGGTCACCGCGAACAGAAAATCCCCTGTGCCAGAATGAATCCATGAGTCACGAGCCGTCCCACCCGCGGTCCAGGCACTTCCGCGCCGTCGGCGTGCCGGACCTGTCCACCCTGTCCGGTGCGGTGAACGCGACCTACGACCGACTCGACGAACTCACCCGCGTCGCCCACCGCCACTACCGGCGCCTCGCACCGGAGCCCGCTGACGTCCCCCGCCCGGTAACCGCCGACGGCACCGTGCTCCCCCCGCACACCCCTGCGGTGTCCTGGATCCGCCGGGCCGCCCTCACCGCCGCCGACGGCCTGTCCGTCACCGCCGACGGGACCGCGAACTTCGACGGCCACAGCACCGGCTTCCTCGCCGACCTCGGCCGTGACCTGCGTAAGGACGGTATCACCGTCGGTCATGTCGCCGCTGCCGCAGAAGCCCTCGGCCGTGCCCTGTGCG
This sequence comes from uncultured Corynebacterium sp., assembly GCF_902782855.1. Lineage (GTDB taxonomy): Bacteria > Actinomycetota > Actinomycetes > Mycobacteriales > Mycobacteriaceae > Corynebacterium. Next base: position 6,010 of record NZ_CACZOO010000114.1, read on the forward strand.
ACCTCTACGGCGTGCCCTACCCCGGCACGGACCTGACCTACCAGGCCGCAGAGGAGGCCGGTGTCCCCACCGGACTCACCGAACTACTGCAGACCGTGGACCTCGGCGTCCGCATCACCGCCCTCGGCGCGGTCGAGGACGGGGACGCCGGTGTCCCCGCCGCGGCCGATGCCGAGGTCCTCGAGGTCCAGCACCGCTCTCCCCGTGTCACGGTCGTCCGGCTGACCGCCACCCCGCCCCCGACCGGCTGGGCCGGCCAGTTCCTCGAGGCCCGCACCCCCGCGGAACCCGGGAGATGGCAGTCCATGGCCTCCGCCATCCCGCCGAACCACGGGGGTCTGCTGGAGTTCCCGCTCTTCCACCCCGCCGACACTCCCCCGCACGTCACCGTGGGCGAACACTGGTCGGTCGCGAACCCGACCGGCGCGCTGGAGCTGGCGGAGAACACCCCGACGCTCATGATCGCCCTCGGCGCGGGGCTCGCCCCGCTGCGCGCCCTCATCCTCGACGCCTCGACCCACGCCACCGTTCCCCCGGTACACCTCTACTGGCAGGTCGACCGCCCTGACGACCTGCACGAGTACACGGGCATGCTGGGACTCGCCGGCGCCCTCGACTGGCTGACCTTCACCCCGGTCGTCACCGATCCCACCGCCACTGCGGACCCGGACTGGTTCGACACCCCGGAGCGCGAGCGTTTCACCGTCTACTCCCGCCCCGGCCCGGAGCAACTGGTCAACGGCGAGGTCCTGCGCCACGGCACCGCCACTGCGGCCGCGCTCGCCGACGGCACCTGGGAGGGATGCCGCATCCTCATCGCCGGTGCCCCCGGGGACCCCACGGGCCCCACCGCCGTGCGCACGGCGGTCCGCGCCCTCACCGACACGGGCATCGACCCGGCGACGATCACCGCGGAGCCGTTGTGACCGTGCCGACCGCCGTGACAGCCCCGACCGATCTCGCGCTGGAGCCGGCGGAGATCACCGCCCCGTTCGTCATCCTCTCCGAGGGGCAGTGGCCGGATGTGCCGACCGACTGGCCGTGGCACAGCCATTCGGTCCATGAGCTGGTCTGGGTCCGCCACGGCACCATGACCTCCCGGGTCCGCACCGGTGACGGCGAGCAGCTGTTCACCGTGCAGGAGGGGCACGCGGTGTGGTTGCCCGCCGGGACCCCGCACGCCGGTCAGGTCACCGCGAACGTCACCCTCTGCGACGCCTTCTTCTCCCCGGAGCGCACCCCGGTCGCCTTCCACGGGCCGACGGTCGTGGAGATGACGACGGTGCTGGAGGCCCTGCTGGTCCACCTCGCCCGACCCGATCTGGAGGACGCCGCCCGCGCCCGGGCCGAGGCAGTCGTCTTCGATGTCCTGGAGCCGGCGGCGGACCAGTTCGTCCTGCCGGTACCGGACGACCCGCGGATCGCCCGGATCATTGACACCCTGCTCGCGAACCCCGCCCACCCCCGTTCCCTCGACGGATGGGCCCGTGAGCTCGACATCAGCGAGCGGACGGTGACGCGCGCCTTCCGGGAGTCCACCGGACTGACCTTCGGCCGGTGGCGGCAGTCGGTGCGCATCCGGCACGCCGTGATCCTGCTGTCTGAGGGGCGACGTGTCCACGAGGTCTCCGACCTGCTCGGATACGCCCAACCCAGCACCTTCATCGCCGCCTTCCACCGGCTCACGGGACGGACGCCCGGCGCGCTGACATGACCGGATCTCCGTATCCGGTGTCCGTAACTCATGATTGCGGACATCCCCGGGCATTCCTATACTTTCCAGGTTAGGTAACGCGTACCTGACAGGAAGGACGACGGACATGACCGGACGCGGGGAACCCCTGGAGGGCGCCGACCTGGTGCTCGGCTACGGTAGCGGCAACGCCACCAGCACCGTCATCGACGGCGTCTCCGTCTCGTTCTCCCCCGGCACCGTCACCGCCCTCGTCGGCCCGAACGGTTCCGGCAAGTCCACCCTGCTGCGGTCCCTGGCCCGGCTGCACCCGGTCACCGCCGGCTCCGTCACCCTCGACGGACACGACACGACCCTGCTCTCGCCCAAGGCCTTCGCCCGCCGCGTCACCCTGTTCTCCCAGTCCCGGCCGACCCCCGACGGACTCACCGTCGCCGAGGTCGTCGCCTTCGGACGACACCCGCACCGGCGTCGCTTCGCCGGGCTCGGCGAGGCCGACCACGCGGCGATCGACCACGCCCTGGAGATCACCGGGCTGACCGGCAAGCGGGAACGTCCGGCGTCCGCCCTGTCCGGCGGCGAGATGCAGCGCGTGTGGCTGGCCGCGTGCCTGGCACAGGACACCGGCGTCCTGCTCCTCGACGAGCCGACCAACCACCTGGACCTGAGGTTCCAGACCGAGATCCTCGACCTGCTGCGCGACCTCGCCGAGGACCGGACACACGCTAACGGCACCACCGTCGGCGTGGTGCTCCACGACCTCGACCACGCGGTCCGGGTCGCCGACGAGGTGCTGCTGCTCCACGAGGGCCACGTCCACGCCGCCGGAGAACCGGTCGAGGTCTTCACCGCGGAGAACATCAGTCTCGCCTACGGCGTCCCCGTCGACGTCGGCGTGGACCCCCGCACCGGCCACCTGCGCATCGACACCGTCGGTCGCCACCCCTACCCCACCCTGGAACGGAAAGAGAACCCATGAAGCTCACCCGAGCACTCGCCGCCAGCGGCGTCCTCACCCTCGCCCTGACCGCCGCGGCGTGCGGCACCACCGACTCCGACAACGGAGCGCCCTCCTCCGACGTCCCCACCTCGAACGCCGCGGGCTGCGACGGCGACATCGCCACCTCCACCGACCCTGTCTCCCTCACCGACGGCCTCGGCCGGACAGTCGAGCTCGACAAGCCCGCCCGGCGCGTCGCCGTGCTGGAGTGGCAGGAGATCGAGGACGCCATCAGCCTGTGCGTCGACCCGGTGGCCGTGGCCTCCCCGGACTCCTACTCCGAGTACGTCTCCGCCGAGAAGCTGCCCGAGGGCGTCGTCAACGCCGGTGAGCGTGGCGAGCCGGACTTCGACGCCCTCTTCGGCGCCGACCCCGACCTCATCATCTACGAGACCTTCGACGCCGATGACGAGATCCTCAAGAAGCTCGAGGAGCGCGACGTGCCGGTGCTGGTCACCAAGGGCGCCGACACCGCCGACCAGATCGGCAACGTCAAGGACGTCATGTCCATGATCGGCGAGGCCACCGGCCGGTCGGAGCGCGCCGCGCAGCTCAACAAGGAGTTCGACGACGCCGTCGCCGCGACGAAGGAGAAGGTCGCCGACACCGTCGCCGCACTTCCGACGAACAAGTTCCTGTACATGGACGGTTGGGTGGAGTCCGGCAACCTCACCGTGCGCCCGTACACCTCCGGCGCCCTGATGACCCAGATGGGCGAGCAGCTCGGCCTGACCTCCGCCTGGACCGACGAGATCAACAGGTCCTACGGCTCCGGCGGCGTCGACCCGCAGTTCGGACTCGCGCAGACCGACATCGAGGGCCTCACCGCCGTCGGGGACGCCAACCTCTTCTTCTCCGGCGCGACCCAGGCCGCCGATGACCCGGAGAACTACGTCACCGCGATGGAGAAGAACCCGATCTGGGACAACCTGCCCGCGGTGAAGGACAAGCGCACCGCGCAGTTCTCCTCCAGCCTGTGGACCGCCGGCGGCCCGCGCTCCTGCATCGCCCTGCTCGACGCCTACGTCGAGGCCCTGAACGAGATCTCCGGCCAGACCAGCAGGTGACCCGACCGACCCGCACCCGGAACGCCCTGTCCGCCACCGGACTGGTCGGCGGACTCCTCCTCGCCCTCGTCCTGGTCGGCGCCTGGCACCTCACCCAGGGCACCTCCGGTCTCGGGGTCGGTGACCTGCTCAGCGGCGACCACGGCGACATCATCACCGGGTCCCGCCTGCCCCGCCTCCTCGCCGGTGTCGCCGTCGGTGTCGCCCTCGGCGTGGCCGGCATGCTGCTGCAGTCGGTGACCCGCAACCCGCTGGCGTCCCCCGACACCCTCGCGGTGACCGCCGGGGCCTACGTGACCCTGTGCGCGGTCGCCGCCTTCGGCGTCTCGGTGCCGCTGTGGGCGTCCTCCCTCGTCGCCTTCACCGGCGGTCTCGTCGCCGCGGCGGTGGTCCTCGGGCTCGCCGGGGCGTGGGGTGCGGCGTCCGCCTCGTCGACCGCGACGACCCGCCTGATCCTCGCCGGATCGGCGATCGCCATGGCGCTCGACGCCGTCTCCGGCATGCTGCTCATCCTGTTCAAGGAGGGCACCACCGGCCTGTTCGCCTGGGGGTCCGGATCACTGGCCCAGCTGAGCATCGACGCCTCACAGCGCGCCGTTCCGGTGATCGCCGTGGTCATCCTCCTCATGCTGCTGCTCTCCCGGCGGCTCGACGCGCTGGCCCTGTCCGACGACGACACCGCCACGACGCTGGGCGTCCCGGTGCGCTCGACGCGCCTGTTCGCGCTGCTCGGCGCGGTGCTGCTGACCTCGACGGCGGTGACACTGGCCGGCCCGCTGGCCTTCGTCGGTCTCGGTGCGCCGGTGGTCACCCGGCTCCTCGCCTCCAAGGTCCCGGCCCTGCACAACCATCTCGTCTCCCTGCCGGTCTCCGGACTGCTCGGGGCACTGCTGGTGCTCCTGTCGGACGCCGGGCTGCGGGGCCTGCTCGGCGCCGCCGGCGCGACCTCGGTGCCGACCGGCATTCCCACCGGACTGCTCGGCGGCGTCCTCATCGTGGTGCTCGCCCTGCGTCTGCGGGACGCCGGATCCTCCCGCGGGGCGGCCAACGGTGCCGGACGCACCGGTACCCAGGTCAGGTCCCGGACCAGGTTCCCGGTGGTCGTCGCCGTGTCGGTGGCGCTGCTCATCACGACGGTGGTTGTCGGCGTGCTCGCCGGGTCGCTGTGGTTGAGGACCGGCGACATCCTGCTGTGGCTGCAGGGCACCGCCCCTCGCCTGATCGACGGGGCGCTCGACGACCGCGTGCCCCGGGTGCTGGCCGCCGTGACCGCCGGCGCGGCCCTGGGCCTGTCCGGTTGGGCGGTCCAGGGCACGGTCCGTAACCCGCTGGCCGATCCGGGGCTGCTCGGCATCACCGCCGGCGCGGGACTCGGTGCGGTGGCCGTGGTGACCCTGGCCCCCGACCAGGGGCGCTCCACGCTGGTCGTGGCCGCGGTGGTCACCGGACTGCTGACCTTCGCGGTGATCGCCGTCCTCTCCGGCCGGGGTGGACTCTCCCCGGACCGGTTCGTGCTGGTCGGCATCGGCACCGGCTACGCGCTGTCCTCGCTGACCACGTATCTGCTGCTGCGCTCAGACCCGTGGAACACCCCGCGGATCTTCACCTGGCTGTCCGGCACGACCTACGGGCGTGGATTCTCCGACGTGCTGCCGGTGGCCGTGGTGCTGGTCGTGGCCCTGCCGCTGCTGTGGTCGATGCACCGGGACCTGGATCTGCTGGCCGTCGACGACGACACCCCGCGCATCCTCGGACTGCGGCCCGGGCGGACCCGCCTGGTGCTGCTGTCGACTGCAGCGGTCCTCGCCGCGGTGGCGGTGGTGGCGGTCGGGACCGTCGGTTTCGTCGGACTTGTCGCCCCGCACCTGGCCCGCTCGCTGGTCGGGGCACGGCACGTGCGCGTCATCCCGGTGTCCGTGCTGCTCGGCGCGGTGCTGGTCGGTGTGGCCGACATCCTCGGCCGCACGCTCATCGCACCCTCACAGATCCCGGTGGGACTGATGATCGCCCTGATCGGCGCGCCGTACTTCGTGTGGCTCCTGCGGAGAGGCTAGGCCCCCTCCGTCTCCCCCGGATCCCCCAGCGCCCGGACCCCCTCGGCATGTACGTCAACCCCGCTGACCTGCAGGTCACGCTCATGCCCGATGAGCACCGGCAGGCCCTTGCGGACCTTGTCGACCCGGTTCGGGTCGATGTCGACGAGCAGCACCTGGGAGACGTACCCGGTCTCGGCGAGCCGGGCCCCGTCCGGGCCGATGACCATCGAATGACCGATCCCGGTCGGGCCGTCATTGACACCGTAGCGGTCGGGGGACCCGGGGTGCGCCTGGCCGGCGGCGATGAGGTAACTGGTGGTGTCCAGGGCACGGGCCGAGGTCAGTGTGCGCCACTGGCCGAGTTTGCCGGGGCCGTCGGTCCACGAGGTCGGCACGACCATCACCGTCGCCCCGGCCTTCGCCAGGGCGTAGAAGTGCGCGGGGAAGCGGATGTCGTAGCAGGTCGCGAGGCCGATCATCACACCGTCGATGTCGTAGACCACGCGCCGGCCGCCGGGCTTGACCGTGTCGGACTCACGGTAGCCGAAGGCGTCGAAGGTGTGGATCTTGTTGTAGTGGTCGGTGCCGTACGGACCGGTGACCAGCAGGGTGTTGTAGACCCGGCGGAACCTGTTCGTCTCCCCCGCCCCGGGGATCGGCTCCGTGGCCCGGCGGCCGTCCGGGTAGCGGTAGACCGTGTCCGCCGGGGTGAACATGCCCACCACCACGGTCACACCATGGTCGACAGCGGCCTTCGTCACCGCAGTGGCGAAGGGTCCGGTGAGCGGTTGGGCGACGACGTCGAGGCGTCCCGCATCGAAGGGGAACATCGCCGCTTCAGGGAAGACCACGAGGTCAGCGCCCAGGCGGGCGGCCTCGGCGATATGGGTGCGGATGGTCGCCAGGTTCGCCGCCACATCCGGCTCGGAACTCATCTGAATCGCTGCGATGCGCATGGTGCCCAGGGTACGTGAAGCCCGAGGCGTTATGCCGCAGTCAACTGCTGTTCCAGGACATCCGTGTGTGCCGCGACATCGTTCGCTGGCACGGCTCTGATCCCGAGGTCTTCCCACTGCTCGTGGACGTTGGAGAGAACCTCCCGCTGGGCATCATTCTCTGCGGAATCGTAAGTCACCACCACCGGAGCGTCCCGTCCCAAGACGATTCCGTCCTGGTCCGATCCCTGAGGACGAAGAATCCCGCCGCGGTCCCGAAGCCTGGCGATCCGGTACAACCAGTTCTCTGCGCGCCTCTGGGCCTGCCGAGGATCACGTTGCTGGAAGGTAAAGGAGGTATTCAGCTCGAGCACCTTGTCATCCCGTCCGACAACCGCCAGATCAAGTGGGCCGGAGACAGCACCGACGGTGAGTTCCTGCTTCCTACGCATGGCTTCCCTGACCGCCGGACGAGACTCGTATGCCTTCTGGACCTCATTGCGCAGCACAGTAATGCGCCGTCGCTGTCTTTCTGCGGGTTCCTCGCCAATGTACAGCTCAAACATCAGTTGCGCTGCTTCGTCAATGGTCCGGGCGCTGACGGCCCGGGGTCGGTCGACGGTGAGGAAGCCGGCCCAGTGGCTGACCATCCTGTCAATGAGAGCAGCGGGAGTGTCCGTCCCCGGGAACTCAAGCCCTTCGGCATCACCCGCCAGCTCATTGAAACTCTGCGCCACTGACTTGGCGGCGACGAGGACGGCATCACGGTCTCCGGCGGCCGGCAGGGCTTCAGCACGGTTGACGATCTCCACACGGACATCCCGACGTCGCGGATCCATGACGACGACTCCGACACCGTAGGTCAGCAGGCGACCGGGGTCAGGTCGTGCCTGGATGGTCCAGTAGTCGAATCGCATTGGTGGTCACCTCCTGCCATGACGTTTCTGCAGATCACGGAGTTCTTCTACGGCGTAGCTCTTACGTCCGTAAGCGTAGTTGACGAGTCTACGACAGTCCTCATCGTCAACGCCCCAGGCATCCGGTACCGAAGCAAGGACCTTGTCGGTCACGAACGATCGATCGAAGTGGTCCACAGCTCCGATCGCCTGGTCCCAGCACTCCTCTGGGATCTTCTCGCGCATCGGGGGAAGAACAGGCCTTCCTGACCGGTACTCGGGACCATCCAGGTTCCAGGGGAACTCATGGGATCCGAACCAGAATCCGTGGTCGATGGACCAGGCGGTCCGGTCTGCGCTGTTGTCGTAAAGGACCTGAATATCCTCGGCGTTGCACAGCAGCCAGAGGGCGATCAACAGGGGAAAGCGGTCGGTATTGTGGTCGCGGGCGACGTCCTTGACCGTATCCTCATTGACAGCGTAGGGAAGATGAAGAGAGGCGAACACCGGTTCTTTCTGGAGTCGGTATCTGCCCTCACCCTCACCGACCATCGAGCCGACAAGTTCATCCGGGATGTCGAGCATCGTCCAGGGGCGGATGGGGGCACCGATCGCCTCACCGATGA
>NZ_CACZOO010000115.1 GCF_902782855.1 uncultured Corynebacterium sp.
GATAGAGCTGCTCTGAGGGCACGGTGTGGTCGAGGAAGCCAAAGGCGGTCCCGGCGCCGACCGGGCTGTTGAAACTCATGCGGCGCAGTGAGCGGTCACGAGTTCCACGGCAGGCACATCAGCTGGCGCCCACGGGAGAGCTGCGAGGTCTGCCGCCTCAACCCAGCGCACCTCAGCGTGCTCAGTGAGGGTGGGTGCCTGGTCCACGATGGTGCCGAAGAACGTCGTGAGGATGACGGTGCCGAAGTCATAGTCATGCTCGGTGGTGGTGACCTTCTCGCCGATCTCCGCGGTGCACAGCAGTTCCTCCTGCAGCTCACGGCGCAGGGCCTGCTGCGGAGTTTCCCCGTGCTCAATCTTGCCGCCGGGGAACTCCCACAGTCCGGCGAGGGACATCCCCTTACCCCGCTGCGCTGCAAGAACCTTGGTTCCCTCTGTGAGGACTGCTCCAACGACGTTGATCCGCTTTGCCATGAGGTTCAGCCTAACAACTGGTCGGACGCCGCCGCCGGCTACCGCGACGAGCATGATGCTGGACGCCGAACTCCGCGCTGCCTCGACCGACTACGCCGCCCTCCACGACGCGGTCTACCGGGCAGAAGCCGCTGGCCAGTGCACTGCCCCGACATCTGGACCGACTGGGGGACTCAGCACGGACGATCGTCAATGCGCCGACGGGAGAGGGTGAGTGAACCCTGAGGTGACTACCCCTCCCGCCTAACCCCGGTAACAGTGTGATCAGGGAAACGGTTGTTCCCACTGACGTTTCCATCCCACCAGTCCCAGTATCGGAGCCTCCGTTGCACATTCCGCCCCGCCGCGTGTCCCGCGTCATCCTCTCGCTCACCGCCGCCACTCTCGCGGTCGGCCTGACCGCCTGCTCCGACGAGGACGCCGCGGAGTCCACCACCACGGCGCAGACAACCACCACCACCGCGACCTCGGCCGCACCGACCTCCACCGAACAGGACCCGACTACCGCAGCACCGGAGGAGACCACCCCGGTCGAGGACGCCCCCGTTGCGGAAGCCCCCGTCGATCCCGCGCCGGTGGAGGAGAACCCTGCTCCCGCCCCCGCACCCGCCCCTGCACCCGTCGAGCAGGCCCCGGTCGCACCAGAGCCCCCCGCTCCGGCTCCTGCGCCTGCCGCGTACTACCCGAACTGCGACGCCGTCCGTGCCGCCGGCGCCGCCCCGATCTACCGGGGACAGCCGGGTTACGCGAGCCGCCTCGACCGTGACGGCGACGGGATCGCCTGTGACGTCGTAGGCTGATCGACGCAGAGCGGGTGGCGCCCGCCCCGCACGTAGGCATCCGGTGCCCACCGTTTCCACGTCCGACGCCCCTGTACCGCCCCTCCCATGGGCACTGACCAGCCCACTGACCGCCGATGAGATCCGGCCGACCGGCGCCACCTGGACAGACCTGGCGTCCCTGCAGGTCAGGGAGCCCTCCTGCTACACGGAGATCGCCGGCGCGCAGCCCTCGGTGTACTTCGCCGGGGTCCACCACCGGACGGGGACGCTGACCCTGGAGGTCGCAGGTCAGCGCACCGACCCGCACGGCGATGTTCACCAGGGCATCCAGGGAGAACTTGTCCATCCTGCCGTTCATCAGGTCAGACGTCCGGGGCTGCGTCAGTCCGGGGGCGTCAGCGGCGACGCGCTGCGACCCACCGTGACTGTCGTTGTTCACGGCATGTCCTCCATCTGTTGCCTGACCTGGGCCAGTCTTTTCTTCGCCGTGGCGATGACCTGCGGCGGGGTTCTCGATGACTTCTTCACGAACGCCGCCATCGGCTTCCCACTGTCCGGTTCCAGGCCATGCTGAACCCGAGACAACTGGTATCCGGGCCCACCCACCGCCGTAGACTCGACGGCGGATCAGAACAGAACCCAGCCAGAACCCACAGGAGCCCCATCATGATCGTCACCACCACCGCCACCGTCGACGGCCGCCCGATCACCGAGTACATCCGCATCGTCGCCGGTGAGACCGTCGTCGGCATCAACATGTTCAAGGACATCGGCGCCGGTATCCGGAACATCATCGGTGGACGTTCCTCCGGCTACGAGGGCGAGATCAACGGTGCCCGCGAGCAGGCCCTCGGCGAGATGGTCCAGCGCGCCATCGAGCTCGGCGCCGACGGTGTCGTCGGGGTCAGCATGGACTACGAGTCCCTCGGCCAGGGTGGCATGGTCATGGTCACCGCCTCCGGGACAGCCGTCCGCTTCTGAGGCACGCCGTGCACCGCATCCGCACCATCGCCTTAACCGCCGCGACCTGCGGCGTCCTCGTACTCACCGCCTGCGGTGGTGACGAGGACGCGTCCCCCACCACCGTGGAATCCCCCGGCGCCGTCACCGGTGACCTGCCCCGGTTCGACACCACCGCCGCCATCCGCGACACCCTCGCCGGCACCGACCGGGAATGCGCGCAGTGGCGGGACGTGGACGAGGGGCTGGCGTCCTGCGTCCTTCCCGGGGGCGCCGGGATCCACGGCATCTACCTCAGGGACGACCCCACGACCGTCGCCGCGACCGTCTTCGGGGGTGGGAGCTCCCCCGCCGTCGTCATCGGCAACAACTGGCTCTTCGACTGCGGTCCGTCCGGTCTCGACACCGGCGCCTGCGGTCAGGTCGCCGACATCCTCGGGGGGACCGTCGTTCTGCCGGATCCGGTGTAGCGGCCCCGCGGCGACCTACGCCCGCACCCGCGACGGCATCCTCCGCGCACACAGGATCCCCAGCGTCATCAGCGCACCGAGCACGGTGATCACCCAGCCGGTGAGGTGCAGCCCACCGTCTGTCGCACCGGCACCCGCACCCCCGTCACCACCGGAGCCCATGCACAGCGCCACGATCACGGCCGACAGGTTCGCCGCCACGTACTGCACCGTCTTGTAGATCCCGGTCGCCGTCACGACCTTCTCCACCGAGGTGACCGTGTTGATCAGCGCCTGGTTACCGATGTTGTTGAACCCGTTCGGCACGCCAGCGACCAGCATGATGACGACCATCACCCACACCGGCGTCCCACTGTCCTGCAGCAGCGCCAGCGCCAGCCCGGTGAGCACCAGGAATACCCCGCCGACGCCCAGCACGATCCGCGGACCGTGCGTCATCAGGATGCGGGACGCCAGGAACGTCGACGCCACCGACACCACCGACATGGGGAACATCAGGGCGCCGGCCTGCATCACCGACATGCCGGCCCCCTGCTCCATCCACTGCGGCAACCCGTAGTAGAGACAGTAGAAGGACGCGTACGTGAGCACGGTGCGTCCCAGCGTGTTCGCGAGCTGCCGGTTCGCCGCGACCGCCCGCAGGTCGATGAACGGCAGCGACGCGCACCGCAGCTCCCACCACACCCACACCGCGGCGCACACCACGGCCACCGGCAGGATCCACCACCACGGTTCGCCGGTGAGTGAGATGAGGAAGAGCATCAGCACTGTCACCGCCACACCGAACAACAGCGCGCCGACGAGGTCGAGGCGGCGTCCGAGCCCCATCTCGGGACGCCCCTCCCCCTCGATCCCCGGCACGGCCACCAGCACCCACACCGCGGACACGGCGATGAGCGGCACGTTGACCCACAGTGTCGCCTGCCAGCCCGCGACGGCGACGAACAACCCGCCGAGCGACGGCCCCACCGCGCTCATCGACTGGCCGCAGACGGTGAACACCGAGATCGCCGAGGTCGTGCGCCACCGGTTGCGCTGCGCGAGAACGCGCACCAGCGTCATCGCGTTCGGCATCTGGGTCGCCACCCCGACACCGATGAGCAGGCGTCCGACGATGAGGACGCCGAGGGTCGGCGCGAGTGCGCCGAGGACCGATCCGGCGAGCACGAGGAACAGGCCGGCGAGGTACACCCGACGCGGCCCGAAGACCACGCCGAGTACACCGGCCATCGGCGAGACGACGGCGGTGGCGATGTAGAACGCCGAGAGGACCCAGGAGACTTCCGCCCCGGCATTGAAGTGGTGGCCGATGGAGACCATCGCCACGGCGATCATCGACGAGTTGAGGGCCTGCAGCATGATTCCGGTGCCCAACGCGGTGGTGACCGGGGCGGGGATGTTGCGCCGTGGCGGCAGCGGCTGTGCTGAGGGATCGGGCATCGGGGCAGGTGTCACGGGACTCACATGCGTCTACGCTAGGCCCGCGACCGGTGGATTCACCAACCAGTCACCGGCACCGACGGATCATTCCCGCCGAAAGCCCGCGCCGTAGTTACGTCATAAATACTATGTGTTCATGGATTTCCTCCGGCGCTCCTCACGCGCACACCAGACCCCGCACCGCACGGCCGCCTCCCTCGCGGCATCCGTCCTCACCGTCTCCCTGGCCGGCGGAGCCCTCACCGTCGCCGCCTCCCCCGCCGCCGCCGCCGACCGGTCCGGCCTCCCGCTGCAGACGCAGATCGTCGGCGGAGTGTGGGACGGGGTACGGACGGTGCTCGATGTGCCGAACCCCGCCGACGACCAGTCCTTCTACGATGTCCCCGAGGGCGCCGACACCGCCTCCCTCGACCCCGGCACCGTACTCCGCGAACGGACCTTCGACTACCACGTCGCCACCCTGGCCACCCCACTGAAGGTCACCCAGATCCTCTATGTCACGACGAACCCGCGTGGCGTCCACGAGCAGAACGTGACCTCCGTCGTCCACCCGCCGAACGGCTCCGACGGCAACGTCATCTCCTACCAGTCGATCTACGACTCGGCGAACCCCGCCGACAACCCCTCCCGCGCCATCGCCGGCAACCTCAGCCTCGGCGGCCTGCTGCCCACCGTCGAGACCGCGATCATCCTGCCCGCGCTGATGAACGGCCACCCCGTCGTCATCGCCGACACCGAGGGCAGGGACGCCGACTTAGCCGCCGGCCCCGCCTACGGTGCCGCCACCCTCGACTCCCTGCGTGCCGCGACGGCGGCGACCACCTCACCGGTCACGGCGTCCGACAGGATCGGACTGTTCGGCTACTCCGGCGGTGCCATCGCCAGCAACTGGGCGGCGATCCGTGCCGCAGACTACGCCCCGGAGATCGAGGAGCGGCTCATCGGCGTCGCCCAGGGCGGTATGCTCATCGACCCGCAGAAGAACCTCTCCTACGCCGGCGACGGTCTCCTCTGGTCCGGCGTCGTCGGTCTGGCGTTGACCGCCCTCGGTGACGCCTACGACGTCGACTTCTCCCGCTACCTCACGCCGTACGGCATGACCGTCACCGAGGACATGCGCGACCTGTCCATCGTCGAGTCCATGGCCCGGTACCCGGGTCTGCACTGGTCGGACATCGCGAAACCGGAGTACCCCACACCGCAGGACGCCCCCGAGATCAAGGCGATCATCGACGACATCAACATGGGCAACTGGGATGCCCCGCACGTGCCGATGTTCGTCTTCCAGGGCGCCGCAGGCTGGATCGAAGGGACACCCGCCTCTCCGACCTGGGGTCCGGGCGACGGGATCATGGTGGCGGGGGACGTCCGCACGATCGTGCGCCGGTACTGTGCGGCGGGGACGCCGATCGAGTACCGCGAGTACCCGTTCGCCAGCCATGTCATCGCCGCCGCACCGTGGGCGGTCGAGGGGTACCTGTGGCTGGAGGCCCGGTTCAACGGACGGCCCGCGACGAACAACTGCGCCACCGTCCCGCGCGGCAACGAGCTGTAGGAATAAGGAAGACCCGGGCGCATACCGTAAGGGCAGAGGCGACACCGGGCCGTTCGTTGTCCGTGCTAGCTCAGCCCCATGTCCGCAGACAACACTCACGCAGAAGACGTGGTGCAGGAGCTCATTTCCCCGGCACGGTCACGCCCCTGTCCGCGGGCAGCCGAAGGTGATCTGAGCCGAGCGCTGGCCATTTATTCCTGGTCAACCAGGATGTCAAGCGCAACATTCGAGCTTATCTCTCACCTCGAGGTCCCCTTACGGAACACCCTCGACAGGCAGCTCCGGAACCATGTCGCACACCATGACTCGCTCCTCAACATCGACATCCCGTTCGAAGTCGAACGGATTTTCACAGTCGCAGGGTATGCACATCCTGATTTCGAGACGTGGCTCCGCCAGGTCGACCGGAGCGGAACTATCTACGGTGAGCGCCCAGCCAGCCCGGTGGACACTGTTCTCATCCCGGCGAAACAGGCATGGCCGCAGTGTCAGCAGCTCCGCGCATACATCTACCAGCCCGGCCGCTGGTTCAATGACGTTGCCCATCTCAGCTTCTGCACAGATCAGGAAATCAAACCCGAAATCCCTCTGATCAAGTACCGACGAGATGACGTGGCATGGACGCGACAGGAGGCGTCCCGGCTACGGGAAAACCGGCGGAGACATGGACAGGAAGATCGCCCAGGTTATCGGCAAGTCAATCGATATTGGCGTTGAAGAAGGGAAACATCAGGTCTTCCTCTTGTCCGCCCCTAAAGACAGAGGCCGTACCCGCCACCGTACGCTGCCCCACTCCGTCCCTCATCTTGAACGCGGACGAGGTAGCGCATTCGTCCGCAAACAGCGTTACGTATCCCTTCACAGTCTTGAAACCGCGTCCAGCACAACCGATCTCATCCACTAATCCGACATAAAGACTTCGCCGATCCACTGCGTACGCCGTTGCGCGATAGACCGTGATGAAGCCCTACCCCGCAGTTCCAGGGCTGGTCACTCCACCCGCGCATAGGCCGGCGTCGGCAGCGCCATGACCACCGGTACGAGGAACACCGTGACGACCAGGGAGACCACCGGGAAGCTGCTCACCGCCATGAGCGGCCCGGCGAGGAACGCCCCCAGGGCGCTGACCAGGTTCGAGGACGCGTCCAGCCCGCCCTGCGCCGTCGCCCGGTTGCCCTCGGCGACGGCCTGACTGAACATCGCCGAGCCGGCGACATTGACGAAAGACCAGCCCAGACCGAGCAGGAACAGGCCCACGATCACACCCGCCGTCGAGTCGGACGCCGCCCCGCACACCGCCGCCGACGTGACGAGGATGAGGACGCCCCCCGCCACCGGCGGTCGTGGACCGTACCGGTCGGTGAGCATGCCGACGACCGGGGCGAGCGCGTACATGCCGATGATGTGCAGACTGATGGTGACGCCGACAAGCGTCACCGAATCACCTTGGTGGTGCATGTGGACCGGCGTCATCGTCATGACGACGACCATGATGACCTGCGCGATCACCACCGCTGTGGCGGCGGCACGGGCCTGCGGGCTGGAGCGGATCTCGACGAGCAGCAGGCGGACGCGCGGGAAGCGCACCCTCTCTTCCCCCGCTACCCGTGGCGTCCTCCCCACTCTGTCTTCCAGCGGATCAGGACGCAGCCACCAGAACACCATGACCCCGGCGAGCGCCAGGCACACCGCGGCGATGAGGAAGGCCCCGGCGAAGACGGTCAGCCCGATCGACCGGTGCAACGCCTCCCCGGGCACGCCGAGGTTCGGCCCGAGGACGCTGCCGACGGTGCCGACCCAGACGATCAGTGCAAGTGCCTTCGCCTTGTCCGCCGGTGCCGCCCGGTCAGTCGCCGCGAACCGTGACTGCAGACTGGTCGCCTGACCGGCGCCGATGAGCAGCAGACCGAGGAACATCGGCATGACCAGGGACCACTGGGCCGCCCCAACGAGGATCGCGGCGCCGACCGCGGAGATCCACCAGCCGGAGGCGAGCGCGGTGCGGCGTCCGAACCGGGCGGCGAGGACACCCAGCGGAATGCCGAGGATCGCCGCACCCAGGGTGGACGCCGTGCGCGCCAGCCCGGACCAGAGTTCGCTGTCGGTGACCTCGGTGGCGAGCAGGATGCCGATCGACGGGGCGATGCCCACACCGACGGTACCGACGACCTGGGAGACCGCCAGGACGGTGAGTGTCCTGCGCTGGAGTGGGTCACGGGATGGCGGGGGCGCGACCGCTTCTGCCGGGGTGGACGGCGGGGTCGCCGGACCCGTGGTGGCGTCAGTCATGTCCGGCGGCCCTCCTGTCGGCGCATTTGCCATGCAAAGAAGTGTAGGGGGTGGCCTTTGGCGACCTCTCAGACGGCCTGCACCGTCAGGCCGCGCGCGGCGCGGTCCGCCTGTGTACGGCAGTGTCCACCGGTTACGTCCTCTAGCGTGGTGTATCTGTAACTGCCGGTGACCGCCCCCGTCCACGACGACGGCGACCACCGCAGGTACCTTTCGAC
>NZ_CACZOO010000116.1 GCF_902782855.1 uncultured Corynebacterium sp.
CGGTCACGACCTTCTCCGGCTTCGCCGGGATCACGGTCTCGCCGTAGACGTGCTCCATGGTGACCGGGAAGTTGCCGTCACCGGTGGTCGCAGCGGCGTCCTCACCGTCATCGGACGAGCAGGCCACCGCCACGCTCAGGGTCACGGCGGCGAGTACGGTCGCCGCCACCCGTCGCATCAGGGACGCCGGGCGGCGCGGAATTGTCGTCGTTGAACTCATTGAATCTCCTCAGGGTAGGTTCACCTCAGGAGAGACTAGTAGTGCTGATGAGCGTCGGGACGACAAGGATCTTCGCACACCGGACACCGTCTGACGTGCGCATACCCTGTGCCATGGTCCGTGCCCACCACCGCTGCCCGAGGAAAACCCCGTGCGCGGCAAGCTCGAGGACATCGCCCCGATCATCACCGTCAAGGCCCGGGACGGGGAAAGCCTGCGGACCCGGTCCACTGAGCTGGCTGACATCCTCGACCGGGAGGACGCGCTGGAACCACTTGTCGGCGACCACACCTCGCGGCGCGACGAGCTGCTGGAGACGGTGGCCGGTGGCGGCCGGAGCGAAGAAGGTGGCCTGGAGCGGCGTGTCCGCGGCTGCGGCGGCGATGCTGTGCGGGACGCCGTGGGGGACCCAGATCCCCCGGTTCCCCGGACAGTCCCGCACGCCTTCCGGGGTACGCACGGTGACCGTCCCGGAGGTCGCCCAGATCAGTTCATCATGGTGGTGGGTGGAATCAGTCCAGGTGTGCGGCCGGGGGACATCGAACCTGACCGTCGTCAGCAGGAACCCGGTCACCGCATTCCTCACCGCGCCCGGAACTCCAGAGGCGCCCGACCGGTGACCCGCTTCAACGCCGTGGCGAAGGCGCTCGGGTTGGCGTACCCGACCCGGCGCGAGACCGTGCCGACCGGTGTTCCCTCCCCCAGCATCCGGACCGCCGCCGACATCCGGGCGACGGTGCGCCACCCGCTGAAGGTCATGCCGGTGTCCGCCCGGAACGCCCGCGCGATGGTGCGTCCCGACGTCGCGAGCAGCCAGGCCCAGTCGTCGAGGGAACGGGCGTCCTCCGGATGATCGAGGAGCTGCCGGGTGATCGGCCGGATCAGCGGGTTGCGGGGAAGCGGCAGTTCCAGGCCCGGTGTCGCCGGCTCCGACATGAAGTCGATGCACAGGCGCTGGGCACGGAACCGCTGCTCGCGGGAGAGTCCCTGGTAGGCCAGCAGAACCAGCATCTCGCGGGTCGCGGTGTTCACCGTGACATCCCGGACGGCTGCAGTCGGCCCCGTCCACGCGTCGGGTCGGATGTACACGGCGGTGAGGGAGGTCGTCGGAGCGGTGTCCGCGGAATGCGCCACCCCGACCGGGACGAACACGCCGTATCCGGGGGTGAGGTGGTGCCGGCTGCCGGCGATGTCGACCTGCGCGGTGCCCCGCATGGCGAAGAACACCACGTGGTGGTTGTCGTGGTGGTGCTGTCGGCCCGAACAGATCTCCGCCTCCAACGGGCTGGGGTAGCGCAGTTCCCTCAGGGTGAGGAGGTAGTCACCGGGGATGAGGGCGTCGGTCGCATCTGCCCTGTCCGCCGCGACGATGTCCGCCGCTGTCCACCGTCCCGGCCGGGTCACCGGGCGCAGTTCGGCTGCGGTCACAGTCCGTTGCTCTCGTAGAGTTCGTCGACGACGGCGATCATCTCGTCCTCGTCGCGGTCACTGTCGAAGACCGCGCAGACCTTGTCGGCGAAGTCCGGGCCGAGGGCGTCGTAGGCTGCACGCCACTGTTCGGAGTCGTGGATCCAGTAGCCCATCGTCGTCGCCGCGCCGCGGGCCAGGCCCTTGTCCCGGCGCATGATCTTCCGGATCTCCCGGGAGGTGCGGGTCTCCGTCGCCGCCCAGACGGCGTCCTTCTCCGTGATCTCCATGCCGACGAGCACCCCGGGCAGGCGACTCTCGGCCACCCCGTTGCCGGAGCCGTGCAGCCAGAGACACTCGACGTCGTCCCTGGTCGGCGCAACCTCGTAACCGTCGGCACGGACCTCGCAGACCAGGACAGACGGCATCCCCGCCGGCGCCTCCTCGGCGATGCGCAGGGCGGCAGGCAGGCCGGGTTCGTCACAGAGGAGGATCTGGCGGGTGGCGGTGTCCGGGCGCGTGTAGGCGTCCACCGGCGGGGTGATCCCGACCTCCCCGCCGGGATCGACGGTGGTGGCCCAGGTCGTGGCGACACCGTTGCCGTGGACGACGAAGTCCACGTCGATCTCACCGGGACGCCAGGCGCGGACCGTGTAGGCGCGCATCTCGGAGGGCTCGATGCCGTCGGCGTAGGTCCAGCCGCGCCCCTCCAACTCCGGAAGCCGGACCGGGTCGGCGGGGGCGTCCGGGAAGAACACCCGGATCCACTCGTCACCGACTCCGGTGGTCGGGTAGTCGGTCATGTCCGGTCCGCCGAGGGTGACGCGCACCATCGCGGCGCCGACGCGGGTGACGGCGAGGACCTCCGCCCGGTGGACGCGGGGCGTGTAGTCGGCGGGGTACTTCTCTTCAGCACTGGTCATGGCGGTTCTCTGCTTCTGCTCCGGGTGGGACGGACATCATGTTCAGTGAGGCAACCCTACCTGCCCGAATCTTCGCGCAGCGGACAGGTGCCGTCGCGCGGCGGGCAGCGACGGGGACAGGCGGTGGCCGACCACGTCCGCAGGACGCCACACATTGGCCCGATCGCGCATCAGAACGCGCTTAGCCTCAGCTGCATGGCTTTCACCAGGTTCCCCATCCCCCGTCGGACGGTTCTCACCGGCGTCACCGCGGCACTGCTCTCCACGACCGTCGCCTGCGGTTCCGACGACGGCAACGACAGCGCAGACGGTGGTGGCACCACCACCTTCAGCTACGGCGGGGTCACCGTAGACATCCCCACCGACCCGCAGCGCGTGGTCTGCATCGCGAGACCCGGCTGTGCCCCGAGTTCGCCGAGATCACCGGCATGAACCTCGTCGCCACCCCGGAGATCTCCGCTGAGTCCGCCAAGGACAACGTGGTCAACGACGAGCTGCCGGACTCCGTGGAGAAGTTCGAGTTCAACACCACCCAGCCGGCCCCGGAGGCCGTGGCAAACCTGGCCCCGGACATGCTGCTGACAGTGGCGGCATGGTTCGACTACTACGATTCCGGGATGCAGGACAAGCTGGAGGCTATCGCACCGGTCCTGCAGATCAGCGGCGCACCCGACAAGGACGCCGACTGGCTCCAGCCCCTGGTCGAGCAGGCGGAGCTGATCGGGAAGAAGGCCGAGACTGAGCAGAGCATCGCCGACTACAACTCGACCATCGACCGGCTGGCGCAGACAGTGAATGGCGCGGGACAGACCGTCGCCGCCGGCAAAGCCCCTGCGCTCAGCTACTACCACAGGTCCGGTCTCACGATAGCCGGCGCGAACTTCGCCGAGTACGTCGCCGAGCAGCTGGGCTGACGACGGGCGCGAGGACGCTGTCATGCACGGTCGGGACATCGGCACTGTCGTACCGGGCGTCCGCCAGCAGTTCCAGGCAGACCTGCTGGGCACGGATGCGCCGGTCGTCCGGCATCTCGCGGTAGGCGAGGTGGAGCAGCAGCTCCCGCAACGACGCCGGGACGGTCACCGCATGGACCGACGTCCCGGTCACCACAGTGGCCGGTGCGGCGCACACCGTCCGTGACCAGGCGTCCGGGTCGATGAACAGGGCGCAGAGCACCGTCTCCTCCCCCGGCGGGCACGCGTGCGGTGTTCCCGCCGGCAGCCAGAGGCCCTGCCCGACGGTGACGCGGTGGCGGACCCGTAGTCCGTGACCTCACCGAAGTCGGGGAAGACGTGGTCATCCTTCGTCGCCTTGAGGTTCCTGAACAGGGCGTTGCCGAGAACCGACCGCATGACCGGATCAACCGTCCCGTCCGGCTTCGCGGTGACGGTGACGGCGTCAGCGTCGCCGAGCGACTCCCCGATCCTCTCGGTCGAGTACTCCTCCCAGCCCTTGGGGAACCCTCCGGTCGGCAGGGACGCGGCAGGCTTCATGCCGATCTCCGGGTCGATCTCCGGGACCTCACCGACGATGACATCCGGCTCGGCCTTGGCCACGGCCTCGATGTCCAGCTCGAAGAACTTGCCGACGCTGTCGACCGGTTCCAGGAACTCTTTCTGCTCCGCGGAGATACCGTCACCGTAGTCGGAGTAGTCCTGCGCGGCGACCGGAGTGACGCCGACAGTGGCGGCCAGCGCGGTGCGGCGGACGCGGCGTGCCGTGAGGGTGCGGAGGGTCATGGCGTTCTCTCTCGGTCGGGGGTCTGTACCGGGAGGAAGTATAGGCAGGCTCACCTTTGTCCGGCGGACATGGTTCGCCCGCAGGCGGACAGATGAACTTTGCTACAGTGCAGCGGACAGTGCGTCGGCGATGTCGTCGATCGCCCACGTCAGGCTCAGCGGCGTGGACACCGACAGGGCCAGGTTCACATCAGAGTCCGTCAGCAGGGCGACATGGCCTTCCCCGACCGGCCCCCAGGCAGCGAATGCCCGGTCCGAGCGGAGCGCCGCATCCCACTTCTCCCGGTCCGTACCGGTGACGTACAGGTCCGCGGACGTGGCGATCAGCTTCTCGATCGACACGTTGAAACTGGACACTCCGTCCGCTTCCTCAGCGAGCGCCGCGAGGTCCGGTGAGTCCACCAGCCCGAGCTTCTGGAGGGTCTTCACCCGGGCGTCCTTGCCGGAGAAGATGACCGTCTGTCCGTCCTCCGGGAGGAACCCGTAGAGGAAGGACTCTCCGGCGAGCTCCCTGTGCGTTCCGGCGCTCGCGCTGATGCTGTCGTCCAGTTCCGCAGTGATTCTCCCGGCCTCGGAGGGTCGACCGAGCGCTTCAGCGACCATGCGCAGATGGTCCTCAGCGGAGGTGCCCCAGGGGTCATCAGGGAAGGCGACTGTCGGCGCAATGTCGGAGAGCTTCCGGTACTCGTCCTCGGTGATTCCGGACTGGACCGCGAGAATGAGGTCGGGGGTCTGATTCGCCACGAACTCCGTGTTCACGTCGCCGCGTTCCAGTGAGGGGTCGGTGGTGGGCATTGGGGCGCCAAGATCATCGACGGCATCCCGGAACCAGGGATAGAATTCCGCGCTGTCACCTTCGCCGCCTGCCGTGCCCTGTGCCACGGGCACGGTTCCGAGCTGCACCGCAAGGTCCGCTCCCGCCCAGCCGACGACAACGACGCGCTGCGCCTGATCCTCGATGGTGGTCTCGCCGTAGGCGTGGTCGACGGTGACGGGGAAGGCCCCGTCCTCAGCGTCTGCGAACACCCGCTGTTCCTCATCCGCCCCACTGTCAGAGGAGGAACAGGCGGTGAGGCCGAACAGGGCCACGAGGACAGCGACGCTGAGCGCCGCTATGGCGCGCACACCACCGCCCAAAAACTGTCGGATGATTCGGGTAACGGGCACGGTGGCTCCTTCATGGTCAGGTGGACGTCAGCGGGCTGCTCTCCGGGGCAGCACCCGCACAACGCTACGGGCGACGCACGTGCCCACAGACGACAACTTCCGTCTCCCAGCGGACAGCCGTTCGCCCCTGTCCGCCCGACGACAACGGTCGTCCGCCAGGCGCGTCCACCGGGCCATAGCGTCAGGACCATGCCCGCTCCCCCGCCGACCGGCACCCCGCCGACCACCGTCACCACCGCCTCAGTCCTCCGCACCGCCCTGGCCAGCGACGGACGCGCCTGGCGCCTCGCCGCCTGCACACTCGGACTCATCGTCCACAGCCTCGGCGAGGCGTCCGTCCCACTGATCATCGGCCTGGTCATCGACCGGGCGGTCATGACCGGCGACCTGGCTGCGCTGGTCACCTGGCTCGGCGTCCTCGGCGCGTCCTTCCTCGTCATGTCGGTGGCGTACCAACGGGCGATGCTCGGCATGGTGCGCGTCTACGGCCACGGCGAACACGACCTCCGCCAACTGGCGGTCGGGCGCGTCCTGCACCCACGCGGCACCACCGGGCAGCGGCGCTCCACCGGTGAAGTCCTCTCCGTCACCACGAACGACACATTCCAGGTCGCTGGCGTCGCCTGGTCGATCGTCCAGCAGGGCGCGACGGTCGCCGGACTACTGGCCGCCGCCGTCGCGCTGCTGCTCATCTCGGCGCCCCTGGGCACCGGGGTCTTCATCGGCGCGGTGTGCGTCCTCGTGCTGATGCAACGGCTGTCCCGCCCGATGTTCGACCGTGGTCGGGCGGAGCAGCGCGCGGTCGCCGGGGCCTCCGAGGTCGCCGCCGACGCCATGGCCGGGCTGCGCATCATCCACGGGCTCGGCGCGCAGGGTGAGATCAGCCGCCGGTACCGCACAGCCAGTCGACACTCCCGCGACACCGCTGTCGCCTCCGCGGTATCACTGCGCACCTACGACGCCGTCAGTGACGTCATCTCCCTGATCTACCTGGCGACACTCACGTTCGCCGCCGGATGGATGACCCTCGACGGCACCATCACCCCCGGACAACTGGTCACTGTCATCGGTCTGGCACAGTACCTCAAGGGCTCACTCGCACACATCGGGACCTTCGGCGCGAACTGGGCGTACAAGCGCGCCTCGGCGGCGCGACTGAAGGACCTGCTCGCCGAGGATTTCGGGCTCCCGGACGGTGGGGACGCGGCGACGGGCGCGGGGGACGCCAGCCCACAGCGGGGCAACCTCGTCTGGGTGACCGGCGGGGTACGGGTCCACGCGATGCCCGGCCAGCTCACCGGCATCCGTGTGCCGGACGCCGCGACGGCCCGGCGCGTCGCCGACCGGCTGGGGTTCCGCACTCTTCCAGAGCCTGGTGAGCTCAGCGTCAATGGACGGGACGCCCTGGAGCTCGGCCCCGATGCCTGGCGCCGACACGTCACCGCCCCTCCGCATGAGGCGTCGGTGTTCACCGGCACGCTGCGGGAGAACGTCGCCGACGGCGAGCTCGATGAGGCGGTCGTCGCCGCGACGGCGCTGGACGACGTCATCGACCACCTCGGATCCGTTGAGACGCAGCTCGGCGAGGGTGGACGTCGACTCTCCGGAGGTCAACGGCAGCGGGTGGTGCTCGCCCGGGCGCTGCATCTCACCGGTCCGGTGCTGGTTCTCGACGAACCACTCACCGCCCTTGACCCGGTGACCTGCGGCGATGTTGCCACCGGGATAGCAGGACTGGCCGCCGGGTCCGACCTGGCTGTCGTGGTGGTCACCTCGGACCGACTGCTCCTGGACGCCTGCACCGTGGTCGTGGACGGGGCGGTGGCGGCGTGAGCACCGACCCGATCACCAGGCTGCCCGAGGCATCCGTCGCCGACACCGCCCGAATCACGGGGGCACTGTTGCGTCCGCGCCTCCGCACCCTGTCCGCGTCCTTCGCGCTCCTGGTCACCGGTGCTGTCGCCGGGCTCGGCGTCCCCGCGCTGCAGGGACGCGTCGTCGACGACGTAATCGCCGGGACCGGCCCCGGCGGACTCGGCGCCACCGTCGGGCTGATCCTGACGTGCGGCGTGTGCGCGGCACTGCTGGTGCTCTGCGGTGGCCGGATCCTGGTCCGAACTCTCCAGGAAACCCTGGCTGACCTCCGGGAACGGGTGGTCGATGCGGCGGTCCGGCTGGACACCGACCTGGTGGAGTCCGCCGGGAGTTCCGACGTGGTGTCGCGGGTCACCGGGGATGTCGAGTCCGTCACCGGCGCAGTCACGGAGGTACTGCCACGCACCACGCAGGCGGTCGTGACGTTGCTGGTCACCGGTGCCGGCTTCGCCATCCTCGACCCATGGCTGGGGTTGGCCGCGCTGGTCGCCCTGCCGGTGCAGCTCTGTGCCGGTCGCTGGTTCCTGCGCAGGTCACGTCCACTGTATGTGCGACGGCAGCGGATGGACGCCGAACGGGGCCAGGCCCTCATCGAGTCCGTCACCGGTGCGCCCACCGTCCGTGCCCACGCCCGTGAGACAGAGCGGCTGGACCTGATCGCGGCCCGCAGCCTGGCGTCCGTGGAGATCGGGCGTGCGGCGACGACGGTGCGCAACGTGTTCAACGGCGGGATCAACGCCGCCGAGTTCCTGGGGCTCGCCGCCGTGGTGGTCGTGGGGTTCTGGCGGGTGGACGCCGACCTGCTCACCGTCGGTGCAGCAACCACCGGCGCCCTGTTCTTCCAGCGGTTCTTCGCCCCGGTGAGTGTGCTGCTCGCCGGCGTCGATGACCTGCAGCGTGCCGAGGTCGGGCTGGCCCGCCTGGTCGGTGTGCTTCAGGTGCCGGCGACGACGACCGACGACAGAACAAGCGACAGTGCGGGTGACGGCGACGGGACCGTCATCCTGGACAACGTCTCCTGCTCTTATCCGGGCAGCACCCGTCGCGTCCTCACGGGAGTGTCCCTGGAGGTTCCGTCCGGTGCACGGGTCGTACTCGTCGGCGCGTCCGGTTCGGGGAAGTCGACGGTGGCCCGGCTGGTGGTCGGGGCGCTGCGTCCTGATGAGGGGTCAGTGCGGGTCGGTGGGCGGGCGCTGATGGTCACCCAGGAGATCCACCGGTTCACCGGAACGGTGGCGGAGAATCTGCGGTTGGCGTCTCCCGGGGCGTCGGACGAGGACCTGCTCGCCGCCGCGGATGCGGTGGGCGCCACGTGGGTGCGCATCGGCGGTCTTGCGTCGGACGCGGTACCGGATGAGGCCCGGGTGCAGCAGCTGGCCCTGGCCCGGGTGCTGCTCGCGGATCCGCCGGTGGTGGTGCTCGACGAGGCGACCGCGCATGCGGGCACCGATGACCGGCTGGATGCGGCGGTGGACGCGGTCACGCGTGGCAGGACCTCGCTCATTGTCGCTCACCGGTTGAGCCAGGCGGCCGGGGCGGACCTGGTGGTCGTGCTGGACGGTGGACGGATCGCGGAGTCCGGTTCCCATGACACGCTGGTCGCCCGGGGTGGACGCTATGCCCGGCTGTGGACCGCGTGGCAGGTGCGGTCGCGGGGGTGACACCGCCAGGTTGACCGCTCCAGGGTGGTTCAGGGCCGCCGGACCACCGTGGGACGGTCAACCCGGGCATCGAGCGGGGCCGGAGCTGCGTCCTACTCCCCCAGCATCAGACTCCGCACCTCGACGCGACGCACCTTGCCCAGCTGGTCCGCCGGCAGCTCCTCGAAGACCTTGAACACGCGCGGCACCTTGTAGCGGGCCAGGCCCTGACGGCAGTGCTCCTTGAGGACATCCTCATCCAACCGCGCACCCTCCGCCAGCACCACCCCGGCGGCGACGGTCTCGGAGCCGTCCGCCCGGGGCAGGCCGACCACACTCGCCGCGGCGATCGACGGGTGTTCGGCGAGCACCTCCTCCACCTCCTGCGGGTACACGTTGAACCCGCCGGTGACGATCATCTCCTTGATGCGCGAGACGATCTTCACGAACCCGTCACGCTCCATCACTGCCATGTCCCCGGTCCGGAACCAGTCACCCTGACCGTCCTCGCCGGTCACGAACGCCTTCTCGTTGGCGTCCTCCCGGTTGAGGTATCCGCCGAAGACCTGCGGACCGCGGACGACCAGCTCACCGGCCTCGCCGTCGGGCAACACGACGGTCGGGTCATCCTGGGAGACGACACGCACCTGCGTGTCCGGGAAGGGGATACCGACGTAGCCGGGACGCCGGTCGGTGCTCATCGGGTTGCCCAGCACGATCGGCGATGTCTCGGTGAGTCCGTAGCCCTCGACCAGGAGCCCACCGGTGAGGTTCTCCCACCGCTTGACGACCTCCACCGGCAGTCCGGACGCACCCGAGAACGACGCCTTCACGCCGGAGATGTCGATGTTCTTCTCTTCCGCCAGGTCCATGATCGTCTGGTACAGCGCCGGCACGCCGGGGATCCAGGTCGGCTTCTGCTTCTTCATGGCGGACGCCAGCAGCGGCGGCTTCGGGGCCGGGAGCAGCAGCACGGTGCCGCCGATCAGTGGTCCGAGGGTGATGTTCATCGTCAGACCGTAGGCGTGGAAGATCGGCAGCGCGGCGAGCATGCGCTCGGGTTCGGGGTCCTCGCCGAGGCCGGGCACCCACTCGCGTCCCTCGATGATGACGGCGCAGAGGTTCGCGTGGGACAGGCCCGCGCCCTTCGGGGAGCCGGTGGTGCCGGAGGTGTACAGCACCAGGGCGATGTCGGCGGGCTCCACCCCGGCGGTCTCGATGAGGGCGCGGCCCTCGGACTCCGAGGCATCGTTCACCAGGTCGGACCACTCGGTGAGCCCCTCGGTGGAGCCGGTGAGTTCGTTCTTCAGCGCCCGGACCTTCTTCAGCGGCAGACGCAGCGCACCCTGCAGGTACCACGGCATCGCACGGGTGATGGTCACCGGGATGATCTGCTCCAGGGCACTGACCGTGCGCAGCTCGCGGGCGACGTCGACGGTCTTGTCCCAGAACACGCCGACCTTCGCGCCGTGGTCCCTGAAGGCGACGGTGAGCTCGCGGGCGGTGTACAGCGGGTTGTGCAGGGTGGCGGTCGCGCCGAGGGAGACCACGGCGTAGAAGGTGATCAACGCCTGCGGGCAGTTCGGCAGGGCGATGGCGACCCGGTCGCCCTTGCGGACGCCACGGTTGTGCAGCATCGCCGCGCACATGTTCACCTGGCGCCCGTACTCCCGGTAGGAGACGGTGGTGCCGAAGAACGTCATGGCGGGACGCTCCGGCCAGCTCTTCACCGCATGGTCGAAGATCTCGGCGAGGGTGCGCTCGTTGACGGCGTCGTAGTCGAGTTCCGGGCGCACCCAGTCGGGGTAGAACTCCAACCAGGTCCGGTCCTTCCAGGTGGTGGAGGGGGCGGACGGTTCAGACGGGGTGGACGCCGTGTTCTCGCTCATGGTGTGTCAGAGTACGCCGGGGGTGGTTCGTGAGGTTGGTGGAGTCGGGACGCCCGGTCGTCGCGCCTGACCGGCAGGGGCGCGGCGCCGGTTCCCTCCTGCTCTTCACCCGAGAGAACAGCCTCGCAACATCCGCCTGTACAGCAGGAACGGCTACACCGAGACCGGACGCACGGTCGTGGGAGACTACGAACTGGTCCACATGGCCAGGGAGAGACCGTAGCGGAAGGTGCCGGGCCACGGTCCCAGAAGTGTTACCCCCTGAACCGGCCCAGAACTGACGGAGATCCGCTTTCGCGTTGGGTGGAGGGTAGCAGACACCGGACGCCGACGGCCGCGAGAAGGCACATCACCGTGCACATCACCCCGGTCGCGCCGAGTCCCGCGTCCAGACCGTATCCACTGCGCTGTGTCATACGCAGAATCAGGGCGCACACCGCAACCCCGATACTGAGACCAAGCTGCCGAGCCGCATTCATCGACGTCGAGGCCACACCTGTCTGATCCGCCGGAAGTCCCTGCATCGCCGCCGCAGGAAGAACCGGCGAGATCATCCCCGAGCCGACGCCGGTCAGCACGAGAGAGGGAATCAGAGATACCCAGACCGGGAACCCTGCGGCCAACAGCATGGCTGCACAGCCTGCACCACAGACCACCAGTCCCCAGCCGAACAGACCACGTCTGTGAAGCCGCGCCAACCGTGTCCCGGCGGCAGCGGATACCACGAAGAACACCACCGGCTGCGCTGACAGGATGAGCGATGTCGACACGACCGACTGCCCAACCCCCTCCTGCAGCCACTGTGACAACAGCGGCAGCGGACCGAACGCCGCGAAATAGTAGACCGCCGCCACCAGCACCACCGCGCCGAACTTCCGCGACGTCACCAACGACGTGGCGAACAGGGGGCTCATCGCCCTGTGTTCACGGATGATCAGAAGTGCGGCGGCCACAATGAACACCACTATC
Organism: uncultured Corynebacterium sp.; assembly: GCF_902782855.1. GTDB lineage: Bacteria > Actinomycetota > Actinomycetes > Mycobacteriales > Mycobacteriaceae > Corynebacterium. Next base: position 11,830 of record NZ_CACZOO010000116.1, read on the forward strand.
GCCGTCATGACGCTCATGCCGGACGACCCGTCAGCGAGCAGGAGCAGAACGACCACGATGTCGCCGACGGCGACGGCGAGCAGCAGCATTCCCGGGCCGTCAGTGGAGCGGAAAGACCCCGGAACCTCGGGCCGAAGAAAAAGCAGCGCCACCACCACAGCCACCAGTGCAATCGGTACCGCCACAACGAAGATCCCTCTCCAGGCGAACGCTGAGAGCAGGCCACCGATGACATTGCCTGCGGCCGACGCCAGCCCGGAGACCGCTCCCCACACGGCGAACGCCACATCCCGCGACTTACCGGCATAGGAGGATTCGAGCAACGGAAGGGTTGTCGCGAACATCATCGCCGCGCCGAGTCCCTGCAGGCCACGGCCGGCAGTTAGCATCGGGATCCCGGATGCCACAGCACAGAGCAGCGAGGACCCCGCAAAGACTGCCAGACCTGCCGCGAGCAGCTTCCCACGGTCAACCCGGTCGCTCAACGCGCCGACGGGGACCAGCAGTGCGGCAAGGACGATCGTGTAGATGTCGATGGCCCACTGCAGGGGGCCGAAGTCCACCATGAGGTCCGCGGAAATCGCCGGTACCGCCACGGTCATGATGGTGGAGTACGAGATCAGCAGAAAGGTCGCCACACAGGAGAGCACGAGCGGCATCCAGTAGGTCCGGTGGCCCAGATGAGCGATGTGGACAGTCATCGTCGCCCACCTTTCTCCCCTGTCCTGGCGTATGAGAAATCGAGATACCCACGGGGATCCGTGTAAGTCACGCAGTCCACGTCGTAGATCCGGGACACAAGTTCCGCAGTGAGAACGTCGCTGGGGCGACCCCGGGCGACCAGCTGTCCCGCCGCCATCACACAGACCTCATCACAGAATCTGGCGGCGAGGTGCAGGTCATGCAGCGCTGCAAGAACACCTATTCCGAGATCGCGGACGACGTCGAGAACCTCGAGCTGATGACGGACATCCAGGTGGTTGGTGGGTTCGTCGAGGATCATGAATTCGGCGTCCTGGACCATCGCCCGCGCCAGGGCCACACGTTGGCGTTCTCCCCCGGACAGTGAGTGGAGACTGTGGTGCACCGCTCCGCTGAGCCCGACGGCCCCCAGCGCGTCTTGGACCATTCTCCGGTCCTTCCTCCCCGAGGACTCGAGGATTCTCTGGTACGGCGCCCGGCCCAGTCCGACCATCTGTTCCACCGTCAGATCGAAGTCCATCTGCTGGAACTGCGAGACCACCGCCAGGTGGCGGGCCACCACTGCGGGCCGTTCACGCAGAACGTCCATTCCGTTCAACGTGACCTGGCCGTTCACTGGTGACAGCACTTTGTACACAGCCTTGAGCAGCGTCGTCTTGCCGCAACCGTTCGGACCGACGACTCCCACGACCTCTCCCCCAGCGACCCGGAGAGAAATGTCCTCCACGATTCTCCGGTCGTCAATGACGACGCCGATGCCGCGGACGTCCAGACCGTCCACCGACCCATGTTCAGCTTTCCTGTCAGCCAAAGCTGTACTCCTTTCTGGTGAGCATGTGGAGGAACACCGGTGCACCCAGTACAGCGGTGACAATGCCGATGGGAAGTTCCGCGTTCGGGACCACGACTCTCGCGAGGACATCGGCCCACATCAGGAACAGACCACCACCGAGGACGGACACGGGGATGAGGAGACCGTGCGTCGGACCGACCACGCTTCTGGCGACATGCGGCACAAGCAGTCCCACGAACCCGATGACACCCACCTGGGACACGAGTGTTCCGGTGACTACCGCGCACACCAGCAGGTAGAGGCGGCGACGATTCACCGAATCCACCCCCAACGTGACCGAGGATTCGTCACCGGTCAGCATGACGTCGAGTGACCTGCCCTGGGTCAACATGACGATGACCGCAAGGATGACCACCACAGCGGTGAGCGGAGCATCATCCCATTCAGAGGACGCGAGACTGCCCAGCATCCAGAATGTGACGGACCGGATTCCTTCGGCGGATGCCGCGAAGTAGACGAATGAACTAGTCACCGCCGAACACAGGGCATTGACGGCGGACCCGGCGAGGATGAGTTTCACCGCGGATGACCTGCTGCCGAGGGAACCGACGACGAGAACGACGATCGTGGCCAACAAACTTCCGACGAAGGCCCACACGGGCATCGTCGCCCCCATGAGAACGCCGCTGGTCCCGAACCCCAGGAGAATCGCCACTGTCGCGCCCAGAGAACCGCCGGCTGAGACGCCGAGCAGGTAGGGGTCCGCCAGGGGATTCTGAAGGGATGCCTGCGCGACCACACCGCACAGGGCCAATCCGGCACCCACGAGGAAACTCATCAGTACCCGGGGCAAACGGATGTCACGGACGACATCGGCGAACATCGAGTCATCGCCGCCTCCGACGAGGATCGACAGGACGTCATGGATCGGAATTCCTATCTGTCCGACGGACACCGCGGCCACGACAGAGACCAGAGTCATCAGGACAAGGGCGGCCACGACAAAGACCCTGGATCTCACCCGGCGGGTTACACCGGTCACTGCCACTCCCCGTCCGCGTGGATGAAGTCGGACAGCTGTTCCGTCAGTTCGCCGAGGTGCGGCGTTCCACGGACGGTCGTGGAATAGTCCAGGAGCATCACGCGCCCGTCCTGTACCGCCTTGACCTTCCGGAGCCGCGGGTTGGACATCAACTTGTCCATTTCGGCGGCCGAGCTGCTCTTCTGGAACTGCGTCATCACGATGACATCCGGGTTCGCCTTGAGGATCATTTCATCGGACATCTCGGCGGATACACCGTCAGAGACTTTCACGTACTCCCCTCTGGCGGCCTCGACCATCTCATCAGCGAGTCCCAGCGACGGCGAGTAGTAGTTGTAGGTCAGCTTGTTCGACCCTCCGCTCGCCACAAGCAGGACCCGCGGCCGCTCCGTCGTTCCCCGGTTCCGGCGCGCAATCTCATCCATCGTCTTCTTCTCACGGTCGATGTAGGCATCGGTCTGTTCACCAATGCCGAAGGCCGCTCCGATGTTCCTGATATCCCCGAAATAGGAGTCCAGATCGCGTCCGACGGTGTAGTTGTCGACGAGAAGAACCGGGACACCTCTGCTGTTCCAGGTGTCCGCGGTCCCCATGTTCTCCTCTGTCATGGCGAAGGACATCGAGATGATGAGGTCGGGCTTCAACGCCATCACGGATTCCGTTGAGGGCACCTGCTCGGAAATGGTGGGGAGTGCGTTCAGGTCGTCCTTGTAGTACGAATCCGCACCATCGAGGTACCCGACACCGACCACCCGGTCCCGGAGACCGAAGGAGATCATCAGTTCCGCGATGTTCTGGCCGATGGCGACCACCCGTTGCGGGTCCTCAGGAATCGTCTGGTCGATACTCTGTCCACCGTTGTCGGCCATGCTGACCGTCACCGGCCAGGCACCGTCACCGGCCCCCGTCGACTGCTCGGTTGTTGTGTTCCCGTCGTCACTGCCACAGGCGGTCAGTGAGCCGCCAAGAATGAGAGCGACTGCCGTCACCGTGGCGACCGCGGTTTTCCCCCGCGTTCTGATTGACATGTTCTCCTCCAGATCGTGGTCCCGGCCCCACCACAGCCGGTGGCGCCGGAATCAACCCTGGCGTGCGGGGAGAGTGGCTGGTGTGGAGAAACCGGCCCGACAATGTGGAGGGAGGGTCAGGACACCGCTGTTCCGCTCCCCATCTCCCGCCGATACTCACCAGGGGTCCGGCCCACGCGTCGCCGGAACGCGAAGATGAAGTTGCTTGCCGACGTATACCCACACTCGTGAGCGATATGTTCGACGGTCCACGACGTCGTCGCCAGTAACCGGCACGCCTCCTCCGTGCAGCGTCGCCGGTGGTGCTCCATGACCGTCGTCCCGAAGACCGTCCGGTGGACGGCGGCAAGTCTCCTGGGAGACATCGCGAGGGATACGGCGAGTTCGCTGACGGTCGGAAGATCACGCCGGTGCCGCCACAACAGGTCCGGGATACGATGCGCCACGGACACCTCATGCTCCGAAACCGGTCTCTCCGGAGGCTTGGCGGACCGGGCACCCGGTGCTCCGTCAGCGAAGAGCTCATCATCCACGAGACGGGAGAGGCACGCGGTGATGAGCGACTCCAGCCCGAGAGTCTGTCTCACCCCCGGCTGCCGCAGTCGCCCGGAGAACTCCGCGATGTCCGCGTAGAGTCCCCCGGCGAGTCCCGACAGCTCCAGATCCCCACTCCCCGCCCCGAGGTAGGCCCGGTCTACGGCCCCGGGTGCCCCGCCGACACGCCGCAGCGCGTTCCGGAAACGTTCCGGCCCCACTGTTCCCAGGTACGGGGCGAGAGCACTGTAGCTACCCGAGATCGACACCGCGCGGTATCGTTCACCGGCCGGGAAGGTGATCGACCCCTTCGTCTCCCTGAGCGGCGCCACAGACAAGCCGCCCGACGTCAGCTCACCTTCTCCGGCGCTGCGCTCCGAAATCGTCATGCGCCCACCCAGGCACACCTCCAGTTCGAAACGGTCGGACGGGAACTCGTAATCGAGGATGTGCGAATGCTGGAACGATGCGTCATATCTGACAACCCGCAGCTGTGCGGCAGTCTCCACGATATCGATACTTCCTTCCCCGACATCGGGAAGCAGTTGGTGACGGGAGTGGACCGGAGTGTCGCATGGCGCCATGGATGAAGACGGCGGCGCCATCGGCGGAGGCGCGGCAATAGCGGCATAGTAGGCGTGGTACAGCCCACGCTGATAGGTTGTGTCCGGAGCCCCGGCCACCATGAACATCGACGACATAAGGTCAGGCTAACACTAATGCGGCCCATCCCCGGGCCGCCCGGCGGACCGACCCTGGCATCACCTGTCCCGCATTCCGGGCCTGAGTCCTGCATCCGCTGCGGCCACGGCGGGGATTCGACGGGGGACACCTCCACCCGCACCGCCGTTATGCTGTATGCATGGGCCTGTTCAGCAAGAGCACGAAATCTCAGGAAGAGACCGTCGATGTGGGGGCGCCCTTCCGGTTCCGCGTTGACGATGTTTTCACGATCACCGGCAGAGGAAGGCTCTTCACCGGAATTGTGGAGGCAGGCGCCGTCGCGATCGGCGCTCCGGCGACCGTGATTGTCAGTGACCGCATCCTGCTCGGACAGGTCAGGCGACTCGAATCCCGGAAGCGACGAAAGCCTGCCGTGCTCAGCGAAGGCGAAGAGGGCGCGATCGGACTTGACAGCATTGAGACGAACGACCTCCCGTTACGTGCCTACGGTGGGCACATGATTGTGGACAGCGACTCACTGAAGGGCGCTGTGATCCGGTCCCGGCAGGCCTCTGACATTCCGCCAGCAGCTGCGGGGTAGGCCTCGTTGCTAGAGTGGGGCGATGCAGGCTTTTCATTCTTTAGAACTTCCTTCAGGCCGATCATTGGCAGGACTTGTCACCGGCCCGGAGGACGGGCAGCCGATCTTGTTCATCGCCGGCGCCGGAACAGGAAAGTCCATGCTCTTCGGGGAGGACCTGCTCGATGCGCGCGGAATTCGATTGATCACGATGGACCGTCCAGGCATGGGAGAATCCACCCCTGACCCGGCTCGAACCCCGGGGTCGACCGCTGCGGACTACCGCGCCTTCGTTTCCGATGTGCTCGACGCGGAAAGCCCGGTGATTCCCGTTGTCGCGAATTCGCAAGGTGCACTTTTCGGCCTGTCTGCGGCGGCTTCAGGGTGGGTGCAGACACTCGTTCTCGCGTCACCGGCCGATGAAGTGGCAGACCCGGTGGTGCGAGAGATGCTCCCCGAGGGCGCTCGTGCCCTGCCCGATCTCGTTCAGAACGCACCGGACGACGCACAGGACATGCTGCGCTCCTTCACACCGCACGGCATGCTGACCATGGTGCTGAACGGGTCCGATGCCCAGGATCGCGCGTTCTATACCGGGCCCCACTTCGACGTTCTCTATCGGAGGTCCCTCCAGGAGGGATTCGCCAGTGACGGTTGCGGGTACGTCACCGACACCATGATGGCGTCCGCGCGCTGGCCCGTCGATCTGGCCACGATCACGTCACCGGTCAGCGTGCTGTACGGAGCCCGTGACCGGGTGCATTCCCCTGACCACGGCGCACTCCTCACAGAGCGGATCCCACATGCCCGACGAACGGTGGTGGCCGACGCGGGAGGAGCATTACTCTGGACCCATGCCGGTCTGGTGCTTGACTCAGCACTTCAACCGGCCGGTTGGTCACCGGAAGCCTCGGCGCCCGTCCCCCGGGGAACAGATACCGCACAGTAGGGAAGCTCAGCTCCCCGGCACAGTCCGGTGGCCGTGCGAGTAGAAGTTCCCGTCGTAGGGCAGGCCCCGCTCCACCGTGAGATATCTGCGGACGCCGCGCTGGGCGGCAGATTCACCGGCGGACCAGACGTAGACGGTCCCGCCGACTAG
>NZ_CACZOO010000117.1 GCF_902782855.1 uncultured Corynebacterium sp.
ACACCGGCGCGTCCGGCGTCGGCGGCGGCAGTCCACGCCCGACCCCTCGAGAGCCCGGCCGACCCCGGGTACCGGTGGTGTGCTCGGTGCCCATCCGACGCCCATCCGACGCTGCCGGATGTCATCGTGGTCGACGGCACCACCCGCCACGACATCACGCTGTTCGACCCGGGGAGGTTCTGATTCTGTGCCGCGTCGTGTGGATCTCTCTTGCGGTACTGGTCGTGAACCGGCAGGCGCGTCCCGGAAATTCCCCCCGCCGCCACCGCCCACCCGACAACTGTGGCACGGTGGTGGGGTACCGCAACCGTCGTCCGAGGAGTCCCGTCGTGTCACACCGTGAACGCCGTACCGTCCGTCTGTCCGCCGTCGCCGCTGTCGGTGTGCTCGGTGGTGCTCTACTGCTCGGCGGGTGCGACAATGACGGAACCGGGGTGGAGGACGCGGGCAGCAACGACAACCATGTCGACACCGTGTTCAGCTCCTCGACAGACCAGTCGGCTCCACAGCCGACCGAGGGGCAGGATGTCGCCCCGCGGCCCACCCCGGCCCCGGAGATCCGCGAGACCCCTGAATCCACGCCGCCCGTCACCTCGGTCGCCGTCGGCGGCTACCGGGTGCCGATGGGGGAGCACACCCTGCTCTGCGACTTCGTCGACGACCCGGCGTCGGAGGGATACGCCTGGGCCTGCGAGGTGCCCGCCCACCTCGGCTGGGACGCGACCGACGGTGGCGAGGCCAATGCGGTGGCCTACCGGCCGGGTGCCGATCCCGAGGTCTACGCTCTGCTCGGTAACTCCGGTATCAGTCCCTCGGACGCCCTGCCGGCCGGAACGGTGACCACCGTCGGCGAACGCTACACCGTGGACACCACCACCGGGGACGCCGTCACCGTCACCGACACCACCACCGGTGTCTCAGTGCAACTCACCGGGCAGGGCTACACCCGGCTGTAGAGGGTCACATCCGCTTCGCCATGTTCCGGGTGATGACCTTGTCGTCGAATTCCGGGACGAAGGTGGCGAAGACCGTGCCGAGGACGAACACGACCGGTGCCGAGACAGCCATCACCCAGGCGACGGGCGCGCTGCCGAAGAGCACGGTGAAGTTCGTCATGATGAAGAACAGGGCCGTGCCCAGCCCGAGGAAGGACAGCACCGGGGCGATGAGCCGCTTCCACGGGGAGACCTGCAGTTCGGGGCGGGCCCGGAACCACGCGACCACCGCCACCGAGACGAGCAGCATGAGAATGACGATGGTGAACGTCGCGAGCCCGGAGAACCAGGTGAAGATCTCGGTCACCGGGTCCATACCGACCAGCGCGCAGACCACGGTGAGCAGCACGACCGTCGCGGTCTGGACGATGGAGGACATGTGCGGCGACCGGTGGGTCAGGTGCACCGCGCGCAGTGCCCGCGGCAGGCCACGCTTGTACGAGATGGCGTGCTGGTAGCGGGTGAGCACGTTGTGGAAGGACAGGACGCAGGCGAACAGGCTGGTCAACAACAGAATGTCGACGACCGGACCGGCCCAGGACCCGAGATAGTTCTCCGCGGTGTGGGCGATCATGTTGTCAGGATCGTCCGTCGCCTCGGCCAGCACCCTGTCTGTGCCCCACGCCTGGACCACGGCCCAGCCGGAGACGGTGTAGAAGACGCCGATGACCGCGACGGAGATGTAGGTCGCCCGCGGGATCGTCCGGTCCGGGTCCTTCGCCTCAGACCGGAAGACGGTGGTGGCCTCGAAGCCGATGAATCCGGCCATCGCCATCATCAGGCCGATGCCCATCGAACCGGAGAAGATGTTCTCCGGCAGGAAGGGGTCGGCGTTGAGCCCCTCTGCACCACCCCTGCCGGTGACGACGAGGTCGATGAGCACGACGATGGCGATCTCGGCGATGAGCAGGACGCCCAGTGCCTTCGAGCTCAGTTCGATGTTACGGTAGCCGAGGTAGCCCACCACACCGGCGACGGCCAGCGAGTACACCCACCAGGGGACGCCGACGACGGGGTCGAGGAGTGAGGAGAGCTGGGCGCCGAGGAAACCGTAGACGGCGAACTGGATGGCGGTGTAGGTGAGCAGGGCAAGGTAGGCGGTGCCCATGCCGAGGCGGCGTCCGAACGCGGTCTCGACGTAGGAGTAGAAGGCACCGGGTTCGTCGATGAACCTCGACATCGTGGTCAGACCGACGGAGAAGAGGATGAGGATCACGGCGCCGAGGGCGTACATCGCCGGGTAGCCGGGTCCGTTGCCGATGGACATGCCGATGGGGAGCGCGCCGCCGATGACGGTGAGCGGCGCGGCGGCGGCGATGACCATGAAGACGATGGAGGCGGTGGTGAGGGACCCCGACCTCAGGCCTCGGGAGGACACCGCTGGTGCGGTGGTGGTCGCTGGTGCTGGCACGGGAAGCTCCTAGAGATGGATGGTGGCGGGGATGATGGTGGGGGATGGTTCACGGGCGGCGGTGGGGTAGTCGAAGGCGGGCGGGCGTAGCGGGGAGTCACCGGTCACCGCCAGCTCGGCGGCGATCCGGCCGTAGACCGGGGCGAACTTCATGCCGTTGCCGCTCATCCCGGTGGCGACGGTGACGGCGCCGCCGGTCCCCGGGACATGTCCGAGGACGGGGGCGTGGTCGGTGGTGAACCCGTCGTGGTGCAGGGAGATCCGTACCGGTGCGTCGAGCACGCCGTCGAAGAGGGCGGCGGTCCGTTCCGAGAAGACCTGCAGCACGTCCTCCGGGATCTCGCCGGTGCGCAGCACCTCCAGTCGGTCGGGGGTGTCTGCCTCGCCGACGAAGTCCCCGTGGGAGATCTTCACGGAGTAGCCGTCGAGGGTCGGGGCGCCGTAGCAGTGCCAGACGCTCCCGTCCGTCCGGACGATGTCCCGCATGAAGATCGGGAGATTCCCGGGCAGGAAACCGGTGATGTCCAGGGGCAGGTACCAGGTCAGGGGGATGGTCTGGACGCTGATGTGGTCGGCGAGGTCAGGGTAGAGGTCCGCGGCCCATGACCCGTTGGCGACGATGACCCGGTCCGCGGTGACCTCACCCCTGTCGGTGCGGATGAGGGTGCTGTCCGCGCCCGGTTCCACCGCGAGTACGCGGGTGTTGTCCCACAGCTCCGCCCCGGCCTCCAGTGCGAACTGTTGGGCGTAGGCGACGGCGAGTTCGGGCCGGACACCACCACCGGCCGGGTCGACGATCGCGGCGTCCGGCGCCGACCCGGGGGAGGACGCCGCGAACACGGGATAGCGGTCGGCCAGCCCGGCGGCGTCGAGGACCTCGTGCTCCAGACCGAACTCCTCGATGACCGCCATGGTCTGCACCATGGTGGGGAAGTCGGCCGGCCCGACCGAGACCGCGCCGACGGGCAGGAAGATGTCGCGGCCGGACCGTTCGTTCATAGCCAGCCACATTTCGCGGGCGCGCTGCACCAGGGGGATGTAGATGCCACCCTCCTTGAGCGCGACGCGGAACAGTCGCGACTCTCCCGCGTAGGAACCTTTCGTGTGGACCCGGTCGAAACGCTCGATCCCGAGGACGCGGGCCCCCGGCGCGAGTTCGGTGAGCTGCCACAAGGCCATCGAACCGATGGTCCCGCAGCCGATGACGACGTGGTCGTAGTGGTCGTGGTGGTCGTGGTGTGTGTTCATCAGGCCATCTCCGGGGTGTCCCACACCGGGAGCACGGTGCCGATGTTCTCTTCGCAGGCCCTGCGGTACACGGTCGTCGCCCAGGCGACGTCCTCCACCGGCATACCGCCGACGGAGAAGATGACGATGTCCTCAGCGGCGCCGGCGCTGCGCCGCCCCACGGCGTCCCCGTTGATGATGTCGGCGAGGTCGACGACGGTGCCTTCGGGGAGCGCCCCGTTCTTCTCCAGGGTGAGGAACTTGTTTCCGATGATGCCGACCGTCTCGAAAGCGTCGTCGCCGAACTCCTCGTGCCACGCCTCGTAGAGGCTGCGGTTGTCGAGGACGAGACGCCCCGCCCCGCCGGTCAACCAGTCATCGGGGATGTTGATGCAGGCAGGTGCGGCGAGAAACGCGCCGGGGGACAACCACGCGGGGTCGATCACGGGATAGTTCGCCGCACCGGTCGGTGCGGTGGTTGCGTAGGCGATGACCTCGGCGCCGCGGACGGCCTCCTCGGCGGTGTCGACGACCTCGACCGTCGTGAACTGGGGCAGTGTGCTGCGCACCCAGGAGACGAAGCCGTCGATACCGGCCTGGCTGCGGCCCTTGATCCGCACGGTGTCCAGGGTGGGGACGCCTGCGGCGAAGGCCTCCAGGGCGGTTTTCCCCATGACGCCCGGTCCGATGACGGCGGCGACGGTCGCGCCGGGCTTCGCCAGGTGCCGGGCACCGACGCCGGAGACGGCGCCGGTGCGGTAGGAGGAGAGGAGGTTGGCGTTCATGATGGCCAGCGGGGCGCCGGTGTCGGCGTCGTTGAGGACGAAGGTGTGGATGGAGCGGGGCAGTCCGGAGCGACGGTTGTCGATGTTGGAGCCGTACCATTTCACTCCTGCGGTGTGGAACTCTCCGCCGAGGTAGGCGGGCATCGCCATGAAGCGACGGTCCGGCCCGTTGACAGGCATGCGCGGGTGGGGTGACTCGTCGGGGAAGAGGATCTCGGAGCCGTGGGAGTTGTGGTTGGTCCCGCCCATGCGGTAGTCGTCGACGCCGAGGAGGGTGAACATCGTCTCCATGGTGTCGACGCAGGCCGGCATGTCCGTGACCCCGGCGGCGATCATGTCGGGTTCGGAGAGGTAACGGGTCGTCAGTGCGGTGTTGAGCGTTGCTGTCATGGGGGACAGTCAACTGCTGCCGTGTTTCCGGCCAGTTGCCGCGCGGTGACGTTATTGTACGGGCGGAGAAAAACGGTGGAGGAATCTGTCGAGCAGGACGACGAGTCGTCGCGTGTCCCCCTCCGGTGTGCCGAAGGCCGCGGTGATCTGGGCCCCCATCAGCAGGTTCTGGAGTTCGTCGGTCGCTGCCACTGTGTCGGTGTCGGCGGCGATCTCGCCGTCCGCCACGGCCTCGGAGAGCCGTGCGGTGAAGAAGTCGCGCCAGGAGCTGAAGCTCCGGGCGAACAGGTCGGCCTCGTCAGCGTGGGTCAGCGCGCGTTGCCAGAAGGCCAGCGCCACCCGCGCCTCTGCGCGACGGACGTCGTCGAGCGGCAGGATCTCCAGGGCCAGCGTCCGCAGCCCGGTGAGCCCCCGCTCGGTGGTGGACAGGGCGGCGCGGATGTCGGTGGCCTCGACGACGTACCGGTAGGCCTCGGTGATGACGGAGTCCTTGCCGGGGAAGTAGTAGCGCAGCAACCCGTTGGAGTAGCCGGTGACGTCGGCGATACGCCGGGTGGTCACCGCGTCGATCCCCTCGTCGGCGATGAGCCGCCACACCGAGCCGATGATCTCGTGGCGTCTCAGGTCATGGTCGACACTTTTGGGCATGACCCCGGATCCTACCGCCGGTCAGTCCTCGTAGATGATCCAGTCCGGGTTCGGGCGGATGATCTTCCCGTCCGCGTCGTACTCGTAGAAGCCGCAGCGGTCACCGAGTCCGGTCCTGCCCTGCCTGATGCCGCGCTCCTCGAGGAGGTCGGTGAACTTCTTCTGGGACGGGGTGGCGTCGGTCCGGTTGCGGCCGATGTTCACGGCGACGTTGAATCCGACGATGTCGTAGGTCTCGAACGGGCCCTTCGGGGCGCCGGTGGAGACCTTCCAGTCGGCGTCGATGACGTGCGGGTTGGCGACCTCGTTGGCGTAGAGGTCACCGGCGGCGTCGAGCCACGGGATGAGCAGGCTGTTGAGGAGGTAGCCGGGGGTCTCCTTGTGGACCGGGAAAGGCCGGAGGTTGATCTCGCGGGCGAACTCGACGGTGCGGGAGAAGACCGCGGGGTCGGTCTTCGCGGTGGCCATGACCTCGCCGGTGTTGGCGCGCCACACCATGTTGGCGAAGTGCAGGGCGAGGAAGCGGTCGGGGTGCCCGGTGGCGTCCGCGAAATCGGAGGGACGCAGCGATGAGGAGTTGGTCAGCAGGATGGCCGAGTCCTTGACCGACCCGCCGACGGTGCCCCAGACCTTCCTCTTGAGGTCCAGGTTCTCGGGGACCGCCTCGATGACGACGTCGGCCGTGCTGACGGCGTCGGCGACGTCGGTGGAGGTGGTGATGCGGGCGACGGCGGCGTCGAACTTCTCGGTGGTGTAGTCCCCGAGGTCCTCGGCGTAGTGGCCGCGCATCCACTCCCACCGGTCGGGGAGCTTGTCGAGAAGCTCCTGTCCGATGTCGTACGCGACGACGTTCTTGCCCGCGTACGCGGCCTGCATGACGATCTGGGAGCCGAGGACGCCGGTCCCCAGCACAGTGACGTTCCGGATTTCGCTCATACCCCGATGGTACGCCGAATCATGATTCAGATGTGGTTCTCAGAACGTGACCACGGTCTTCCCGGTGGCGTGCCCGGTCTCTACCGCGGCCACCGCCTCCATCGCCCGGGAGAAGGGAAAGGACGCCGGGATGTGCGGCGTCAATGTCCCGTCGGCGACCAGTTCCGCGAGGCCGGTGAACACCGCCCGGCTGCGCCGTCGGGTCACGCCACCCCCGACGGTGGGATCCGCGACACTGCGTACGGGGCCGTCTGTCATGCCGAGGGCGTCGAGCAGGACATCGCCGCCGACGAGGTCGATCACCGCGTCCACCGGTCCGGAGTCTCGCACCGCAGTGGTCCAACCGTCGCCGGAGGCGACAGGGGTGGCCCCCAGGGACTCGAGGAACGCGTGTTTGTCCGCACCGGCCACGCCGGTCACCCGCATCCCCAGGGCACGGGCAAGTTGCACCGCACAGTGCCCGACACCGCCCCCGGCACCGAGGACGAGGACGGTGCCGCCGGCCTCCAGGCCGTCGTGGCACAGTTCGTCGAGGATGTCCCGGGCGGTGCCCGCGGCGACGGGGATGCAGGCGGCCTGTGCGGGGGCCACCCCGTCGGGCACCGGTGTGGCGGACACGGCGTCGAGGTACACCTTCCCGGCGAAGGCCCCCGTGCCGCTGAGTGTGTTGCCGAAGACCACCGTGCCAGGGGTCACCCCGGTGACCGGGTCGGCCGCGAGCACGGTGCCGCAGGCCTCGCGTCCCATCGCCATGGGGAACCGGACCGGGAAACTGCCCCGTCGCGCGCCCGACCTGACCTTGATGTCCGCCGGGTTGACGGCGGCGACGGCGGTGTCGATGAGGATGCCGCCGACCGGGACGGTGGTGGGGTCCGGGGTCGGTACATCGAGGAATCCGGCGACGTCAGGGCCGCCGTAGGAACTGAAGCCGAAGATGCGCATGGCGACCAGACTAGCTGGCGCCCTGTGCCCCCCGGTCAGTGCGCGGTGGGCTCGGCGGAGTCGACGTACCCGGCGTCCAGCCCGGTCTCGATTCCGGTCTGGGTCCCGCTCTCGGTCGATTCGGCGGCGGAGGTCTCCGGGAGCCCGGCGCCCTCGTACCCGCGCTCCGGGGTGACGGTGGTGATCTGGGGGGCGTCACTGTTCTTCTGGTTGGGCGGGGAGCATGCCGTGATACCCAGTGCCAGTAGAGCGGCGGCGGAAAGGGCAGCGGTACGGCTGATGCGGATCATCTGAACGTCTCCTGGTTCGTTGGTGCAGTCGTGGAACGTCTCGTCACTTCGGGTCCATCCTAGATGGTCGGGGTGCAGGATCAGAACGCGCATACCCGTTCGGGTGTGCGGTGCGGGGCGCGATCGACCGCCGGGGCCGGTGGGCGGGTTACACTCGAACGATGGATTTCCGTGACACTTCCCCGGACCGAGACCGGCCCCGGCCGCCGGACTACCACCGGATGCCTGAGGAACCGACGCGGCAGTTCGGCGACGACAACGACGGGTTCCTGGAGGAGTCCGGGTACCGGCCACGGCGGCGTCGGAGCGCCGGAGCGGTGTGGACCTCCGTGATCCTGCTGCTCGCGGCGGGTGTCGCTCTACTGTTCTTCATTCTCTGGCTCTCCGACCGGGGGGACACCACGACCACCGAGACGACCGTGACCCGGACGGTGGAGCGCACCGTCACACAGAGTCCGGAGCCGGACGTCAGGCTTCCGTCCGAACTCCCGTCCCCGGATGTCGTCGAGGACTGGGGCAATCAGCTCGGCGACAACCTCGACAGGTTCCTCGACGATCTCGGGAACCGCCTCAACAACTGATCCGGGGTACAAAGGGGGTCATGACGGACAACGCACTGAAGATCCACATCGCCGCCATCCCCCTGCCGGAGACCGCCGCAGCGCTGGAGGCGGAGGGGGCTGTCATCGTCGACGACATCGCGGACGCGGACGGCTTCGTCTGTGTTGCCGTGCGCCCGGACAGGTTCCCCGACCTGCCGGAGCGGGTGCGGTGGGTCCAGCTGTGTCAGGCCGGGATCGAGGGTTTCCTCGAGGCAGGCCTCGTCACCGCCGGGCCGTCCGGCGACCGTCGCTGGTCCAATGCCTCGGGCATCTACGGACGTCAGGTCGCGGAAGCTGCGGTGGGTCTGCTCCTCTCGGTGACGCACATGCACGTGCGCATCGCCCGGCGGCGGTCGTGGAAGGTGTGGCGCGAGGTGGACGCCGGAACGCGCTGGTTGGCGGGTTCCACGGTGCTCATCGTCGGCGCCGGTGGTATCGGACGCCACCTCATCGACATGCTCACCCCGTTCGGCGCGCGGTTCATCGCCGTCAACCATTCCGGACGCCCGGTCGACGGGGCACGGCGGACCGTTCCCTTCGACCGGCTGCACGAGGTTCTTCCGGAGGCCGACCACATCGTGCTCTCGGCCCCGCTCACCGACGACACCCGGGGGCTCATCGACGCCGGGGCCCTGGCGTCCTGCCGTCGCGGGGTGACCCTCGTCAACGTCGCCCGCGGCCCGGTGGTCGTCACCGACGATCTGGTGGACGCCCTGCGGTCCGGTCAGGTGTCGGGGGCGGGACTGGATGTCACCGACCCGGAGCCGCTGCCGGACGGCCACCCTCTGTGGGAGATGGACAATGTCACCGTGACCACGCACTCGGCGAACACCGTCTCCTCGATGGACCGGCAGCTGGCCGGACCTGTCGCGGCGAACTACCGGGCTCTCCTGGCGGGGGAGCGGATGCCCACCGAGCTGGACCCTGATGCGGCCTACTGAGGGGCCCTGATGGTCTAGACTGCGGTGTCATGAGCTTCCTCCGTAAAACCACTGTCCTCGGTGTGTCGGCCCTCACCGCCACCGCCACCGCCATCGCGGCGCCGGCGGTCGCCGGGGCCACCACCACCCATGGCGGCGCCCCCATCGTGATCACCGCGGACAACGGTGCCCAGGGACTGTGCACCCTGAACTCCGTCGCTGTGAGCGGCGGCACCTATTACGGCATCACCGCCGGTCACTGCCTGGACCCGGAGGAGTTCGGCGGTCAGCCCGTCGAGATCTCCACCGACCGTGGGGAGTTGCTCGCGGACGCCGACGATATCGCCGCCGGAGGTCACATTCTCGACGGCGGTGCCAACGTCGCCGATCCGAATGCCGGGCTCGACGACTTCGGTTGGTTCCGCCTCGATGAGTCGGTCACCCCGGACGTCAACGGTATCTCCAGCCGCGCGAACACCGGCATCCCGCTGCTTGATCCGCTGCTCACCGGCCAGCGGCTGGAGACCGGTGACCCGGTCCCGGTGACCCCCAACCTTGTCGGTGGTCTGGTCTGCAAGGACGGTGCCAGGACGGGTCGTACCTGTGGGCCGGTGCTGTCGGTCAACGCAGAGAGCCAGGAGGTCTTCGCCGCGATCCCGGCCATTGCCGGTGACTCGGGGAGCCCGCTGTACATCCTCGGCACCGACGGCAGGATCCACATCGTCGGCACCCTGTCGAACGGTTCCCCGGTGCTGTTCAACGTCTTCGACGGGATGCAGGACCACCTCCACCGTGTCGGTGCCTGACCCCGGATCCCGAAGGTCTTAGAGAGACCGCAGTGAGCTGCCAGTGACCTGACAGGGACGGGTCGTAGATTCAGTGGTGTCCCCGAGAGAGACGGGATGTCACGGAATCGGAAGGAACCCTCTATACGGCAGCTGCGCATTCTCCTCTTGAAACGTCAGCAGATCACCCCCGGCCATGTCAGGTGCCGGGGGTGACCTGTGTGCGGCCGTACTCCGGGTCGGGTATCGTGATCCCGGTTACAGCCTGTCGATACGATCAAGGAGAAGAGCATGGTTCAGCGTGTAGGTGTCATCGGAGCCGGCCAGATGGGTGGCGGCATCGCCGAGGTCGCCGCCAAGTCCGGCAGCGACGTCCTGGTGTGGGAGGCGAAGCAGGAGTTCCTGGACTCCGGCAGGGGCAGGATCGAGAAGTCACTGGACAAGGCGGTCTCCCGCGGCAAGCTCACCGAGGAGGGGCGCGACGCTGCTCTGGCACGCCTCACCTTCACCACCTCCCTGGAGGACTTCGCCGACCGTGAACTGGTCATGGAGGCGATCATCGAGAACGAGGACGTGAAGAAGGACGTCTTCGCCAAGCTCGACGCCATCGTCACCGACAAGACCGCCCCGCTGTGCTCCAACACCTCGTCGCTGCCGATCCAGACCATTGCATCGGCGACGGAGAATCCGGGCCGTGTCATCGGCCTGCACTTCTTCAACCCGGTTCCGGTGCTGAAGCTTGTGGAGGTCATCCCGGCCCTCACCACCACGGACGCCACCGTGGAGACCGCCCGCACCTACGCCACCGAGGTGCTCGGCAAGACCGCGATCCTCGCCAAGGACCGTTCCGGCTTCATCGTGAACTTCCTCCTGGTGCCCTACCTGCTCTCCGCGATCCGCATGGTGGAACAGGGTGTGGCCACCAAGGAGGACATCGACACCGGCATGAAGCTCGGCGCGTCACACCCGATGGGCCCGCTGACCCTGGCCGACATGGTCGGTCTGGACACCTGCGCCTTCATCGCCGACGTCATGCACGAGGAGTACGGTGACCCGTCCTACGCCTGCCCGCCGCTGCTGCGCCGCATGGTCCAGGCCGGCCAGCTCGGCCGCAAGTCCGGCAAGGGATTCTACGATTACAGCGCCTGATCCCCGGGCACGTCGGAAGTAGAGCCCGTTCACTTTTCCGCAGCGGACCGGAACGGGTGCGCACTGCGGATTTCTCCGGTACAAGTGGAGGGGCACGCATTCCCCGAACCCAAGGAGCTGGTCAGCATGTCCGGTATCGACGATCTGAAGAACAAGGCCGAGGGACTGGCAGGTAAGGCCAAGGAGGCACTCGGCAACGCCTCCGGCAACGAGTCCCTGGAGAACGAGGGCAAGGCCGACCAGGTCAAGTCCGACGCCAAGGGCAAGGCGGAGGAGCTCAAGGACAAGGCCACCGACGCCGCCAACAAGATCATCGGCGGCGCCAAGGACGACTAGTCCGTCCGCTCCGTCCCCGGACCCCCGTCGACATCCTCGTCGTCGGGGGTTCCGTCACGGAAGCCGAAGCTGCGGAGCCGTCGGCGGTCCGCAGCCGAGGAGCTTGCGGTCAGTCGTAGCAGGTCGGCGTAGATGCCGCCGGAGGTCGCGAGTTCGGCGGGGGAACCGGTCTCGCCGACGTGGCCGCCGTCGAGGGTGACGATCGTGTCCACCGTGGCGATCGTCGACAGCCGGTGGGCGATGACCAGTGTCGTACGGCCGGCCATCAGTTCCTCCAGTCCTGCCTGGACGGCCTGTTCGGCACGGGTGTCGAGGGCGGAGGTCGCCTCGTCGAGGACGAGGATGGGAGCGTCCTTCAGCATCGCTCGGGCAACGGCGATGCGTTGTTTCTGACCGCCGGACAATCGCAGACCCCGTTCACCGATGACGGTGTCGTAGCCGTCGGTGAACCCCCGGATGAAGCCGTCGGCGTTGGCCCGCCGGGAGACTTCGAGGATGTCGGCGTCGGTGGCGTCGGGACGTCCGTAGGCGATGTTCTCCCGGATCGTCCCGGAGAACAGTGACGGCTCCTGGAACACCACCCCGACCATGCTGCGTAGTTGTGCGGCGGTGAGGTCCGCGGTGTCGTGACCGTTGATCCGAAGTGCGCCGGCGGTCGGCCGGTAAAGTCCGAGCAGCAGGTTCACCAGGGTCGATTTCCCACCGCCGGATTCGCCGACCAGCGCGACCTTCTCGCCGTGGTGCGCGGTGAAGGAGACCCCGTGGATCACCTCGTCCGCCGGGGAGTCCGACGCGTAGCCGAAGGAGACGCCGTCAAAGTCGATCACCGGGGCGTCCGGGGAGAGCGGGGGGAGTGGCTCGACCGGCGGCAGCGGATCGACCGGGTCGTCCCCACGGGGGGATGCGGCGTTGATCAGGGCGATGTCCGCCGTCGGTTCGGGGAGCTCGTCCATGGCGGCGAAGTAGTCCCGTGACCCGGCGGCGGCCTTCTGCGCCGAATCGACCATCCAGCTCATCATGGACGCCGGGCCACGGATCGTGGCGACCAGCTGGACGAGCAGGACCATGTCACCGAGACTGAAGTGGCCGTGCAGGGTGCGTACGAAGAGCACCAGGTAGATCGCGAGGAAAATGAGGTTCATCCCGCCGGTGCGGATGGTGTCCATCAGGTGCCACCAGCGTGACTGTGACTTCGTCAGACTGACGGTTTCGGCGAAGTGGTCCTGGAACCTCCGGAGTTCACGGCGCTCGGTGACGAAGGACTTCACGACCTTCACCTGGCCGATGACCTCGGCGAAACGGCCCTGGGCGGCGTCTATGTGGTGGTTCTTGTCCGCCTCCCAGATCATCCAACGCCGGCTCGTCAGCGCGGTGAGCCACAGGTAGAGCGGGAAGACGATGATGAGCAGCAGGGTGAGCGGCCAGTAGTACCAGGAGGTGACCGCCAGGACGAGCAGCACCGTGAGCAGCATGGAGAAGAAGTTGTTGGCGAAGCTCTGGATGAACTGCGACAGTCCGAGGATCGAACGGTCGAGCCGGGAGATGACGGTGCCGGTGACCTGACGGTCGAAGTAGGTCTGCGGCAGAGACAGGAGCTTGGCGAAGTACCGGTCGGACAGCAGCTGGCGCATCTTCAGCGCCATGACGTCGCCGAACCAGCCGCCGATGTTGTGGACGACGGTGAAGGCCAGCTCTGTGGCGAACAGTCCGAGGGCGATGAACACGACGACGGTGACGGCGTCGTCGACGTCGCGCAGACCGCCGACGGCGTCGACGATGACGTCTGTCGCCGCCTTGATGAGGAACGGGGAGGCCAGGGTCAGTAGGGCGGTCGCGGTGGACGCCGCGATGACCATGACGTAGTACGGCCAGAGCTGGCGGGTCGAGCGGAGGATTCGCGTCAGGCTGTTCACAGGTCTCCGGGGCAGGGTTCGCCGCCGTGGAGGTCGGCGGTGGCGATACGGTCGAGTGCGTTGTCGAGGATGTCCCGGGAGGTGCCGAAGTTCAACCGGGCGTGACCCGCTCCGACGGGGCCGAAGTCGGTGCCCTCGTTGAGGGCGACCTTCGCCAACGTCCGCAGTCGCTCGGCGGGGCGGGTGACGACGCCGTTCCCGTCACGCAGCCGGTCGACCTCCGAGAGGTCGAGCCACGCGAGGAAGGTCGCCTCCTGCCGCGGCAGCCGGATGCCGGGGAGGACCTCGGGCAGCCGCTGCGCCAGGTGGGCCCAGTTCGCCGCGAGATAGTCGACCTCCTCGACCAGCCAGTCGTAGCCCGCGGTGTAGGCGGAGGTGGCTGCCTTCAACCCGATGGTGGACGCTTCGCCGGTCAGCAGATTCGACAGGTGGCCGATGATCCTGGCGTCATCCGGGTTCGTCGCGATGATCTGTGCACACTTCAGGCCGGCGGTGTTCCAGCCCTTGGAGGTGGCCGTGACCGTGACGGTGTTCGCCGCGGCGGTGTCCGAGACGGTGGCGGTGGGGGTGTGAGCGCCGGAGTAGACGAGCGGAGCGTGGATCTCGTCGGAGATCACGCGGACGTGGTGGGTGGCGGCGAGTTCGACGACGGTGCGCAGTTCCTCGGCGGTGAATGCCCGTCCAAGCGGGTTGAAGGGGTTGCACAGGATCATCGAGCCGACGCCACGCGGGTTGGCGTCCGAGGTGAAGGCAGCCTCCAACGCAGTCAGGTCGAAACCGTCCCCCCGCATCGGCACGTACACCACAGGTCGTCGTGTGGCCTGCGGAACCTTCTGGAACGGCGGGTACGCGGGCATCGGTATGACGATGGTCGAGCCCTCCTCGGTGAGCGCCTCGACCGCGACCATGACCCCCTTGACGACATCCGGGCAGTAGGTGACGTTCGCGGGGTCGACCGACCATCCGTGACGTGCCAGGGAGAATGACGCGAGCGCTTCGGCGAGTTCGCGGGACGCCGCGCCCATCTCCGGGTAGCCGAAGTACTCACGGGCGACGGCGTCCTGCACCGCGGCGGCGACGGCCGGACAGGTCGCGAAATCTGTCTCGGCGACCCACAGGGGGAGGACGTCCGGGGCGTACTTCGTCCATTTCATGGTGTTGCGTGCGCGGAGGGTGTCCAGGGAGGGGAAGGTGAGAGCCATGGTGACCAGTCTAGGGGGAGGAGGGGCGGGGACGGGAACGGGTAGCGCCGACGGTACCAGAAAAGCTGTTCGTACGAACACTTGTACGGTTTGCGTCGGTGATGTAGGATTGACGGAAGACGCTCGACATTACACCACGTCACCCGATGTGACCACACTGATGATGCTCCACGGAAGGCGCCATGACCGCTGTCACCACCACGAAAAGGCAGGCCGTCCACCAGATGGCGTTCAATGCCCTGTTCGATAAGATAGTCTCCGATGTGTCTTCCGGCGACGGTGCCCTGCTGGCGCTGACCAGGGACTGTCTCGACGATCCGGGTGGTGAGCTCGCCACCGAACGCCCCGGTCCCGACCATCGTCGCGACAGTGCCGCTCCCGTCGGCTGGGCGATCCTGACGAACTGCGACCTGTTGTCCGCGGCGAAGACCGCGGCGAACCTGCTCGACCTCTCACTCGCCGCTGCCCTGACCCCCGCCGGCTCTGACGAGGTCCGGCGCACCACCGGAACCGTCGCCCGTCGGCTGGGCGTCACCAGGGGCCGGGCCATGACCTACTGCGAGGTGGGCACCATGCTCACCCGCATGCCCGAGACCTCCTCCGCCGTGTCCTGCGGAGCCTTCAGTCTCGACCTGCTGCGCATCATCGCCGACGTCACCTGCTGCGTCGACGATGTACACATCGGGACCGTCGATGCCGAGGTCGCGGTCCTGCTCACCCCCACCCGACCCTCACAGGTCGTGCCCGGTCCGGTCACCCTGCGCCGCGGTGTCACCGAGATCGTGGGCTCCCACCAGTCCACCGCCCTGCCCGTGGACCCCGAGGCACAGGACGTTCCGCCGGCGGCCCTGCAGGCCGATTTCTCGGTGGACGCCCGCAACGACGACTTCACGGTCCTCCACATCACCCTCCCCGCCGATGAGGCGATCGGGGTGGTCCGCATCATCGACGCCGTCGCCGACGCACACTCCTGCTCTCGGGCGGCCGGGTTCACCGAACTGTGCCATGGTGCGGTCGACGACGTGCGGGTCACCCTGAACTGCTACCGGAACATGGACACCGGCACCACCCACCTGGAGAACCGGTGGCTGCACGGCATCGCCACGGACCGCTGGATCCGTCGAGTGACCGATCTGACCGTGCCCTCACACTCCGCCCACGACTCCCGGTTCATCACCGACAACCAGCGCGCCCTGCTCGCCGGCGTCGACGGAACCTGCCGGGCGCCCGGCTGCGAGAACCCCGCTGCCACGGCGGACGCCGACCACATCCACCGTTACGACAGCGACCATCCGGACAACCAGGGCGCTCCCCGGACGGACACCGAGAAGATGCAGTCCCTGTGCCGCAGCTGCCACAACGAGAAGACCCGGGGACTGCTGGATTTCACCCGTCACCCCGACGGAGGCATCTCGGTGACCAGTATCGATGACGGGCACACCGTCACCACGGTCCCCACCGGTCCCATGGCGAAGGCTGTCACCACCTTCGACCGGTCACTGGCACGCAAGGTGGCCACCCGCACCGAGCACGAGGAAGTTCGGAAGGCGTGGCGAGCGATCACCGGCATCGCGCTGACCCTCGCCCTGACCTGCGGAGGGAGGCGAGGAGTCCGGGAGGTCCCGTTCTAGACCGGGATCATCGACCTGAGCGGTCCGTAGATGTTCCGGTCCCCGGTGTCCGGTTCCCCGAGCAGACTGAACACCCGCGCCGACCGGTCCCCACCGAACGGCTCCCAGCCCGGCCCCTCACCGTGGGCGAAGGCCAGCACCGAGGAGCGGTACCGGGCACCGAGGTCGGTGAGCCGTTCCCGCGCGTCCGGGCCACAGGTCTCGGCCACCAGGCGACGACCGACTTCCAGCGTCCCGAAGAGCAACGGCAGCTCCCCGCAGTGCTGTGCGTCGATCCGTTGGCCACGCCACGACCCACCCCGGAACTCGCACGCCCAGACCCGGTCTCCCGGCATGGCCTCCAGCAGCCCCGACGCCCATCGGCGGATCATCGTGTCGCCGACGGTGCGACCCATCGGGCGGTCATCGCCGACATACCGGCACCATCCGGCCAGCTTCCGCCGCGGCACCCCCAGCAACCGCATCCCCGGCACCATCACCCATGACGGCAGACCCGCCCGTGCCACGGCACGGTCGAGCTGGCATACCCCGGGAAAGCGGACGAACTCGTCCTCCATCGTAGACACCAGCAGCGGGACCTCCCGCAGCTCGCCGAGGTCCAGCGGCCCCGGCCCCAGGGCGCAGTCCGCGGAGTAGATCAGTGACATCCGTCGGTACGCCCGGGTGCGCCGCGCCGTGCTCAGCTGACCGACCTTCTCCCGTGTCAACCGCGACCCCAGGCACATCCGCGCCACCGCCCGGCGCACACTCCACCCGACCCGCGGCAGGATCCGGGGCAGTCCGGGGGAGAGGACCATCGCCCGGTGGAACAGGTCATCCGCGCGCCGGTCGGTGAGCAGCGCCATGACGAGCCCGCCACCGGCGGACTGTCCGGCGAGGGTGACGTTCGAGGGGTCACCACCGACCCGGGACACGGCGTCCCGTATCCACCGCAGTTGGTGGACGAGATCGTCGACACCGCGGAAGGAGCCCGGAGCATCCCCGTCGAGCGGCAGGAAACCCTCCAGGCACTTCCGGTAGTTCAGGGTCACGACCACGCAGCCGGAAGCGGCGAGGGCCGTGCCGTCGTACCAGCCGTCGTCGCCGTGGCCCTCCTCGTACCGTCCACCGTGGATCCAGGCGATGACGGGCAGCGCACGGGCGTCCCGGGGTGCGAAGACGGACACCGTCGTCGGCAGGCGCAGGTTCCGTCGCTCCCGGGTGTCCGCGCAGCACAGGATCCCCTCCCACGGCTCGGGTCCCTCCGGGGCGTCGAAGTGACCAGTGTGCGCCACCGGCACCGCGCGGAACACGGACACTCCGTCGCGTGAGGACCCGGACACGCGGCCGTACGGGGTGGTGAACTGAGGGGGGACGGGTTCTGCCATGGCGACCACTCTAAGTCCCCCGGTTACCCTGGGGGCATGAATCCCCTGTTGGAACCCTCCGTGCTCGACCATGAACTGCCTGACTTCGCCGCGATCGACATCGCCGACCTGGTCCCCACCTTCCGGACCGCCCTCGACGACCATGACGCCGAGATCGCCGCGATCACCGCGAATCCGGACGCCCCCACCTGGGAGAACACGATGGACGCCCTGGAGGCGTCCGGTCAGATGCTGCAGCGTGTGCTGGCGATCGTCGTCAACTACGCCGGCACGGACGCCACCGACGAGGTCGTCGCCGTCGAGGAGGCGGTCGCCCCGGAGCTGTCGGCGCACTGGGCCCGGATCCTGCTCGACCGGGACCTCTACGGCCGGGTGGAGGCCATGCCGCCGCAACCGCAGGGCAGTGAGAACGAGGCGTTGCTGGCGCACTGGCTGCGGAGTTTCCGCCGCGGCGGCGCGGACCTCGACGACGCCGGCCGGGAGGAGCTCTCCGGTATCGACACCCGGCTGGCGGAACTGTCGACCAGGTTCGGGCGCAACCTCATGGTGTCCACGGCCGGCCATGCCGTGCTGGTCACCGACGAGGCGCGCCTCGCGGGGCTCGGTGAGGACCGGAAAGAACAGCTCCGGGCGGACGCGGCCGCCGAGGGGAGGGAAGGCTGGTTGATCCGGCTGGGCCTGCCCAGTGTGCAGCCCATTCTCGAGGAGCTGGCTGACGCCGGACTGCGTCAGGAGATCGCGGCGGCGTCCCGGGCCCGGGGGACCGACGGTGACGGGGACAACAGGGGCATTGTGCTGGAGACCGTGCGACTGCGGGCGCGTCGGGCGGAACTGCTCGGGTTCGACAGTCACGCGGATTTCGTCGTCGCCGAGGAGACCGCCCGTACGGTCGCCGCCGTCGATGGCCTGCTGGGCACGGTCACGCCCGCCGCGGTGGACAACGCCCGCGGAGAGTACAAGCGGGCACTGGACCTGGCACACGTCAGTGGTGAGCAGGTCGGGGACCTCAGTGAGGCGGACTGGCCGTACTGGGCGGGGAGGTTGCGGGCCGAGGACCTGGCGGTGGACACTGCAGAACTGAAGAAGTACTTCCCGCTGTCCCGGGTGCTGCGCGACGGGGTCTTCTTCGCCGCCGAGCGGTTGTACGGGATCCGGGTGACGCCGCGTGAGGACCTCGTCGGCTACCATCCGGACGTGCGGGTCTGGGAGGTCCTCGACGCCGGGGACAACGGCGGGGGCAGCATCGGCCTGCTGCTCACCGACTACTACGCCCGGCCCACCAAGCGGGGCGGGGCGTGGATGAGCAGCTTCGTCGATCAGAACAACCTCCTCGGTCAGACCCCGGTGGTCGTCAACGTGCTCAACATCGCCAGGCCCGCTGACGGGGAGGAGGCGCTGCTCAGTCTCGACGAGGTCACCACCCTGTTCCACGAGTTCGGGCACGGACTGCACGGGCTGCTCTCTGATGTGCGCTACCCGAGTCTGTCGGGGACGAACGTGCCGCGGGACTTCGTGGAGTTCCCCAGCCAGATCAACGAGAACTGGGCGCTGGAACCGGAGGTGCTGGCGAACTACGCCCGTCACGTGGACACCGGCGCACCGCTCCCGCCGGAGACGGCTGCCGCGGTGACCGCCGAGGCGCAGTGGGGTCAGGGTTTCGCGACGACCGAGTACCTGGCCGCCTGTCACGTCGATCTGGCGTGGCACCGGCTCAGCGCCGGGGAGGCCGCGCAGGTCACTGATGTGGCGGAGTTCGAGCGGCAGGCGCTGGAGGACGCCGGGCTCGTGGTCCCCGGGTTGGCTCCGCGCTACTCCTCGACGTACTTCAACCACATCTTCGCCGGCGGCTACTCCGCCGACTACTGGAGCTACCTGTGGGCCGAGGTGCTCGACGCCGACGGTTTCCGGGGGTTCGTCGACACCGACGCCGCCGGGCAGGAGCACCCGGACCCCGATGACGTCCGGTTCGCCGGGGACCGGTTCCGCCGGATGATCCTCTCGCGCGGCGCGACCATCGACTACGACGACGCCTTCTGGATGTTCCGTGGGCAGCAGCGCAGCGTGGAGCCGCTGCTGCGGCGTCGGGGGCTGGCAGGGTCCTGAGCCTGTCCGGGTAGTATCGGCCGGGTGACGGACGGATTCGAGCAGTGGGTGGTCGGCCTGCCGGTGTGGTTCCAGACACCGCTAGTTCTGGCGGCGCTGGCGCTGGTCGCGGTGGCTGTCGCGGCGGCACTGCGTTGGGTGCTGTTCCGCGTACTGCCACGCGACGACGCTGAGCGTCAGGTGTTCGGGGAGCACAGGGGAGGAGGTGACGCGCAGTGAAGCAGCATTCACGGGTGCGGCAAGCTCTTGTACTCCTTATTGTTTTCCTTATAATAGTTTGGGTG
>NZ_CACZOO010000118.1 GCF_902782855.1 uncultured Corynebacterium sp.
CCCCGTCAGATGTCATCTCGAGACTCTTGACTTCCCAGGCTATGTCCCACGGTCGCCCTACCGGACGGCTGTCGACACTGATCGAGACGTTGTACGGACCCCCGCTCCGGGCGAAGAGATCGACGATCACGTCCTTCAATGACTCTCGCGGTCGCTGCGGGGACTGTGGTTCAGTCATCCCTCCAGTTTATGTACTGCGTCAGCCGACGGCTGCCAGGGCCTCAGATCTGCGTCAGGCACGGATCCGCGATGCTGTGCCACGGAAGGCCCGATCCGTGCCTGCCGCAAATGTGCTGCACAGCAGCGCAGGGATCACACCCGGTAGCGCTGCACCGCGGACCAGTCCGGGTCCACCTCATCCTCGAGGGACGCCTCGCCGAGATCCCAGGTGGAGACCGTGGCGCGCAGAGTGTTGACGACATGGTCCGGGTCGGCGACCGGCGCGGCATCCGCACCGGCCCCACCCGGCGCGCCGAGGTAGAAGTGCAGCGTCACCGCGTCCTGCCGACCCACGCCGTCCAGACCGGCACCGGCCTCACCGGTGCCCGACCCATCCTGGTGCGCCACCGCGACGAGCAGCCCGGCACGGTTCTCCCGGACGGTGGCGGACAGGGCGTCCTCCAGCGCTAGAACCGTGGACCGGACCTGCGCGCCGGTGAGCTCGGTCGCCCGGAAGGGGTCGATGTGCAGCGTCACCTCCACATGCCGGTCCCGGCCCGGGGCGACCGACGGGGCCAGCGGCACGATCGTGCGCACCACCGCGTCCGCGCCGTCGACGTCCATCCGCAGTTCGGTGTGCGCAGGGTTGCCGTCCGGACCGACGGAGGACGCCGCCATCCGGTCGACGAGTTCACGCAGGTCAGCCATGCTCACCGCGTGCTGGGGACTGTGGTCGGTCACCTCGACCGAGCCGATCCACGTCGCGACGGTGGACTCGCCGAGGGCGTCATTCAGCATGCGGCGGGCGGCGGCCTCATCGGGAGCGGCGACGCCCCCGGAACCGCCGAACAGGCCCGCGCGCAGGGCGGCAGTCTTCGCCGAGCCCCACTGCGGGTGCCACACCGTCACATCGACGATGCTGTGACCTGCGCGGACACCGATGCGGCAGGCGGCAGGGTCGTACTCAGGGTCGTACTCGGACCCCTGGTCTGCACCGTCACTCACAGAGAATCAAGCGCCTGGGTGAGATCGGCGAGCAGGTCCTCGACGTCCTCGATACCGACGGAGATGCGCACCAGATCATCCGGCACCTCGAGCGCGGACCCGGCGGCGGACTGATGGGTCATCTTCGCCGGGTGCTCCAGCAGGGACTCGACCCCGCCGAGGGACTCGGCCAGGCAGATCAACCGGGTGTTCCCGCAGAACTTCAGGGCGGCCGCCTCCCCGCCGGCGAAGCGGACCGAGACCATCGCGCCGAAACCCTTCATCTGACGTGCCGCGATGTCATGGCCCGGGTGCGTCGGAAGGCCCGGATAGAGCACGGTGCGGATCTCGGGGCGCCCCTCCAGGAACTCGGCGACCGTCTGTGCGTTCGCACAGTGCCGGTCCATCCGGACGCCGAGGGTCTTGATGCCACGGTAGGTGAGGTACGCGTCGAACGGGCCGGGCACCGCGCCCACGCCACCCTGGAGGAACAGCAGCTCACCGTCGAGATCCTCATCGTCGGTCACGACCACACCACCGACGACGTCGGAGTGCCCGCCGAGGTACTTCGTGGTGGAGTGCATGACCACGTCCGCGCCCAGGGCCAGGGGATTCTGCAGGTAAGGGCTGGCGAAGGTGTTGTCCACGACGAGTTTCGCGGTGTGCCCGGCGTCCTTGATCGCGGCGGCGGTGGCGGAGATGTCGGTGATGCCGAGCATCGGATTGGTCGGCGTCTCCAACCAGACGAGCTTCGTGTTGTCCTGCAACGCACCGGCGATCTGGGCGGTGTCTGCGGTATCGACGATGGAGCAGGTCACACCCCATTCCTTGTACGTCGTGTCGATGAGGCGGAAGGTCCCGCCGTAGGCGTCCGACCCGAGGATGAGGTGGTCACCGGGGCGCAGCAGGGCGCGGAAGATGGTGTCCGTGGCTGCCATGCCGGATCCGAAGGCGCGGCCGAAACGTCCACCTTCGAGCGCGGCGACAGCCTGCTCGACGGCGGTGACGGTCGGGTTGCCGCAGCGGGAGTACTCGTAACCGCCGCGCAACTGCGAGACGCCGTCCTGAGCGTAGGTCGTGGAGGTGTAGACGGGCACGTTGACCGCACCGGTCTGGCCGTCCGGGTCGTAGCCGGCGTGGATGGCGTTGGTGTTGAAGCCCAGGGGGCGGCCCGTGGCGTCGGTCAGGCGGGCGGCGGCGGTGAGCGCGGCCTCGCGGCGTGCCACGGTCCCCGCGTCCGCCCGGGTCTCGTGCTCGGCGTGCTGTGCCTGATCGGCGCTGGTCATCGGGACTCTCCTTGGTGCGTCTCTGAGGCATACCGGCGGTGCCCCGACGAGACGGTCCGGGGCGGTGCGTGCGCTGGCCATCCTAGCGGACCGAGCTGTCTGGCACGGTGTCCGGCATACTGTCCGGCATACTGTCCGGCATGGTTGATTCTGATCCCGCCGCCACGAACACCCCGGATGCCCCGGACGTCGCCGTCCGCGCCGATGCGGACGCCGACCCGCGCTCCATGTGGGACCGCATGGTCGCCGGGGAGCTGTACCACGCCGACGATCCGCAGATCGCCGCCGCCGGACTGGCCGCCCGGTCGGCGTGCTGGCGGTTGGGGCAGACCGATCCGGCGGACGAGACGTCCCGGGACGCGCAGATCCGTGACCTGCTGGGATACGTCGGGAAGGATGTCGTGGTCTGGCCCGGGCTGCGGGTGGACTACGGTACCAACGTCCATCTGGGCGACGGTGTGTTCCTCAATGTGGACGCCACGATCCTCGACGTCTGCCCGGTGACGATCGGGAAGGACACCCGGATCGGACCCGGCGTGCAGATCCTCACCCCACTGCACCCGCTGACCGACCACGCGCTGCGCGCGACGGGCTGGGAGTACGGGGCACCGGTCACCATCGGCGAGAACTGCTGGTTCGGCGGCAACGTCACCGTGTGCGCCGGGGTGACGATCGGCGACAACGTAGTGGTCGGGGCAGGTTCCGTGGTGACGCGCGACCTGCCGTCCGGGGTGCTGGCGGTGGGGACGCCGGCGCGGGTCGTGCGGGAGCTGTAGGGCTCGGCGGCGCGGCCCAGGGGAGCGGGGCACCGTAATTTTCCGGGTTCTCCGACGCGGGCCCATAGGTACTATGTCTATAGTTGCTACGACATTATTGGTACCTACAGGAGGACGCTCTCCATGACAGTCACCCCCTCGGGCACACAGTCCCCGACAACGCCGGCACCGAGTCGCTGGACCCTGCCACTCATCCTCACCGCCCAGTTCGTCACCCCGATGTCGATTGCCGGCACCGCCATCGCCCTGCCGAAGATCTCCACCGACCTCGGCGCCCAGACCACTGCCCTGCAGTGGGTGGTCAACGGCTTCAACGTCGCCTTCGCCCTCGGCGTCCTGGCCTTCGGAGCGATCAGTGACCGCATCGGCTACCGCCGCACCTTCACCATCGGCAGCATCCTGTTCGCCGCGGCCAGCCTGATCAGTGCGATCAGCCCCTCGCTGCTCCTGCTCGACGCCCTGCGTGTGATCGCCGGACTCGGTGCCGCCGCCGTACTCACCGGCGCCAGCTCGATGTTGTCCAACGCCTACGACGGATCCGCCAGAGCTCGGGCTTTCGCCCTGTTCGGCACCATGAACGGCCTCGGCCTCGCACTCGGGCCCACCATCTCCGGCATGCTGGTCACCGGCGTCGGATGGCGCGGAGTCTTCGCCGTCCACGGACTGATTCTCGCCGTCGTCGCACTGAGTTCCCGCGTCCTGCCCGCTGCGTCCCCCCCGCCGTCCGCCCCG
>NZ_CACZOO010000119.1 GCF_902782855.1 uncultured Corynebacterium sp.
GAGAAAGCACTCTCCGCAGCGGTGGTGCCCAGTGACTCACCGTAGATGTACAGCTTCGGCCGGTGGTTCCCGGGCAGGGTGTGCCACCAGTCGACGACCGTGGTGATCAGGTCGCGTCCGTAGTCCGCCACCCGGTCACGGTCCGTGACGAACTGGACTGCGCTGGGGACGTCGGAGTACTGGGCGGAGGCGATGGCCGTGTCCCCGTCGAACATCAGCTCAAAGGCCTGCGCGGTCGTCGGGTTCACCCAACCGGTGCCCGTCGCCGGGGCGAGCAGCAGAGCCTCGCGGTCCTCGGCCCCCGTGCGCTGCAGCTCACTGACCAGGTGACGGGCCCGCTCCCGGTCATCGTCACCGTCGGTGATGCCGGCGTAGGCACGGATCGGTTCCTTCGCAGGTCGCCCGGTGAGTTTCTCCAGGTCTTCCCGGTAGAGCCCCAGCGCGGTGAAACGGGTGCCGTAGGCGCCGAGATCCTCCCACTCCGTCGGAGAGCCGGGTCCACCGGAACGCTCAGGAACGTGCGGCCTGACCAGATCAGGGCGGATCGCCTCCGTACTGACGGAGAAGAACTGCTCGGTCGCCCGACGGATGGTCCCGGGGAGAACGAAATCGACGATGAGCAGTGTGGCGACCGCCACCGCACCCCAGGACACCAGCAGGCGCAGCCCGTAGCGGGAGTTGTTGCCAGGCACCGCGCTCGCCAGTACACCGGTGAAGGCCGAAACCGCCCGCCCGATACCGACGAACAACGCCCACACCAGCAGTCCGACCGGCAGCACCAGCAGAAACTGGGCGAGAGTGTAGGAACGCGCACCCATGAGTTCGGCGAGGTCCTGCTGCCAGCGGACGGCACGGGACATCCACGCCAGCAGGGCGACGGGGATGACGACGAACAACGACATCCTGAACCTGCCCCACCACACGGCGGGAATCCGACGGCCACCGGCCAGACGTTTCCACAGTGGCTCGACGATGTCACGGCACCACAGTTTCCAGTTCAGCAGGAGGAAGAGCCCGATGAGATGACCGGTGGCCGCGGACAGTCCGGAGGCAATGCCCTGGTACAGCCATGTGCGTGGGACCAGTGAGGGGGTCAGGGACAGGGCGAAAGCGAGACCACCGACGACGAGACCCCAGCTGTCCGGGGGTTCCGGACGCCGCAGCCCGAGAAAACCCGCGATCCGGAACCGGGTCTCCGGGGACCGCCGGGCCTCGCGGGTATCGTCCACCGACACGTCAGACATGTCCCTCTTCCCGTTTCTCTGCCACCTCGAGCCACTGCATCTCACATTCGTCGTGCTCCGACCGTACGCCCCGGAGCTCCTGGTCGAGGTCGGCGAGCAGCGCCGTGTCGACGTTACCGTCGGCCGGGGCGGCGGCGTCCGCGAGCTTCGCGGTGAGGGACCCGGCCTTCGCGCTGAGCTTCTGCATCCGCCGTTCCAGTGCGTTGAGCTCCTTCTTCAGCTCGCGGTCCTCCTGCGCCGACAGCCCGGACGGCAACGGGCTCGGGGAGGCGGGAGTGGCTGGGGTGACCACCGCCTCCCCGGGACCCGCCGCGAGCAGCTCGTGGCGCCGTTCGAGGTACTGCTGGATACCACCGGGCAGGTTGGTGAGCTTCCCGTCGCCGAAGAGCGCCCAGGTCGAGTCACAGATGCGCTCGATGAGGTAGCGGTCGTGGGAGATGACCACCAGGGTACCGGCCCAGCCGTCGAGGAGGCTCTCCAGCTCCTGGAGCGTATCGATGTCGAGGTCGTTGGTCGGCTCATCGAGCAGCAGGACGTTCGGCTCCGCCATGAGCACCCGGGTCAGCTGGAGGCGGCGGCGCTCACCACCGGAAAGGTCGCGGACAGGGGTCCGCTGACGCTTGGCGGAGAATCCGAGACGCTCGGCGAGTTGGGATGCCGTGAGTTCCCTTCCACCGATCTCCACCCGGGTCGCGACATCCTCCACCGCGTCGAGCAGCCGACGGTCACCGTCGAGGTCCTCGAGTTCCTGGCGCAGCCAGCCGACCTGGACGGTGCGTCCCTGCGTCCGCTTGCCGGCGGCCAACGGGTACTCCCCGGCGAGGGTGCGCAACAGAGTGGTCTTTCCCGAGCCGTTGACACCGACCAGACCGATGCGCTCACCGGGGGCGAGGCGCCACGTGAGATCGGAGACGAGGACGCGGGCCTCCGGGGGCGGGGTGGTGACGGTCGCGTCCTCCAGCTCGATGACCTTCTTGCCGAGTCGCCTGGTGGCGAAGCTCATGAGCTCGACGCGGTCACGCGGGGCCGGCACATTCTTGATCAGTGCCTCCGCTGCCTCGATCCGGTAGCGCGGTTTGGAGGTCCGGGCCGGGGCACCGCGGCGCAGCCACGCGAGTTCCTTGCGCGCGAGATTCGCCCGACGCTGTTCCTCCGCATCGGCCTGACGGGATCGTTCGGCACGGGCGAAGGTCCAGTCGTTGTAGCCGCCCTCGAACACGTCGACGGTCCCGTCGTGGACCTCCCAGGTTGTCGTCGCCACGGTGTCGAGGAACCAGCGGTCGTGGGTGACGACGACGACGGCGCAGCGTCGGGACAGCAGATGCCGGGCGAGCCACTCCACCCCCTCGACGTCGAGGTGGTTGGTCGGTTCATCGAGGATGACGAGGTCGAGGTCACGCACCAGCGCAGCGGCGATTCCGACGCGACGGCGCTCACCCCCGGACAGTCCCTCCAGCGGAGTGCCCATCCCCGCGCCGTCACCGAGGTCGTTGACGCCGATGCCCTCCAGGACGTCACGTATCCGTGGGTCAGACGCCCACTCATGGGTCTCCAGGGGACCGGACTCCCCCGTGAGCCCCGACAACACCGCCTCGCCGACGGTGCTGCCCGGCAGGTCACTGTCCTGGGACACGACGGCCATGCGCAGGTCGTTGTTGCGGGACACGCGCCCGGAGTCCGGGGTGTCCGACCCCGCGAGAATGCGGATGAGCGTCGATTTGCCGCCGCCGTTGAGACCGACGACACCGATCCGATCGGCGCTGTTGACCCCGAGGCTCACACCGTCGAGGAGGGTCTTCAGCCCGTAGGACTTGTCGACGTTCTCGAGGTTGATGAGGTTGACTGTGCTGGCCATGTGGAGTTTCAGTGCTTCTTTCGGTGACAGGGGTGACGGTATACGGCGGTGGACTCAGGCGGTGCGTGCGCCGTGGGGGGAGGACGCGGCAACGAGAGTCGGCCCGGTGTGCCCCGCGACGGACACGGCGGTGGCGACCTCGACAGCGTGCTCCCGGTCAGAACAGAGCATTGCGACAGCCGGCCCGGGTCCGACCACCACGGTACCCAGCGCACCTGCCTCGCGGGCCGCGGTGAGGGTTCGGCGTAAGGGGGGACGCAGACTCA
>NZ_CACZOO010000120.1 GCF_902782855.1 uncultured Corynebacterium sp.
CGACGGTCGTGTCCGCGACATGCACCTGACCACGGGCGATGCGCAGCGCGGTGCCGTCAGGGGCGACGTCCAGCAGGCGGACGAAGAAGTCCATGCACGGACCGTCCGACCCGATCACCGCATGGGCGGTCACCGGCCCGGCGAAGTCCACGGGAGACTCCACCACCTTTCCGTCCCAGACCAGCACATCGCCATGCTCACCGACAGGGGCCTCGTCCGGGTGGACCATGAGGTAGGCGAAAGCGTTGTCCACGCTCGACGGCACGAGGCTCGCCGGATCATGCGTCCACGTCGCCGGGGAGGACGCCGGGGAGGACGCTGTGTCCCCGATCTCCCAGGTCCGCACCCCGGTGCCGACCGGCGGCCACACCTGCGAGGTCCGGGTTTCCCCGGTCCCGGTGTGGTCCCAGCTCACCTTCGGGATGTCGGACGCCCGGCCGTTGCCGCGCACGAAGACCTCGAAGAAGTCCAGCGACGGATCGAGCATCGCCGGGATGCGTCCGGCGAGGATCTCCGCCGACGGTTCCTCGACCCGCACCGGCTCCGGGTCGTCGAAGAAGAACCCCTCATGGTCGATGGCCTCGATGCGCAGGAAATGGTTGTGCGCCCACGCCGGACGCGCCTCGATCTCGGCGATGTCCGCCCAGGACAGCGGGGCGCAGTTGTCCCACAGACCCACGGTCTGCAGGGTCGGCACCGGGCGGGCGTCGAACGGGTGCCCGTCGGGGAAGCGACGGAGGAACACCGGCGAGGGATACCACTGGTCGTAGGAGATCGACCGGGACCCGATCTCGGCGAGCGCCTTCTCACACTCGGCGGCGAAGGGTCGCACAGCGGGGTCCGGCTCCCAGAAGTAGGCGTCCTGCGAATGGAAGTAGGTCAGCGGGTAGAGATAGCTGACCGCCCACTCGACGTTGCGCACCGCACCGACCGGGTGCACCGGCTCGCCGAGCATGGTCCCGGTCACCCGCGGGGCGATGGCCTTCAGCGCCGGGTGCTGTGCGGCGACCGCCGCCCACTGGGTGTAGCCGTAGTACGAGTCGCCCCACATGGCGACCCGGCCGTTGGACCAGGGCTGATGCTCGATCCAGTCGAGGGTGTCGTAGCCGTCGCGCTGCTCGTTGACGAAGAGCAGTGCCTCACCCTCGCTGCGGAACTTCCCGCGCACGTCCTGCGCGAGGACGCGGTACCCGCGGCGGGTCATGTACTCCGCGATCTGCGGGATGAAGGTGTAACTGCCGGACTTGTCGTAGGGCAGACGGATGAGGATCGTGTCGCCCGGGTCGGTGAGGCCTGCGCCCTCGGGCAGGTAGAGGTCGGACGCCAGGTGCACGCCGTCGCGCATGCGGACGCGGAACTCGGTGGCGGTCTCAGCGACGGGGGCCGGGGGGACGTGGATGATGTGCATGGTCGGTCTCTCTGATCGGTCAGGTTCTTGTGTGTGTGCTGTGCCGGGTGTGCCGGGTGTGCCGGGCTGGGCCGGGCGGGGTCGGATGGCTGGGTCGGGTGGGTCGGGTGGGTCGGATGGCTGGGTCGGGTGGCTGGGGCTGGGTCGGATGGCTGGGGCCCGATGGGCTGCCGAAAGTGTTACCAGTTTCTGGTGGTAACACTTTTCGTGACCTGGGCTTTTGCAGATTCTGACAGTCAAGAGGTGGTAACACTTTCCGCGCGGCCCGCTGCGCCGGCCAGTCCGGGTCGGGCCAACTCGGTCTGTGTCGGTCCGGGTCAGTTCAGGCCAACTCGGTCTGTGTCGGTCCGGGTCAGTTCAGGCCAACTCGGTCCGGGTCGGTCCGGGTCAGTTCGGGCCAACTCGGTCCGGGTCGGTCCGGGTCAGTTCAGGCGGTGCACACGGATGATGACGGCGTCCGGCTCCGGCCCACCGGAGCCACGGATCATACCGATGAACTGGGCCTCGGTGAGCCAGCGGTACCCGGGGTGGGCAGTACGGAAGGTGAAGGCGGACCGGTAGTAGATCTCACCCTCCGCAGCTGCCAGGGCGTCCGTGTCCCCCGCTGCACCGGCAGCTTCCAGTCGAGCCATGAGCGACTCACCGGCATGGAAGTAACCGCGGTTGACCACGTCAATGACGGCGCCGTCGTCGGTCGCCAGGAGGTAGCGGGCGTCCAGCCTGGTGGTGGGACCGGTGCAGACCCACCAGTCCGCGCCGACCGGCAGGACGCGGCCGGTGATCCCCTCGCCGGTGACGGTGCCGCCGGTGATCGGGGCGACGTTGAGGTCGCCGCCGCCGGGCCCGTCGACCTCGCCGACGCGGATCGGCGGGGCGACCTCGGCACGGATCTCGAAGGCGTAGGTGAACTGCGGGTCGGCCCCCGGGGAGACAACCGGGGAGGACGCCGGGAAGGCCGGGTCGTTCATGCGCGCACCGGGTCGACCGGGGTGAGACCGCCGAGTTCCGCCTCGACGGCCCGCGCCGCGGCCAGGGCGATGTGGTCCCTGTTCCGCGGGCCGATGAGCTGCACGCCGGTGGGCATCCCGTCGGTGCCCATGCCTGTCGGTACGGCGACCGACGGCAGGCCGAGGAAGTTCACCGTGACCAGCAGGACGTGCGCCTTGTAGAGGTCGGTGGTGGCGTCCGGGCCGGCGAGATCGAAATCCACCTCCGGCATGCGGCGCGTGCTCACCGGCCCCAGCACGACCGGGTACTCCTGCTGGAAGCGTTCCCACGCGCCCTTGATCACCAGGTGCCGTGCCCAGGCCAGGGCGTACTCCCCGGTGTGGGCGAAGGCGGGGGTCTCCGAGGCGTTGTCGAGGAAGTACTTCGTGGACTCCTCGGTCAGCGGCACAGGCAGACCGCCGGGGCGGAAGGCGGGTGCCATCTCCTCGACGGAGAGTCGGCGCCACAGGCCCGCAGCTTCCCCGATCATCGGCGGCTCGACCTCGTCAACCTGCCACCCCTGGGCGCGCAGGGCCTCGGCGGCACGGTCGACGGCGTCGGCGACCTGCGGGTCCACTCCCCAGCCCAGCGGGTCCTTCACCACGGCGGCCCGCTTCGGCCCTTCGTAGGACGCAGGATGCTCGACGGTGATCGCCAGGGCGTCACACCCGTCGGCGCCGTGCATCACCGAGAAAGCGAGGTCGAGGTCGTCGACGGTGCGGGCGATGGGGCCGTTGACCGCGAAGTTCTGCAGGGTGAGGGTGACCGGTTCCCCGGACGCCTTCG
Organism: uncultured Corynebacterium sp.; assembly: GCF_902782855.1. Lineage (GTDB taxonomy): Bacteria > Actinomycetota > Actinomycetes > Mycobacteriales > Mycobacteriaceae > Corynebacterium. The sequence continues at coordinate 3,182 of NZ_CACZOO010000120.1, forward strand.
TCGGGGCGGGGATGCGGTTGGCCGAGGGACGCAGGGCACAGACACCCGCAGCGTAGGAGGGCAGGCGCAACGATCCGCCGTAGTCGTTGCCGAGCCCCAGCGGGGTCATTCCGGTGGCGACGGCGGTGGCGTCCCCACCGGAGGATCCGCCGGGGACGCGGGTCCGGTCGAAGACGTTGAAGGTGCGTCCCCACAGGGTGTTGACGGTGTCCCAGCGCAGGCCGAAGTCTGGCATGTTGCCGCGGCCGACGGGGATGGCGCCGGCGTCGAGCAGCCGCTGGACCATGGTGGCGTTCTCCGCGGGGACGGCCTCGGCGAGGAACTCCCAGCCGGAGGTGGACGCCGACCAGGTGAGGTCGATGTTCTCCTTGACGGTGAAGGGCACGCCGGCGAGGATGCCGGGGTCCCGGTCGGGGTCACCGCTGTCGAGGGCGGCGTCCACCTCGTCGGCCAGGGCGCGGGCCCGGTCGTGGAAGGTGACGGTGAGGGCGTTGGATACGGGGTTGACCTCGTCGATGCGGGCGAGATGGGCGTCGATGACCTGGCGGGCGGTGACCTCGCGGCCACGGATCGCGGCGGCGAGTCCGGTCATGGACAGGGTGGTGAGGTCGGTCGTGACAGTCATGGTTGCTCCTTGGTGTCGGGGAAGGGGATCCGGCCGGGCCGGGAAGGGTCCGGGTTCAGGCGGCGGGCGGGTTGTGTCGCTGTGGCGTCCACCCCTCCCGGGGTACGGAGGCGAGCAGGGTGCGGGTGTACTCCGAGGTGGGGTGGTCGAGGATGTCGGCGATGGGCCCCTGGTCGACGGCGGTGCCGTGGCGCATGACCACGATGTGTTCACAGACCCGCCGGGTGCGGACGATGTCGTGGGAGATCATCAGCAGGGCGACTCCGGTGGTCCGGCGGATGGTGTCGAGCAGGGTGAGGATCTCCACCTGGGTGGTGACGTCAAGGGCGGAGACCGCCTCGTCGAGGACGAGGATCTCCGGGTCGGCGGCGAGTGCCCGTGCAATGGCCACCCGTTGTCGCTGACCACCGGAGAGTCCACGGGGCTTCGCGTCGGCGAAGGAGGCGTCCAGTCGGACCATCGCCAGCAGTTCCCCTACCCGGGTACGGTGCTGGTCCCGCGAGTCGGAGGGACGCTGCAGGGACACGGCCTCGGTGAGGCAGTCGGCGACGGACTGTCGCGGGTCGAGCGACTGGTAGGGGTCCTGGAAGACCATCTGGACCAGTCCGGCACGGCGGCGGCGTTCCCTCGTGCTCTTCGCCGGCCGGTCCCAGGACTCCCCTTTGACGGTGACCGACCCGGCGTCACGGGACTCGAGTCCGCAGATCATCCGGACGGTGGTGGACTTGCCGGACCCGGATTCGCCCACGATTCCCAGGGAGCCGCCGGGCAGCAGGTCGAAACTGAGGTCGTCGACGGCGACGAAGTTCCCGTAGGTCTTCCGCAGTCCCGTGACCGTCAGCACGGGGTCGGTCGCCGTCGGAGACTCGACGTCGAGGTCACAGGGCAGGGCGGCGCCCAGCAGCTCCCTCGTGTAGGGGTCGGTGGCGTCCTGTCCCATGGTGGCGGCGGCGAGGGTCTCGATGACGCGCCCTTCCTTCATCACGGTGATCCGGTCGCACACCGCGCCGGCCAGCGCGAGGTCGTGGGTGACGAAGAGCAGGGCGAGGTTGCGCTCTCGCTGCAGGTCACCGAGCACCGCCATGACCTCCTCCTGGGTGGTCACGTCGAGGGCGGTGGTGATCTCGTCGGCGAGCAGGATGTCCGGGTCGGTGGTCAGGGCCGCGGCGATCATCACGCGCTGCAGCAGCCCACCGGAGAGATCCGAAGGGTACTGGGCCATCCTGCGGCGTGGTTCGTCGAAGCCGACTTCGGCCAGCAGGCCGGCGGCGATGGCGTCGGCCTCCTCCCGCGTCCTCCCGTCGACGGTGACGAGCGCCTCGGTGAGGAAGTCACCGATGGTGCGCAGCGGGTTGAGGTGGGCGCGCGGGGTCTGGAAGATCATGCCGATCCGGTGGGCACGTAGTTCCCGCAGTTCACCCGGGGTGAGGTCGGCGAGGACGCGACCGTCGACGCGGATGGTGCCCTCGTAGCGGAAATCCTCGGGGAGTAGTCCGGCGACGGCGCGCAGGGTGAGTGACTTGCCGGAGCCGGATTCACCGACCAGGCCGAGGGTCTCCCCCGCTGTTACGTGCAGGGTGCTGTCGTGGACGAGGGTGCGGTCCACGCCGCGCAGCGTCGCGTCGATGGACAGGTGGTCGATCTCGAGAACGGTACGGGCGGTGTCGGTGCTCATTTGTCCCTGCTTTCTGCCCAGGCGGTGATGCGGGCGCCCACGATGTTGACCGCGAGCACGGTGACGATGATGAAGAGTGCCGGGTACACGGACTGCTCGAAGGCGCCGGCGAGGATGGAGCCCTGGCCGCCGGAGATCATCACGCCCCAGTCCGCTGCCGGCGGTTGGACGCCGAGCCCCAGGTAGGAGATCGCGGCGAGGTCGAGCATCGCGTAGCCGAAGCCGATACCGCACTGGGCGAGCAGCCCTGGCAGCAGGGCCGGCACGAGGTGGCGTCCGACGGCGTAGACGGGGTGCACGCCCTGGACCTGGAGCACCTCGAAGTAGGACCTGGCCAGTTCGGCGGACGCCACGCCCCGGATGAGCCTGGCGACGATGGGGACGTAGGCGATGGACAGGGCGATGACCGGGGCGGTGAGCCCCTTGCCGAACAGTGCGACGGCGAGGACCGCGAGGACCAGGCCGGGGATGGCGAAGATGACGTCGATGACGCGACTGAGGACGGCGTCCACCCATCCGCCGTACCAGGCTGCGGCGACACCGATGACGGTGCCGAGGACGGTGGAGAGGATAACGACGAAAACCGGGCCGACGAGGCTGGACCGCGCCCCGGCGAGGATCCGCGAGAGGATGTCCCGTCCGAGATCGTCGGTGCCGAGCCAGTGCGCGCCGGAGATCGGCTGCTCGATGGGGCCGACGTTGAGTTCGTCGGGGTCGTAGGGGGTGAGCCAGGGGCCGGTGACGGCCATGAGGGCGAGCAGGGCGATGATCACGAGGGAGACGGTGACCAGCAGGTCGCGGCGTCCCGCCCTGGTGACTGTGGTGGGGACCCGGCCTCTGCCGAGTTGGGCGACACTCATGCGTTTGCCTTCCGTGACTTCAGCAGGGACGGGTCAACGGCTGCGGACAGCAGGTCCGCGGCGGTGTTGAGGATGACGAAGAGGGAGACGAGGATCAGGGAGACGACCTGGACGACCGGGAGGTCGTTGCGGGCGGCGGCCTCGATGAGCAGCGATCCCAGGCCGTTGATGCCGAAGGCCTGTTCCGCCAGAGCGGAGACGGCGAAGAGGCCGGCGACGGTCGCACCCGAGACCGAGAGGATCTGCGGGGAGGCGTTGTAGAGGACGTGGCGGCGGAAGATCAGGCGGCCGGGGATACCGCGGACCCGGGCTGTCTCGACGTGCTCGGACCCCTTCTGCGCGACGACCGCGCCCCGGCTGATCCGGCTCATGTAGGCGATGTAGAGCACCGCGAGGGCGATGGCGGGGAGGGTGAGGTGGTGGATGGTGCCGAGGACGCCGGACCCGGAGCCGTAGACGGGGAACCAGGACAGTTCCCGGCCGAACAGCCAGATGAGGAGAATGGCGACGACGAAGGTCGGGAGGGCCACACCGACGGAGGTGGCGAGCATGACGGCCCGGTCGGTCCTGCCGCCGCGGACGCCGGCGAGGAGTCCGGAGCCGACACCGAAGATGACGATGAGGACCACGGCGTAGGCGACGAGGAGGAAGGTGGTGCCGATCCTTGGGCCGATGAGGTCCATGACCGGGGTCTTGTAGACGAAGGAGTCACCGAAGTCGCCGGTGAACACGCCGCCGACCCACCGGAGGTACTGGGACCAGACCGGGTCATCGAGATGGTAGTCTGCGCGGACCTGTGCGATGAGCTCCGGGGTGGGCCGCACACCGCCGGTGATGGTGGAGACCGGGTCCCCGGTGACCTTCTGGGCACCGAAGATGACGACGGAGGACAGGAAAAGGGTGAGCAGCAGGCCGCCGATGCGGCGGGGAAGCTGGCGGAGTACGGGGTGGGGGTTGGTCATGGCACTCACTTCCCGCCGAGGTGCAGGGCCCACGGACTGGAGTAGGCGGAGATGGATGTGACGATGCCGGTGAGGTCGTCGGCCAGGTACGAGGTCTGGTACGCCCCGGCGAGAGTCACCTGGGCCTGGTCCGGGGTGAACCGGGCCTGGGCGTCGACGTAGGCGGTGGCGGCTCCCTTGGCGTCCGGGATGGACCGGGCGCCCTGGAGGGCGTCGATGACGGTGGCGTCGTCGTAGTTGGTCCAGTTGAAGATGCCGCCGAGCTCCACCGGCATGAGCATGAGCTGGGGGTAGGTGAGGACGCCGGGGATCTCGGTGTAGCCGGTCGCGATGACGAGATCCCCGGAGGCCCGGACTGACTCGTTGAAGGGGTCGGCGAAGATCGCCGCGTAGTCGGTGGCCTGACGTTCGTCGATGGTGACGGTGAGGCCTATCTTCTCCGCCGCACTCTGGAGGATGGCGGCGGTGTTGGCGAGCATCCGGTTACCGGCGGGGATCACGGCGACGATCTTCTGACCGGTGTCCACCCCGTCGGCGGCGACCTCGTCGACGAGTTTCCTCGCCCCGTCGATGTCGAGGGTCGGCTCGGGGAGGCTGTCGTAGCCGTCCCGGTAGACGGCCAGGGCGTCCTCGTCCTCGGTGCCCTCCCAGGCGAAGGGGGCGACGAAGGTGGACTGGGCGGTGCCGAGGCCGCGGAGGACGGTGGAGATGTAGGAGTCCCGGTCGACGGCCATGGACAGGGCCTCGCGGATGCGGGGGTCCGCGCCGAGGCCGTCGGCACGCATGGGGCCGAAGGAGAGGGAGGCGGTGGACGGTCCGACGAGGAGGCGCCCCTCGTCCGAGCGTTCGAACTGGCTCCGGTTGGCGGCGACGACGTTGTAGGCGCCGTCGATCTCCCCGGCGAGCAGGGCGTTCGTCATGGTGGTGCCGTCGGCGATGAACCGGTAGGTGAGCTTCCCCACCTTGGGGGCGCCGTCCCAGTAGTCCTCGTTGGCGACGGTGACGATCTCCTTGCCCGGCGTCCAGGACCGGAGTTTGTAGGGGCCGGTGCACATGAGGCCGCCGGAGGAGGTGCCGAGTGCCTCGCCCTCCTGCTCCCCGTAGGCCTTCGACATCACGGCCCCGCCACCGCCGGAGAGCAGGTCGCGGAAGGTGGTGTCCGGGGCGATGAACCTGACGGTGACCTCGTTCTTCCCGGTGACGGCGATGCCGTCGGGGCCGGGGACGATGAGGACGGTGCCGCCGTAGTAGGCGGAGCGTTCGTCGCGGTCGCGCTCCAGGGAGTAGACGACGTCGGCCGGGGTCACCGGTGAGCCGTCCCAGAAGGTGACGCCCTCGCGCAGGCGGATCCTGAAGGTCACCGGGTCGACCCAGTCGGCGAAGGACGCCACACCGTTCTCGACCCCGAAGTCCGGGGTGACGCGTAGCAGGGATTCGCAGAGGTTCGGGGTGACGTAGTTGTAGTCGGCGCCGGGGGCGAGCTGGGCGGGTTCGCCTTCGGCGAGGCCCCAGGTGACCTCGTCGACGCCTGTCGTGCCGGCGGGGGTGGAGGAGATGAGGTCGTCGGGGGTGAGGGCGGCGGTGTTCCCCACTGCGTCGCGGGCGGTGCAGCCGGCGAGTGCGGTGGTCGCCAGGAGTGCCGCGACGGTGGCTGCCGCGGTCGCTGCTCTGGCTGCGCCGGTACACCCTGCGCGTACTCGTTTCATGTCATTTCCTTTCCGACGCCGGTCGAGGCTCGGTGGTGATTCAGGTCACTTTGGCGGACAAATGAACTCTACGACTCTTCCGGTCGATATACAACAGCGTTGTACATCAATGTTGCACGTAGGTTTCCGGCGTGGTTACACTCGGTGTCATGCCCCGGGAAGTCGACACCACCGCGCGCCTGCGGCGCATCGCGGACGCCACCCTCACCGTCGCCCGGGAACAGGGCACCCGTGCCGTGACCCTGCGGGCCGTCGCCAAGGAGCTCGGCGGCTCCACCACCCTGGTGACCAACTACCTCAAGACCCGCGCAGACCTCATCCTCAACGCGCTGGACCACGCGGACGCCCGCTGGGGCGAGGAGCTGGAGGACGCCCTGTCCCGGTGCGCCCCCGCCGACCGCCTCCTGGAGACCGCGACATGGGCCCTGTTCACCCGCAGTGACGACATGGTCCCCCGGGCCCTGATCATCGAGATCCTCGCCAACGCCACCGTGGAGCCCGAGATGGCGGCGAACCTCGCCATCGAGGCCGGCAAGGTCCGCAATCAGCTGCTCACCGCCGCAGAGGAGTCCGGCTTCCGGAACCCGGAGGCCGTCGCCGAGACCGTCTACCTCATGGTCCGTGGGGCGTCCTTCGCCAATATCGAGGACGCCGCCCACTGGCCGGAAGAGCGGGCCCTGGACGTCATCCGCCGCGTGCTGGACGTCGCCGAGCGGGTGTGAGTCACTCAGGAAACATTTCCTGAGCTCAGCGCCTTCACATCACGCCTCCCACCCCCAGTCAAAACGGCGAATCCCCAGCACACAGCACCACATCTCGAACGTTCACCCCCGAATCACCTTGTTAACATTCAGTGAACAGATCGAATGTACCATGGGCAAAGTATCGCGATACCCTCACTTATTCGGTCTCTCCGAAAGGTACATTCATGTATTCTTTGGCACGTCTTTTGTCAACCGGTCGCCGGAAGGCGCTAATCGCTGTCGCAGTCCCCGCCATCGCACTAAGCGTCGGTGCCACCCAGGCAGTCGCCGCACCTGCCCCGACACCACAGGAGCAGCAGTCCACCACGATCGTCGAGCTGACTGCTGAAGACATCGCCGCCGCCAACGACCTGGCTGCCGAGCGAGGTGAACCCGCACTACCTGAGAACATCACCAGTGTTCAGGTAGACGGAGAAGGTAACTTCACCGCCCTCGACAAGAACGGCGATCCGGTCCTCATGTCCCGAGGTTTCTGGGGAAGCGCGTGGAAGGTGACGAAGTGCGTGGCTCACCTCACCCTCGTCATCCTTCCTGGAACCGCCGCTTTCCGCGCAGTCAAGGCATTGGGAGGAATCACGGCGACTGCCCGTCTCCTTGTGGGAGCCGGCTCGTGGGCGGAATTCAGAGCAGTGGCTGGCGGTGCGGCATCCGAGATCATCGGCATCTCCGGAATCCAGGAAAACTGCTTCTGATGTCGACTGCTTCAGCTTCATCATCCGACACCTCGCCAGCGTGGCAGGCTCTTGTTTCCGGCGCATTCATTTACGCAGCACTTTACGTGGCGGTGTCCGTCTCGTTCGGCACCGTCGATCGGAATGCTCTCGTCGTCGGCCTTGTCGCAGGAGGTGGCCTGTGCTGGTCGCTTCATAGATTCTTCGGAGCAGAGTCGCGTGCTGCGCTTCTCATCGGGGTCGCTGTCTGCGCCATCGCCGGAATCATCGTCGGTTTCCTGACCTAACCCCCTCAGATCCCGAACACCCGCACCCCGTCCATCCAGGTCGAGACCACTGAGGTTTCGTCCAGCCCTTCCGCCGCTCCGCTGAACGGATCGCGGTCGAGGACGACCAGGTCTGCCCGGAACCCCTGCTCCAGGCGGCCGCAATCGTCATGCCCGTTGATCCGCGCCGAACCGTCCGTGTACGCCGCGAACGCCGTGGCCAGGTCAATTGCCTGGTCAGGGCAGATCCGGGGATCCACCGGAGCCCCCGCCGGCGTCCCCGGCTCTGCCCGGGTCACACCGACGCGGATGCCCTCCAGCGGATCCGCCGAGGAGACCGGCCAGTCCGATCCCGCGCACAGGTCCGCGTGGGCGTCCCGCAGATCCCGGAAAGGATAGGTCCGCGCCACGAGATCCGGGGCGATGAAGGGAATCGTCAGCTCGGTGATCGCCTCATCGGCCGCCGCCCACAGCATCTGCAGGTTCGCCGCCACGCCCAGCTCATTGAACCGCGGCACATCCGCCGCCGCGACCATCTGCAGGTGCGCCAGATGGTGCGGACGCGGCGCCCGGCTCCGGCCGATCCGCGCCACACCGTCCAGAGCCAACGTCGTCGCCCGGTCGCCCAGGGTGTGACAGTGCACCTGGAAACCGGCACGGTCCGCGGCGACGATCGCCTTGTGCAGCTCCTCCGGAGTGAAGAACGTGAGCCCCACATTGTCGGTGACATGCCCGCACGGGTCACGGTAGGGCTCGGACAACGCCGCGGTGAAGCTCTCCGCCACGCCGTCGACCATGATCTTGACGCTGTCGGCGCGCAGCAGTTCCTGGCGACCCAGCCCGGCGACAAGGTCGCGGCGGCGGACATGCTCGGCGAGCTGTTCCACTCCCCTGCCCCGCTCCCACCACAGCGCGGCGGTGACCCGTGCGCGCAGGTCACCGGAGTCCAACGCGGCGAGGTAGGTCTGCAGTGTGTCGGTCACCCCGCCGGTCTCCCCGACATAGGCGTCCTGCCAGCCGGTCACACCGAGGGCGAAGAGATCCTCCTGGGCGCGGAGCAGCCCGGCGAGCGCGGTGGTCGAATCATGGCCGGGCATGTGGTGCTCGACCAGCCCCGCCGCACCCTCGTGGAGCATGCCTGTGGGGTTGCCGTCGGCGTCCCGCTCGATGCGTCCGGAAGACGGGTCGGGGGCATCCCGGTCGATGCCCGCGCGACGCAGTGCCTCGGAGTTCACCCACATGCCGTGATGGTCGCGGTTCATCAGGGCGACGGGGCGGTCCGGCACAATCCGGTCGAGCATGGCGGCGGTGGGTGTGCCGCCGGGGAAATGCGACATGGTCCAGCCGCCACCCCGGATCCACGCAGTATCCTCCGAGGTGGCGGGGTGGGACGCGGCGAAGTCGGCGATGACCGCCAGGGTCTCCCCGGCGTCCCCGGCGGACGAAAGGTCGCAGCCGAGCAGCTCGATGCCACCGGGGACGGCGTGGATGTGGGCGTCCTGGAACGAGGGGGAGATGAGACCGCCGTGCAGGTCAACGACCTCGTCGGCGCCTGCGGCGACCAGCTCGGCGTCCGGCGCGACGGCAACGATGCGACCGTCACGGACCCCGACGCCGAGTAGCCTGGATCCTGCCCAGCCCGCGGTGAATGCGGTGCCGTTGATGAAGATGGTGGTGTACCTGTTCCCGGACTGCGGCATCCCCGCTCCTCCTGCTACATTGACGTTATACAACACCGTTGTATCATGCTGATTCCCGAGACGCACCAGGAAGTGACAATCGTGGGCACCAACAACACCACGACCTTCGAACGCAACACACCCCCCTCCACTGTGGTCGAGCACAGTCTCGCCACCACGCACACCGGGGTGTTCTGGACCGAGGACCTGCCGGAGGCCCTGCGTCCGGCCCGCCCCTCACTCACCGGTGACACCCGCGCGGACCTGGTCATCGTCGGCGCCGGCTACTGCGGTCTGTGGACCGCGCTGCTCGCCGCGACCCGCGATCCGGGACGCCGCATCGTCGTCGTCGAGTCCCAGCGCGTCGGCTGGGCGGCCTCCGGACGCAACGGCGGCTTCTGCGAATCCAGCCTCACCCACGGCCACGACAACGGCATGAACCGCTGGCCGGACGAGATGCCGGAGCTGGAACGCATGGGACACGAGAACCTCGACGCCATCGGTGCGACAGAGCGGGACCACGGCCTGGACTTCCAGTTCGAACGCACCGGTTCGCTGGCCGTCGCCGTCGAACCCCACGAGATCGGGTGGCTGCGGGACGCGGCGTCCTCCGACGAAGGGAAGTTCCTCGACGAGGACGCCGTGCGCGCGGCCGTGAACTCCCCGACCTATCTCGCCGGACTGTTCTCCCCCGACTCCACCGCCCTGGTCCACCCCGCCCGCATGGCCGCCGAACTGGCCCGGGCCTGCGAGAACCTCGGCGTGGAGATCTTCGAGCACTCCCCCGCCACCGCCCTGGAGACCGACCGGGGAAACGCGTCCGGCGTCACCGTCGTCACCGTCGTCACCGCGGAGGGACGCGTCCATGCCGACCAGGCAGTGCTCGCCACCAACGTCTTCCCCTCCCTGCTCAGGCGCAACCGGCTGATGACCGTGCCGGTGTACGACTACGCCCTGATGACCGAACCGCTCACGCCGGAGCAGTGGGCCTCGGTCGGCTGGGAGGACCGCCAGGGCATCTCGGACCTGGCCAACCAGTTCCACTACTACCGCCCGACGAAGGACGGACGCATCCTCTTCGGCGGCTACGATGCGGTCTACCACCCCGGCCGCAAGGTCAACCCCGCCTACGAGCACCGCCCGGAGACCTGGCGGAAGCTCGCCTCCCACTTCTTCACCACCTTCCCCCAGCTGGAGGGCCTGAGGTTCAGTCACCGGTGGGCCGGCGCGATCGACTCCTCGACCCAGTTCACGACCTTCTTCGGCACCGCCCGGGGAGGACGCGTGGCCTACGCCGCCGGATTCACCGGACTGGGTGTGGGGTCCACCCGCTTCGCGGGCAATGTCATGCTCGACCTGCTGGCCGGGGAATCGACGGAGCGGACGCGGCTGGAGATGGTGCGCAAGCGCCCGGTACCGTTCCCGCCGGAACCGGCTGCGACGCTGGGCGTGACGATGACGAAGTGGTCGATGGACCGGGCGGACCACAACCAGGGCAAGCGCAATCTGCTGCTCAAGACACTGGACGCTCTCGGCCTGGGGTTCGACTCGTGAGGGAACCGAGCCCTGGTGCGGTGGTGGACGCACTGACCCTGCCGGTGAAGCTGGACGGGGCCACAGGTCTGGTCGAGCTGGGATCATTCGCCGGCACGACCGTAGGCATCTGGGAGATGACTCCGGGGGTTGATGAGGATGTCGAGGACGACGAGCTCTTCATCGTCCTGGCCGGTCACGGCACAGTGGAGTTCCTCCCTGGCGAAGGCGAGCCCGCACTCCCGGCCATCACCCTGTGTCCCGGGTCCGTGGTGCGGCTGACAGCCGGGATGCGGACCCGGTGGGCAGTCACCGAGACGCTGCGCAAGGTCTGGATCGCCTGAGGTCCCCGCCGACCCTGCTCCCTTGCGCGGCTCCTTTCCCGGGCATATAGTTGACACATCAACTACTTGACCACCGCACCACAAGGAGCATCCATGAAGGCCTTCGGCTTCCTCAGCTTCGGGCACTACGACCTTTCCGCATCTGAACGCGGCGGGGGCGCCCACCACATGCCGGGCGCGAAGGAGAACCTCAAGAACGCGCTGGAGATCGCGATCGGCGCCGACGAACTGGGCGTCAACGGAGCGTACTTCCGTGTCCACCACTTCGCCCCGCAGCACTCCGCCCCGATGCCGCTGCTCTCCGCCATCGCGGCGCGCACGACGAACATCGAGGTCGGGACCGGCGTCATCGACATCCGCTACGAGAACCCCCTGCACCTCGCCGAGGAAGCGGCACAGCTCGACCTGCTCAGTGACGGCAGGGTGGCGCTCGGCGTCTCCCGGGGATCACCCGAGCCCGTCGACCGCGGCTACGAGGCCTTCGGCTACCACCCCGCCGCCGACGACGACCCCAAGGGCGCTGCGATGGCACGCGAGAAGTTCGAGCGTTTCCTCGCCGCCGTCGACGGTGCTGGCATGGCCACCTCCCTGCCCCTGGACCAGCAGTACCCGCGGATGTACCACCCGAACGTCCCGGTGCCGGTGATGCCGCACTCGATGTCCCTGCACAAGCACGTGTGGTGGGGCGCGGGCTCCCGCGACACCGCGGTGCGTGCCGCCCACGACGGCGTGAACCTCATGAGCTCCACCCTGCTCACCGAGGCCAACGGCGACCGCTTCGAGGACCTCCAGGCCGCACAGATCCGCGACTACCGCGCCGCCTGGAAGGAGGCCGGGCACCTGTGGACGCCGCGCGTCTCCGTCTCCCGGTCGATCATCCCGGTGACCTCGGAGGAGGACATGCGGATGTTCGGGATCGGCGGCGACGAGGGCGGCATCGGTTACATCGACGACGGTCAGGCGACCTTCGGACGCACCTACACCGATGAGCCCGACAAGCTCGTCGAACAGCTCAGGAAGGACGCCGCCCTGATGGAGGCGGACACCCTCATGATCACCATCCCGTCTCAGCTGGGGGTGGACGCGAACCTGCGCATCCTGCAGAACTTCGCCGAGCACGTCGCCCCGGAGCTGGGCTGGGAATCGAACACGAAGGGCCCGGTCACCGGCTACCCGGTCGCGTAGTCAGCGCTCATAGTCCACGACCACCGGCGAGTGGTCCGAGAGTCTCACACCACGGAAGTCCCGGTCCACCCCCGCACTCACCGCGGCGCGGGCCAGCCGGGGTGTGGCGAGGTGGTAGTCGATGCGCCACCCGACATCCTTGGTGAAGGACTGGCCTGCCCAGGACCACCACGAATACGGGCCGTCCTCATCCGGGTGCAGCGACCGAACAACGTCGACGAGGGTGCGCGGGGAGAGCTGCCGGTCGAACCAGTCCCGTTCCTCGGGGAGGAAACCGTCGTGTTTCTGGTTCCGCCGCCAATTCGCGAGGTCATACCGGGTGTGGGCGATGTTCATGTCGCCCATGAGCAGGAACTCGCGGCCATCGGCGAGGGCTGCCCGGCGCGTCCTCGTGAGATAGCGCTCGAAGCCGGCGAGGAAGCCCATCTTGCGCTCGTAGCGGGCACCGCCGTCGGGCGCCTCGCGCATCCGCTCCGGACGCTGCAGCTCGGCGGGCAGCCCGCCTTTGGGCAGGTACAGGCAGGCGATCGTCACGGGAGCATCGGCGAGGTCGACCTCGATGTAGCGTCCCTGCGTGATGAACGGGCGCAGGTCACGGGCAAGGGGGACGCGGTCGGTGGCCGCAATCTGATCGAGGTCACCGGGGTTAGCGTGCGGCCCGCCGACCAGCGCGGCCCCACTCCATGTCCGCACCGCCGCGGGCGCGGTGCGGGTCAGCACGGCGACCCCGTTGCGTCCCGGGATCGAGCCGGTCTCGAGTGCGACGTGGTAGCCGCCGAAAGCGTCCTCCGGCAGTTTGTCCGCCTGCGCCCGGACCTCCTGCACCGCGATGACGTCGCAACCGCGGGTGTCCAGCCAGTCCCCGAACCCCCTGCGTTGTGCGGCGCGGATCCCGTTGACGTTGGTGGTGGCGATGCGGAGCATGCCGGTGAGGTTACCGTGGAGCCGTGACTTCCCAGACTCCGTCCGTCACCACCGACCAGGTCATCGCCTTCCGGCTGCGCAACCACGGGCTGCTCGACCGCGCTCCGCTGACGGAACTCGGGAACGTGGTCGGTGCCTGCGGCATCCAGGACAGTCCACCCGGCTCCGCGGCCCTGGCGCTGCATGCCCGCACGGCACTCACCCCGGATGATCTCTCGGACGCCGTCGGAGCACGGAAGTCCCTGGTGACGACCTGGGCGATGCGCGGAGCCCCGTTCCTGATTCCGACGGAGGACGCCGCGGTCTTCACCACCGGTGTCCTCCCACCGACCGAGACAGGTCGCCTGCACCTGATCCGCGGCGTGGAACGTGACCTCGACCGGCTCAACCTCACCCTCGACGAGGCCACTGGCCTGGTACGGGAGGAGATCCGGGGCGTCCTCGCCGGACGGCAGCTCACCGTCACCGAGCTGGGTGAGGAGATCGCACCAGCGATCGCAGGGCATCTGCCCGAAACCGCCCGAGGCGTCTGGGACTCCGAGGGACCCCATGCCGCAGGGCAGCCGGTGGGCGAGGCGGTGGTGCACTTCATTCTCCGGATCCTCACGCTGGAGGGGGTGATCTGCATCGTCCCCGGACGGGGCAGCCGGTTCGCGCTCGTCGACGACTGGTGCGGTGCCCCGTTCCCCACCATGGAGCCGTCGACGGCACGCGCAGAGCTGCTCCGCCGTTACCTGCACTGCTACGGGCCGTCGACCCGCTCAGACTTCGCCTCGTGGTTGGGTGTGACCGCCACCGATGCGAAGGCCTGGTGGGATCTCCTGACCGACGAGCTCACCGAGGTCGACCACGCAGGACGCCGCTCCTGGGTCCTCACCACAGACCTCGACGGTCTCCTGGGAGACCCGTCATTCCCGGGGGATGCTGTCCGGTTCCTCCCTCCCCGTGACCCCTACATGCAGTGCCGCGACCGGGGAACCCTCGTCGCGAAGGAGTACCACCGGAGGGTGTGGGCCCCGGTCGGAGCCCCCGGGACGATCCTGGTCGGCGGCCGTATCGCCGGGGTGTGGCGTCCGAAGAAGTCGGGGACATCGCTGACGGTGAGGGTCTCCCCCTTCCGCTCCCTTCCCCCGTCGACCGTGGAGGCCCTGGCGCAGGAGGCAGAGTCTCTCGGCCCGTTCCGTGGTGCGGACCGGGTGACTCTCACCGTCGACGGATAATCTCCTGTCCTTGATCAGGACGCCCGGAGCCGCTGCCACCACCGCTTCTTTGGCCCGATCTGCAGCTCGTCGGTGGCGTCGGCCGGAACGTCCTTACCGAGTTCCTCGTAGACCCACCGGGGCAGGATATCGTTGGTGTACTTGTTCGCGTTGTACGCGGCCTGCGCCTTCAGATGGAGGATGTGCGCTTCCTGTGCCTCACTCAATCGAATGCCCTGCGCCGCCATGACTCCGCTCCTCTCCGGGTGCGATCTATTTCCGACCATTATTCCTGCCCTTCTGGTCCAGTGCCAGTGCCCTCACCAGCGGTACCTCTGTATGTGTGATCAGCGCACTGTCCCCGAGCTCCGTGAGATTGAGCCACCCGATCGCCTTCGCTTCATACTCTTCCCGCAGCGACCACTCCGGGCTGGCGTCGACCGGCATCCCGACCCCGGCGTCCGTCAACTCGAGCACGGAACCGTTGAATCTCGCGTCACCTCGGCTCCGTGCTCGAGTTGACGGATACGGGGCCACCGGTCCCCCCTCGGTTGTCAGTTGTCCACCCCCGGACACGACAAAAGCCCCGCACCGCGTTTCCGCGTCTGCGAGGCTCCCTCTTTCCACCCTTATAGTGGCACCCCGTCCGCAATCAGTCAAATCGATACGCGCCGACGCACACCCGGACCTCACCGGGTACAACCGGAACCATGACCGCAGCGAACCTCACGTCCACCGTCACCCGCCGCCACGGGCATACCGTGAAGCAGCACGTGCTCACCGCACCGCTCATCCACCCGGAGCTCGCCGGCACGACCGTCCCCGACCCCCGCACCATCGACGTCTTCGCCCGGGAGTACGTCCCCGACGGCGGCGAGGACCTCCCCGCGCTGCTCTTCCTCCAGGGCGGTCCCGGTCACGGCGCACTGCGTCCCACCTCCCCCACCCGGGAGATCGGCGGATGGCTGGGCGAGGCACTGAAGAACTACCGCGTCATCCTCCTCGACCAGCGCGGCACCGGCCGTTCCACCCCGGTGGACGCCGCCACGCCCGAGGCCCTCGGCGCCACCGCAGCTGACCAGGTCGACTACCTCACCCACCTGCGTGCCGACGCCATCGTCGAGGACGCCGAGCTGCTCCGCGCCGCCCTCGACGAGAAGCCGTGGTCCCTGCTCGGCCAGTCCTTCGGCGGGTTCTGCATCACCACCTACCTCTCCCGGCACCCCGAGGGCGTGGCCGAGGCGTACTTCACCGGGGGGCTGCCCGGCTTCGCCCACGACCCGCACACCCGCATCGACGACATCTACCGGTCGACCTACGCGAAGACCGCGGTGCGCAATGAGCGCCTGTTCACCCAGTTCCCCGGGTCTGCCCGGCTCATCCGGGACATCTGCCGTCACCTCGACACCCACGATGAACGGCTCCCGGACGGCTCCCGTCTCTCCTCCCGCCGTTTCCGCCTGGTCGGCATGAACCTCGGCCGCACCGGCGGCTTCGACACCCTCGCCTACCTGTTGGAGGACCCCTTCCACACCGTGGCCGGGGAGAAGCGGCTGCGCACCCCGTTCCTGCTGCACGTCGCTGATGAGGTCCGCTTCGCCGACGCCCCGCTCTACGCCGTGCTCCACGAGTCGATCTACGGGATGGACACCGCGACAAACTGGGCGGCGTCCCGGATCGGCAACGAACTGCCCGGTTTCACCGACGGCATCGGGGAC
>NZ_CACZOO010000121.1 GCF_902782855.1 uncultured Corynebacterium sp.
CAACAGCCTGCGGGCCCGCCACCGAAACGAGCACAGACATGAGACGGCCCTGACCAGGGTGCGGGTCAGGGCCGAGACTCGCCCACGAGCGTTGGTGTGGCCGAGTTCGTCGTCAACAGTAGGCCCCCAGCCGGTTCAGATCCCAAAATAACCCACTTTGGGGGTGTTATGATCCCAGCAAATGGGATTTGACATTGTTTCTCCTGCAGCGGCGGGGACTGCTACCCACTCCGCACACACCACGGCTCCCCTCATGACAGTGTGAGAGTAGACAACCAACATTCTCCCCTCAGACCCGAGGAACACTGTGAAACACAGAACTGAGTCCGACGACAGGGACTACGTCAAGCCCGGAATGCGCCTCCGCCTCCCCAGGGACTACTCCACCTCAGAGCTACCGGACTGGCGTGCCACACTGTTCACCCTGGTTCTTCCGTTCCCCGCGTCCGGCCTCCCTCCCGCGCGGACGGCACAACGGTTCGTG
Source organism: uncultured Corynebacterium sp. (assembly GCF_902782855.1). GTDB lineage: Bacteria > Actinomycetota > Actinomycetes > Mycobacteriales > Mycobacteriaceae > Corynebacterium. The sequence continues at coordinate 485 of NZ_CACZOO010000121.1, forward strand.
GACCTGCCCCCGTCCTGGTTGCCTGGCAGATTCCGTGGCATCCAGACAATTGAGACCGCCGTCGACGTAGACGGCACCTATCGGGCACCCGACTGGAACCGACAGGGAGACGGGGTCTACGCATACACCCCCCGGACCTTCCATGAGACCGCCACCGCCAGATTCACCGGACCGCTGGCGGAGTCCGTCGGTGCTGCGGCTGTCGACCGGGATGTTCCGGGGCTCAACCGGTCCGGATCCACCACCACATCGAATCCACTGCGTGAGGACCTCCGGTGCCACAGGTACCTGTTCTCCGCCGACACCTACTCCACAGTGAGTCCGAAGCACGGGGACACTCCCGCTTCCGGCCAACCGGAGAAACCTGTCTCCGTCTTCATGCTCGATGAAGAGCCGGTCGACGGTTCCAGTGTTTCCTCCCGTGCCAGCGTCCGGCTGGTGTGCGCCGAGTTTCTCCAGTACCGGGGAATGCTCACCCACCGTGATGTCAGCACGCCCGACGAATCCGGCGGGGAGAAGGTTCATTCAGTGCCGGGCGAGCTCGCCCACGACTACCTCGTTCTGCACATCCTCGCCGAGAACTGTTCCTCCTCCTCGCTCGAACAGGTCTCGCAGTCACTGCACCGGTCACGCCGCCGGATCACCGTGAAGTCACCGGGGCAGACAGCGGAACGGACACCGGGGGAGACACAGGACGTGCGTCTTTTGGACCGTTTCATCGCGGACGCCGTCAATGCCCTCAACGACGGTGCACCCGACAGCGACCGCTTCATCGCATCCGTCGGTAAAAGCGGTGAGATCGCCGGTGGCAGCAAGGTGACTTTCGCGGAGCCGACCGTCATCCGGCATCCGGGCGAACGCCCGGTCCGACTGTGGCGAAGCGGAGTATCCAGGCGGCCGGTCCGGGTCGTCTGCGCGGTTCCGGGCAAGGATCTCGACGCGCACCCCGCACTGTTCCAGGATCCCGGGGAGGACAGTGAATGGGGCTGGTGTCTCCAGGACACCTGGGCCTGGGCACTGGGTTCCGGCGCCGACCAGTTCGCGGAGGGGATTCCCCGCTACTCCTCAGCCACCCCGGACAATCCCGACCGCAGCGCTTTCGAGTACTGGACCATGGTCCCGACCCACCACGGTGCGGCGCTGGTCCGCAATTGTCCCGCAGACGTCCACGACTCCAATCCGTGGATGCTCTCCGGGACCAGGCTCATCGACCTGGCGATCCTCATTCATCGGGCATCGACCATGCTGGGCAACATCGGGGAGCGTCTCCGCTCCATCACCCTCGCCTCGTCTGAACTGCGTGGGTCCGAAGACGGCGACCAGAGTCTCGATGATGCTGTCGCCGATCTCTCCGCCGCCCTGAAGAAGTTCCGGGACATCCAGTCGGACTTCGTCCGGTTCCGCGACCGGCTGTGGTTCGAGGTCGTCCCGGGTCGTGACCTGGACACGGAGTTCATGCTCTCTCTCCGGGAGTCTCTCGGGGTGACGCGCCGCTATCTCGATGTCAAGGACGAACTGTCTCTGCGGGAGGCCGTCTACTCGGTCCAGTTCAACCAGCGTCAGGTCGACCTCGACCGGCAGCTGCAGCGACAGGCGGCGGAGGAGGCGCAGGCCCGGGAGAATGAACGGGACCGTAGGAATCACCGGCAGTCCCAGCAGGACAGCCTCCAGAACAAGACCCTCGCCTTCCTCGCGATCGTGTTCGCGATTCCCGGTCTCATCCAGCTGCTTCCCCCGGAACGGTCGCTTCCGCTGTTCCTGGGGACCACCGCCGTCATCGTCGTCATCATCGTCGCGGCCCTGTACGTGGTCCGACGCCACCAGAAATCGAACACCGGCACTCCCCACGCCGATGCCGTCCGGTCCACCCGGTAGCCTCGCGACCAAGAGAAAGGACGCCGCATGCACATCACCTTCGGATGGGGTTTCGACACCGCCCGCTGGACCACCGCCGCCACCCCCGCCACACTAGGTGAAGTCGTCACCGGCCCGACGGGGCTCACCGACATTCTCGCCACCCGGCTCGCCGTCACCCGACCGGAGCTTGACCAGCCCACCCGAATCGCCGCCTACCGCAGTGCTCTGCGCCGGGTCATCGCCACGTCCGGCCCGGGATCCTGGCCCGCCACCGGCTTCTCCCACGACCCGTGGACCGTCGCCCGGGAACTGCTCACCTGGCGTGACCAGCTCGTCGCCGCCGGGTGGTGTCCCGACTTCCCCGCCGGAACACCGGGCGCCGCGGATTCCGCCGTTCCCGAGCGTCTCGGCGTCCTCACCCGCGTCGAAGCGCTGCTGGCGACCACGCCCGGCTGGGCACCGGGTCCCGCGGACTCCCTGCGCACCATCGACGCGATGCTCACCGACCTGGTCAGCGCCGGCGCCTCGTGGCCACTCGGTATCGACGCGATCGACCTCGACCATCCCGTCGATGACCTGCCACCACTGTGGCGGCGGATCCTCGGAAACCTCACCGTTCTCGGTGTCCCGGTCACTGAGCTGCCCGAACCGGCGCCGCTGGCCGAACTCACCATCCTCACCGCGGACACGGAATGGGACGCAGCCCCGGCAGTCGCCCGCCTGCTCACCGACCTCGAGAGAACCGGTGGGCACCACACCGTCCTCGCCGGACGTTCCAGCCAACTGCTCGACCATGAGCTACTGCGCCTCGGAGCAGCGCCGGTGGGCGTACGCCCCGGCGGTGTCTCACCGCTGTCCCAGGTCATCCCGGTGTTCCTCCGGGCGGTCACCGCACCTCACGATGTGTCCGCTCTCGCCGACCTGCTCAATGTCACCGTCCCGGGGCAGAGGGGGGCCGCCGCATTCCCGCTGCTGCCCGGGGCGCTGCGCAGGACCCTCATTCGCGCCATCAGTGAACAACCCGGGATCGGTGGACCTGCATGGGCGGCGGCTGTCGCCGACACCCTGGCAGATGCCGGGCCGGAAGATGCCGGGGCCGTCCGCGAGTTCGACGAACTCATTCGCCTGACCCCGCTCACCGACCATGACGGCATAGAGACCGCCCTCGTCACCGCCCACCTCGCCTGGCTCGCCAGACAGCTCAGGCGCTTCAGCCGTGGTGACAACGAACCCGCCCGCGTCGCAGAACTGACCACCACCGTCAGCACGCTGGTCGCCGGGCTCGGGGACCGGATCAGCGGCCACGAACTCGACCAGATTGTCGCCGAGGTCACGAGTACCGGAGGGCTCCGCGTCCATGCCGGGGCATCAGCGACCCGTGATGTCGTCACCACCCCCGGCCAGCTCGGCACCGGTACCGCCCCGGTCGTCTGGTGGCTGCCGGTCGATGACCGTTACGGGGTGCGTGACCTGCTGCGTCCCGCCGAAGCTGTTTGGCTGCGGGACGCCGGAACCGTCATGCCCGACCCTGAGGCGGTCGCCCGGCTCACGCTGCACTCCGAGCTGCGGGCGCTTCGCCGCCGAGGCACCGTCACCGCGGTGCTGCCCACCCGCGTGGACGGGGAACGCGCCGCCGAGCACGCCGCCCTCACCTTCCTCCTCAACGACCTGCCCCGCCACACCGGCACCACCTCCGACGACCTGCGCATCGCCACCCGGCAAGCGGCCGTCCTGCCCGCGGGCACGGCCCACTCCCCCGACGCCCTCGAATTCTGCGTCCCTGACCCGGTCCACCGCACCGTCGCCGGCGGGGAGCACCTCATCCCCACCCGTATCAGCTTCTCGCAGTGGGAGAAGCTGCTGGTCCATCCGCTCGAATGGCCGCTCGACCGGCGTCTCGGGGTCCGCGCCGGCGGCCTGGTCGACGTCCCCACCGGCAACCGGATGATCGGTACCTGGCTCCACGCCGCCGTCGAGGCCGTCGTCGGTCGGCAGCTGAGCGAGAACGACGGCGCACCGGTCACCGTCCGTGTCACTCCGCAGGAGGTCGCCACGGAACTCCGGGCGCTACTGCCCGCCTACGCCTCCGAACTCGCGCTGCCCGGCCACAGCCGCGACCGTGGTGCCACGGTCGCCCTCGCCGTCCGCTCCATCACGGGCCTGTTCACCGCACTGGAGGACGCCGGCATCCGCGTCCGCGACGTGGAAGCGGAGTTCGAGACCACGCTGACGGGGAGTCACGGACACGACGGTGCGCCGTTGACCCTCGGTGGTTTCCGCGACATGGACGTCGTCATGGCCGACGGCACCGACGGTGTCATCGACCTGAAGTACACCTTCGCCAAGAGAAAGTACCGGGACGCGGTGGCCGACGGCACCGCCCTGCAGCTCGCGGTGTACGCCGCCTCCGTCGCGGGGGCCGGCGGACGGCTCGCCGAGGTGCCGGTGGCGTACTTCTCCCTCCACGACAATCTGCTCCACACCGCCGACCGCCGTTTCGGGCTCGGCGACGACACACTCGAGGTCACCGTCGCCGAGGGTGGAGCCCCGACCGCCGACGATCTGTGGAACCGGGCCGTCACCGGGCTCAACCGCATCCTGGACGACCTGCGCGCGGGACGGGTCACGGATCTCGGCAACCTCCTGGTGCTGCAGGAAGGTGACGCCGATGATGACGCCGACAGCACCACCGATGACGCACGGGCCGCCCTCGCCGCCGCCGGCGAAACCGGGTTCCTTCCCGCCGCGTCCGCCAGATACACCGATCTAGCGCTGGTCACCGGCGTGAAAGGAGACCGGGCATGACCCGCTGGACCATCATCAGGGCATCGGCCGGATCCGGGAAGACCTACCGGCTCACCGAACTGCTCACCGACCGGCTCACCCACGCAGGTGACGACGGCACCGTGCTGCGTCCTTCCCAGATCATCGCCACGACCTTCACCCGCGCCGCCGCCGCTGAACTCACCGACCGGATCCGTGGCACGCTCGTCGACCGCGGCCTGCTGGACCAGGCCGCCGCACTGCCGACCGCACTGATCGGCACGGTGAACTCGGTGACCGGACGCATCCTCACCGACTTCGCCCTCGACGCCGGCCGATCCCCCGATCTCGCCGTCCTCACTGAACAGTCGCAGCACGCCGCCTTCACCCGTGCCACCGACCACCTCATCGCCGACGCCGAGGACGCCCACCGCGCCCTGCTCGCACGAACCGGCTATGACGCGGTCGAGGACCGTGGCTTCTTCAGCCGGGCGACGAACTGGGCGGCGACGATCCGCAGCGTCACCGACCATGCCCGCTCGAACAACATCGCCGCCGGGGAACTCCCCGGCTTCGCCGAGGCCAGTATCGCCGAGCTCCACGCCGTTCTCGACGAGGAGTCCGCCGGCTCCGCCCCCACCGACACCCGTGCCGCCCTGGCCACCGCCGCCCGCTCCCTGCCCCGCCGGCTGCGCGACGAGATCGATGACGGCACCATCCCCACGCGTTCGGCGAACGGCGTCCTCGACCGGATCGACGCCCTGGAACGGTTCGGACGCCGGGTGCGCCGCGACCGTGACTCGATCCCCTGGTCGGACTGGTTGAAGACCGCCGAGGGCAAAGTGCCGGGGGTACCGTCGCCGACCAAGCCGATCAAGGAGGCCTACGGGTCGGTCACCTCCGCCGCCGAGATTCTCGCCGACCCTGCCCTGCGCGGCGACGTGGACACGCTCATCCGACTGGTCTTCACCACCGCGGCGGAGTGCCTGAGCGCCTACGCCGACTACAAGGACGCCCTCGGCCTCATCGATTTCACCGATCAGGAACAGCTCACGCTGCAGCTGCTGCGTGGGGAAGGTGTGCCCGAGGCGACCCGGCAGGCGGTCCGGGAGACCCTGGCCGCCAGGTTCCGGATCCTCGTCGTCGACGAGTTCCAGGACACCAGCCCCCTGCAGCTAGCCCTGTTCACCGAGCTTGCGCAGCTGGTGGACGAGGTGATCTGGGTCGGTGACCCGAAGCAGTCGATCTACGGCTTCCGCGGGTCCGACCCCGCGCTGATGGATTCAGCGGTCGAAGTGATCACCGATCCGGCTGGACTGGCCGGGCGCTCCGAGGTGCTCACGCACTCCTACCGGACGAGGCAGGCGCCGCTGGACCTGTCGAACCGCCTGTTCAGCCGCTTGTTCACCGGTGATGTCGAGCTCACCGTCCCGGAGGCGCGCGCCTGTGCCTACGCCGCCGACGGTGCCCGCGCGGCGGGCGAGACCGTCACCTGGCCGCACACCGAAGGCCGTGCGAAGAAGGAACTGTGGTTCGACCGGATCGTCGACGGCATCGCCGAACTGGACGACCGTGACGCGCACCGGGGCAGCCGCGCGATCCTGGTACGCACCAACACCCACGCCGCGGAGATCCGCTCCGCGCTGGGTGCCGCAGGTATCCCCTGCGCCGGTGGTGGCGTCCCACTGTCGACCACCAGGGAAGGCCAACTCGTCACCGCCGCCCTGGCACTGCTGCTGGACACGTCGGACACCCGGGCCCTGGTCGAGCTGATCACGCTGATGCCCGACCACCCGGCCCACGCGGACTGGTTCGATCAGCTCACCGCACTGCCGGACCGGGACGCCTGCCGGGCGCAGCTGCGGGAGTGGGCCGCTGACCCGGTGCTCGCACCGTTGACCGCGTTGCGCGGCGCCATGTCCGAACTGCCGGTCACCGAACTCGTCACCGCGGTGGTGGATGCCCTCGACCTGCGTGGACGTGTCGCCGCATCGACCGGTCCCGCTCAGCGCACCGGGTCAGTCACCGGGATCCTTCAGGCCGCGGCGGACTTCGCCGCCGAGCAGGAGTCCGCCGGTGAGCCCGCCACCGTCGCCGGGGTGCTGGCCCACCTGGCTGATGAGGGTACGGTCTCCACCCCGACCGCCGAGCCGGGAGCGGTGGAGGTCCACACCGTCCACCAGGCCAAGGGACTGGAGTGGGACACGGTCGTCGTCGCCCTGCCGGACGCCCGGGAGCGGTTCACCCCCGCCGGGGTGTGGGTGCAGTCGAACACCCCACTGACCATGTCCGATCCTCTGGCAGGACGGCATCTCCGGTTCTGGCCGGACACCCTGCTCGCCCACTCCGGGGTGAAGAAGGCGCTGACCGCCACTGACGCGCAGCAGTCCCGACGCACCACCGAACTCCTCGAGGAGCAGCGGCTGCTCTATGTCGCGATGACCCGGTCGAGGTTCCGGACCGTGCTGGCCCCCTACTCGTCGACGGCGAAGTGGAGAGCGCTGGCGGAGTCCGGTCTGGCCGCCGGTGAGCTCGCCGAACTGCTCGCCGATTCGGACCCGGTGCCCGCCCTGCCGCGCGAGACGGAGAAGCCGGCGGAGCTGGCGGAGACGGCGACGGACGCCACCGGGTCCATCTCGCCGGCCGGGCAGCTCGATGTCGACCGTGGTGTCGCCGATTCCGGCTGTGAGATCGTGTCCGCCACGTTCGCCCCCAGTGGTGCCGAAGCTTCTGCGGAGCTCGCCGCGGGTGCCCTCGTCCGCGAGGTCGCGGACCTGGGTCCCGCGTTGGTCAGCGGTGGTGGCCCGGAGTGGAACAAGGTCGGTGACTGCATCCACTCCTACCTCGCCGCTCCGCTGGACTCCCTGGATGACGCCGTGAAGCAGCAGGTCGCCGCACGACTGGTGACGAACTGGGGTGTCGGTGCCGTGGTCACCGCTGAGCAGGTCGTGGAGTGCGGTGAACGGTGGCAGCGGTTCCTGCATGAGTCCCTGGGGGCGACCGCCGTGGACTCCGAGGTTCCCTTCACCTGGGCCAACGCCGACCACCAGCGGGCCCAGGGCTGGATCGACCAGCTGGTCACCGTGGCTGGCGGCGGCGACAGCGGCGACGACCGGCAGATCATCGTGGACCACAAGACCTACCCCGGGGGCGACCCCGTCGGCCATGTCCGGAAGAACTACCTCGGCCAGATGGACGTCTACCGGCAGGCCCTGACCGACATCACCGGTACCGCCCCCGCCCGGATCCTCATCCACCTGCCGCTGCTGGGATCGGTTGTGGAAGTGGAGCTGCCGTAGCAGGCCGGTCGAGGTCAGGGTTCCACGGAACCCGCCGATTCTGCCGATTCTGCCGACTCCGCCGACTCCGCTGCAGCACCACCGGGCTCGTACCGGAGCTCATGAGGGCCGGCAGCATTCGCGA
>NZ_CACZOO010000122.1 GCF_902782855.1 uncultured Corynebacterium sp.
ACGCCGCGCACTGTGATGGTGTTCGACCCCTCCCCCTCGATGTCCGCCCCCATCTCCCGGAGCATGTGGCACAGGTCGACGATCTCCGGTTCACGGGCCGCGTTGTCCAGCACGGTCGTCCCCTCCGCCAGCACGGCGGCGGTGAGGATGTTCTCGGTGGCGCCCACCGAGGGGAAGTCGAGGGAGATGTCCGCACCGTGCAGCTGCTCCACTTCGGCGACCACGCAGCCGTGCTCGATCCGGGTCACCGCGCCCATCTTCTCCAGACCCGACTGATGCATGTCCAGCGGCCGGTTGCCGATGGCGTCCCCGCCGGGCAGGGCGACGACGGCCCGGTGGCAGCGGGCGGTCAGCGGTCCCAGCACGCAGACCGACGCACGGAAGTGCCGCACCGGATCGATGTCCGCGTCCCAGGAGATCTCCGCGGGAACGGTGATCTCCACCCGTTCTCCGTCCACCCGGGCCTCGCACCCCAGTCCCTCGAGGACCTTCACCATGTACGCGACATCGGAAATGTCCGGGACGTTGTGCAGTATCGTCGTGCCCTCTGCGAGCAGGGCTGCGGACATGAGCTTGAGGACGCTGTTCTTGGCCCCGTCCACCATCACGGACCCGACGAGGCGCGCGCCTCCGGTCACCAGGAAATGTTCTTTCACATCCCCCACCCTAACGGTCGGACCGGATCAGGGTAGAGCACCGATCCGACGTGCCGCGTTGACGGCCTCGTACCGGGTGTGCGCCCCCAACTTGCGCATCACGGAACGCAGGTAGCTCTTCACGGTCTCCGCACCGATTCCCATCTCATCGGCGGCCTCGACATTGGTGTGCCCCAGTGCGACGCAGGAGAGGACGTCGAGTTCCCGGGCGGAGAGCTTGGTGGTCTGCTTGACCCGCACCGGGCTGACCATCTGGTCGCAGAGGACTTCGAGATCGCGGCGGATCTCCTCGTCCTCGACACGGTTGGCGAGCATCCGCAGCCGCGAGTGCGTGGCGCGGACCTGCTCCCACTCCGCCCCGGACATGGACCGGACCTGTTTGACGACGGGTTCGCGCGGTCCGAGCTCCGACCGGCGCAGCGCGCCGTTGACCGCGAGGTCCTGTTCCAGGGTGCGGGAGGTCATGGTGACCTCCTCGAGCACCTTGTCGCCCATCCGCACCGGGGAGTGGACACCGGCGTAGAGGACGCCGCGCATGTCACGTCCCACGATGACTGGCACGGCGACGATGGAGTGCAGTCCCTCGTCACGGATCGGGCGGTCGAACTCGTGGGAGATGGACTTGGCCCGGATGTAGTCGGAGACTCCGACCGGTCGCCGGGTCGCCATGACGCGACCACCGACACCCTGCCCCGCCTCGATCGAGAGGTTGTTCAGTGCCGGCGTACGCAGCCCCACCCACTGGTTGATCACCATACGACCGTCGGACTGGCACGCCCCGAACATCGTGACCGGGATACCGGTCGAGTTCTTCAGGGACGACAGTGCCGACCGGATCGCGTCCTCGTCATCGCGGTGACGCTGCTGCTCCACGGATCACCTTTCTCCAGCACCTGCGCTACCCAGGTGGACTCGGCCCCCCACAACGGGGGCACTCAGTGTTCAACTCCCGAGTATAGGCAACCCCGACCGCCACCCCCAAATCTCTCTCATCTCCTGTCAGCGGGGGCCACACCACCCCCGACCGGCACTCCGAACGCAGGTTCCGGACGCTGCGGTCGCCGGTCGGAGCTCCACCCGTCCCGACCGCCTCAGCGCTCCGCGAGCCGGAGGATGCGGGCGACGCCCTTCTCCGTGGACGCCGGAACACCTGTCAGCACCTGTTCCGCGATCTTCCCGCCGACGAGTGCGACGTGCACCTCGACGGCCACGGTGGACTCCAGCAGCGTCCCCTCGCCCGCCGCCCGGTAGACCTGGTTGGTCGCCATGGTTCCGATGTCCTTCGGCAGCGGGACCGAGGTGAAGACGCTGAAGGACCCGTCCGCCCTGACCTCGGAGATCTCGGTCCGCTGAACCATGTCCACGGTCCCGTCGCCCTCTCCCACGACAGCGGTGACGGTGGCGTCCACCGAGCCGTCCGCGTGGACCTCCCGGTGTCCGTCCCGCAGCCGCATCGACGACCCGTCCTCACCGCCGAGGGTGAGCAGGAACTCCTCGGAGACCGCGATCTCACGTACCCGGTCGATCGGCAGGGCGATCTCCCGCACGACGGTGGTTGCCTTGGTCGCCATGATCTAACGGTGCCTCCATTCGGGGTCACGCTTCTCGATGAAGGCCGTCATCCCCTCCTTCTGGTCCTCGGTGGCGAACAGTCCCCAGAACGCCTCCCGCTCCTGACGCATCCCCTCACTCAGGGGGGTGTTGAGGGCGGCGTCCACGGCCTCGGTGGCCGCGGCCAGGGCCACACGGGAGTAGGACGCCACCTTCGCGGCGACGGCGTCCACGGCTTCGGCGAAGCCCTCGGACGGCAGGATCCGGGAGACGAGTCCGGCCCGCTCGGCCTCCTCGGCGCCCATCATGCGTCCGGTGAGGATGAGGTCCATGGCCTTGTACTTGCCGATGGCCCGGGTGAGCCGCTGGGTCCCGCCCATACCGGGAATGACGCCGAGGGTGATCTCCGGCTGGCCGAACTTCGCCTTCTCGCTGGCGAGGATGATGTCGCCCATCATCGCGAGTTCACAGCCGCCGCCGAGGGCGAAGCCCTGGACCGCGGTGATGATCGGGGTCTGGATGCACGTGACCCGCTCCCACTGCGCGTAGAAACGACGGAGCTTGATGTCCGGCCAGGTCTGGTCCCGCATCTGGGTGATGTCGGCGCCGGCGGCGAAGGCCTTCTCACTGCCGGTGATGACCACAGCCCCGACGGACGGATCCGCGTCGAAGAGCTCGAGGGCTCCGACGACCTCCTCCATGACGGTCTGGTTGAGGGCGTTGAGTGCCTTGGGCCGGTTCAGTGTGACGGTGGCGACACCACCGTTGACGGTGGTGAGGATCGTCTCGTACGTGGGTTGTGAGTCAGTCATGGTAGCCATTGTGTCACGGTCGTCGACACCCGGCGTCGGACGCTGTAGACTTACCACCAAATGGACAGACCGATCGGTCTACCCATTCGCATATTCCTTCGGAAGGACGCCTGCAACAGTCATGGCAAAGATCTACGACAACATCACCGACCTCATCGGCAACACCCCCCTGGTGAAGCTGAACAAGCTGACCGAGGGCCTCCCAGGCACCGTGGTCGTCAAGCTCGAATCCGCCAACCCCGGCAACTCCGTCAAGGACCGCATCGGCGCGGCCATCATCGACGCCGCCGTCGCCGACGGATCCCTGCAGCCCGGCGGCACCATCGTCGAGGCGACCTCCGGCAACACCGGCATCGCCCTGGCCACCGTCGGCGCAGCCCGCGGTTACAAGGTCATCCTGACCATGCCGGAGTCCATGTCCCTGGAGCGTCGCATCATGCTGCGCGCCCTCGGCGCCGAGCTCGTCCTCACCCCGCCGCCGGCCGGCATGCAGGGCGCGGTCGACAAGGCCAACGAGATCGTCGAGTCCACCGAGAACGCCGTCCTGGCCCGCCAGTTCGCCAACCCGGCGAACCCCGAGGCCCACTACGAGACCACCGGCCCGGAGATCTGGGCCGACACCGACGGTAAGGTCGACGTCTTCATCGCCGGTATCGGCACCGGCGGTACCGTCTCCGGCACCGGCAAGTACCTCAAGGAGCAGAATGCCGACGTGAAGATCGTCGGCGTGGAGCCCAAGGATTCCCCGCTGCTGACCGAGGGCCGCTTCGGTCCGCACAAGATCCAGGGGATCGGCACCAACTTCTTCCCTGACAACCTCGACAAGGACATCATCGACAGCGTCTACGACGCCACCATCGAGGAGTCCGTGAAGTGGGCCCGTGAGCTCGCCGCCAAGGAAGGCATTCTCGTCGGCATCTCCACGGGCGCCAACATCGCCGCCGCGGTCGCCGAGGCCGCGAAGCCCGAGAACGAGGGCAAGCTGATCGTCGCGATCGTCGCCGACTTCGGTGAGCGCTACGTCTCCACCCTCCTGTTCGACGACCTGCGCGACTGATCCACAGGTCCCGGCCCCGACAACGGCCCTGTGCCCCTCCCGATGAGGTGGTGGCACGGGGCCGTCGGCGTGCACGGGACGGTACGGTGAAACACACACGAACACAACGAAGGAGGCGACTCTACGGTGAGTCTGCTCAGCACCCTGAAGGAGGACCTGGCCAACGCCAGGACGCACGATCCCGCGGCGCGCGGTGACTTCGAGAATGCGCTGGTGTACTCCGGCCTCCACGCGATCTGGAGCCATCGTCTGGCCCACCGGCTGTGGGTCCGCGGGTTCAAGGGCCCGGCACGCGTCCTCAGCCAGTTCACCCGGTTTCTCACCGGGGTCGAGATCCACCCCGGTGCCACCATCGGCCGTCGCTTCTTCATCGACCACGGTATGGGTGTCGTGATCGGTGAGACGACCGAGATCGGTGATGACGTCATGCTGTACCACGGCGTGACACTCGGCGGTTCAGAGCTCGTCCAGCGCAAGCGTCACCCCACCATCGGCGACGGTGTGATGGTCGGCGCGGGCGCGAAAGTCCTCGGCCCGATCACCATCGGTGCCGGTTCCGCGATCGGCGGCAACGCGGTGGTGACCAAGGACGCCCCGGAGAACTCGATCCTCATCGGTATCCCGGCGAAAGTCCGTCATCGTCAACCCGACGAGCACATCCCCCTGGTGGAACCGGCGTCCTACGTCGACGATCTGCAGAACAACATCTGAGGGCGGCCGGAGACGCCGACCCTGGGGCGGCGTCCACCACCGTTGGCCCCATTGGCCCCCGCAGGGGCTGCCATGGCACGCAGAATCCCCCGCGGGATACTCCGCGGGGGATGTTCAGTGTGCCCAGACCAGGGATCGAACCAGGGACCTTACACTTTTCAGGCGTACGCTCTACCGACTGAGCTATCTGGGCAGAAAAGGGGCGAACCCCTCTTCAGCGACCCTGACGAGACTTGAACTCGCGACCTCCGCCGTGACAGGGCGGCGCGCTAACCAACTGCGCCACAGGGCTGTGCTGCGGGAGCCTCTCG
>NZ_CACZOO010000123.1 GCF_902782855.1 uncultured Corynebacterium sp.
CACTGCGCCGCCGGCCGGTCGCCACCGCCTCGGTGACATAGGTGCTCCGGGTGCTCGCCGTGACCTGCTCGGGTCGGACGGTGGAGGCGGGCAGCGGGCTGGAGGGGCTGCGGAAGCGGTCACGGAGATGTCGGGGCATGTGGGGTATTCCTTGGTGCTCGGGTGCAGTGCGGGCGCCGTGCGGTCGGTCATGGATCCGGCCATGGCTCTGCCATGGTTCTGCCATGGGTCGGTCACCGGCCCGGCGCGTCCCCCGCATCATCGCGTACGGAGTTGGACATCCCTGGCCCGTCGGCGGTGTACCGGCGGCGAAGATGGTGTGGGGACGCTGGCAACCGCTGTCCACCGGCGCCGCGCGGGGTTACCCGCCCGACAATCGTCCCCTCCCCACCATCCCACCCCACACCATCCCACCCCAATGAGGCGTACCCGCCATGAGGTTGCGTGTGCGGCAATCCGGTTGTGACGGTTTCCCCGGAAAATCGACCCAACCCGATGGCGCTGGAACCAACCCCATGGCGCAGCAGACGAACTGCGCCTCAGCGCCTCAGCGGCTACTGACGTCGCGCACCCCGCGCGCAGCTACTTCACGTGGGAGACTGCCTCGATGTCCCTGTTGCTGCCGGCGAAGTAACGGCTGTGGGTCCGTTTCACCGCGTCGAGATTCTCGGCACTGATGGTCGCGACTTCCACGTCATCGTCCCCCCGGTGCTTGTCCTCCAACTCGAACTGCCGCTGGATGGCCTCACGGGGCATCCCGAACTCCTCGACAGCCAACGCGCCATCGCTGCGTCGGTACTCCATGACGTACACCAGATCAGTCACAGTCATCGCTGTGCCTCCTTCAACTTCCGGAAGTGGTCCTCCGCATAGGACAGCAACTCTACCAGGGCTTTCCTGTGTTTCACGATGAACTCCCGGTAGGCTCTCACTCCACCGAACACCTGGAGACCGGGATCGACGGGGACCACAGACTCCCGCTGGATCTCCTCCCACACCCGGACCGACTTCTCCCACTCGTAGGTTGAGTCTGAGGTCATCTGCATCCAGGTGACGACTCCCGCCACCGGTCCGCTCATCGAGTTCTCCCCGTATCTAACCTCCCGACCGGTGAGATCCGCGAGAAGTTCATAGGCATTGGCCCACTGAGCCTGAGTCTCCGTCCGAAGCTGCACCTCCGCACGCCCGGCCTCGGCGGTGACATGAAGGTGGACCGCCCGGTATCCGCTGTGTGGCTCGTCGAGAATCTCCTTGACCTTGACGCTCCGCGCGCCCGCCGCCTCGAACGCCGTCACAACAGCAGCCAACGCATCAGCCTGTTCGCGAAGACCTCCGCACAGTGTTACGCGAGCCCCGGCGAAGTCCTGCATCTGTGACAGCTTCATGGACTGTCGCTGCAATTTCTGCCGCGTGGAGATTTCGGTCTTCACCCGTTTGGTGATGCTGAAGTATCCGATCTCCTGTCCCGACAATGCCGCTTCCAGCACTTCTTTGACCTCATCGAGCAGTTGGAAGTGCCAGGCTCGGATATCCGCCGCCAACTCCCTGTCGAACTCCGTGCCGTCGCGGATCGACCGGCCGTACCTGTCCATGTCACCCCTGGACCACGGGTGCTTCTCAGTGAGCATCAGTGTTCTCCTCCCCGTTGTGCCGAGCCCTTCGACACTGTGGTTGCGGGTCATACTACTGACACCTCGATCGACGAGGTCCGTCTAATGGAACATTTGTTCCCTTCGTAAGGTCGCGACGCCTTACGACGCAGGCCGCCGAACGACGCGCCACCGGCCGGTGCCCGCCGTCTCCTAGACGAAGGCACTGTGGATGGAACGGGTGCAGATGGACGGCGTCGTGTTGGTGCAGCGGGGCACCGGCAGAGAGCGCACCTGGCGGCAGCGGCTCGCCGGGATGCGTCATTATCCGGACGCCGCGGAGATCCGGACGTTCGCGACCGACACGGTCGCCCCTGCCCTGGACGAGGTCCACCGCGTATTCCTCCGGCTCGGCTACGAGGCGACACTGATCAGCGCCGAGGACGAGGCGTCATCCCTTCCCCACCTGGATGCTGCTGGTACCGCTGGAGCACCATCGCGGTTTCCAGTACAAGGTCACCCCGGTCACCACCCCGGTCCCATCCTTCGGAGGACGCCGTGCCCAGTCACAGGAGGACTACCTGCGCCTCGAGCTCTTCGACCAGACGGGTACCCAGGGCTACGACCTCAACGGTCTGACGAGGCAGCAGATCATCGACGACGTCATTGGCCGCGACGAGACGCACCTCGGGTTCCTCACCGTGTCAGCGTCCACCGACACCCGGCCCAGGCTCACTCCCCCGGTCACGCCAGTCGCGGAGCCCTCCCTCATCAAGAACGAGGAGTAGAGGACTCAGTGTCACGACAGCGCGACTCAGGTGACGAGCCCCGAGCGGTAGGCCAGGAGCGCCGCCTCGACGCGATTGCGTGCACCGAGGGTCCGCAGAATCCGGGTCACGTGCCATTTCACCGTGCCGACGCTGAGGTAGACCGACTCCGCGATCTCCGTATTGGAGGCACCCTCGGCGAGCTGCAGCAAGATGTCGGTCTCGCGCTCGCTGAGACGGTCCACCCGCCGTCTGGCATCGTCGTCGATGCGTGGAGAAGTCCCGACGTGTTGAACAAGATGCGCCGCCACCTGCGGGGAGAAGTAGGCGCCGCCCGAGGCCGACGCACGGATCGCGTGACTGAGTTCCTCCGGTTCCCCTGATTTCAGGACGAAGCCGCTCACCCCGATGGACAACGCAGCGGTGACGTAGTCGGACTCCCCGAAGGTCGTGAGCATGATGATGCCGACCTCCGGATACACCTCGGCGATCTTCTTGGCGGCAGTGATGCCGTCCATCTCCGGCATCCTGATGTCGAGGAGCACGATATCGGGGTTCTTCTCGCGGATGACGGCCAGGGCCTGCCTACCGTCACCGGCATCCCCGACGACGCGGGCATCGCCCGTCGCCTCGACGATGGTCCGGATACCCGACCTGATCATAGGCTCGTCGTCGACCAGCACCACTCTGACCACATTCATTACTGGACTCCCGTCACTATGGTGTCGATGGACGCAAGTTCCCCGGACAAGAAGCAGAGACGGAGGAGATCTCCCGAACGGTCATCGAGCTGGTTAGAAGTGAGTGCGTAGAACTGGCATGTCGACCCCTGCGGGGCGCTTTCGCTCGCCCGCTGGCGTTCCTCATCGCTGATCTGGGTGAACTCCTCGTCAGGGAGTTGATCTTGCACCTGCTCAGCGTCCATTCCGACAGACAACGAGCTCAGGACGTCCGACGCGAGCAGGGAACGCTCGGCATGCCACCAGTTGTTGACCACGACTGCGCCGAACACCAGAGAGAGTGCGACCAGCGGCACGGCAACTGCCAACGCCAGCTTTCTGTTCCCCTGCATGCGGGCGATGCTCAGTTCGACAGCCGGATCATCGTCCGGCACAACGGCCGACTCGACCACTGTCCCGCTGGTCGGAAGGCCAGCATCCTCGGAATGCGGTTCGCCCGGCGCGTCCAGCGGCAATGTCAGTCTCAGTTCGTGGAGGCCATTGCTGACGCCACCGTGGTCAGCGCCTGGTTCTCGGTGCGCGCGCAACACCCCGTCACGGACCCCATGGGTTGTCCCCCTGCCGCAGTAGATCTGATGCCCCGACTCTACGCAGAGGACGCCCGACCGGAGCAGACATCATAAGTTGACTCGAATCTGTCCGTCCGGAGGCCCTGGTTTGACAGATTCGGGTCAACTCTTGACAGGCACGTCAGGAGGCGCCGACAGCAGGACGCTACACCCGCCACTCCCCCACCACGAAGGCCTGGGCCACCGGCCCGTCGTGAGACAGGCTCAACTGCCACACCGCATGACCTGCACCGTCACCTGCGCCGAAGCGCCGGGCCAGCGCACCGGACACGATCGAGCTCAGCGGCTCATGCAGCCGGATGTACGGCCGGCCCCAGCGGTCCTTGACCACCTCGATCTGCGACCAGTCCATGTGGGCACCGGGGATCTCGTCACCGGCGTCCGCCAAGGTCCAGGCCTTGTAGAAGGCCTCCTTCGCAGCCCACCGGGCAGCGAGGTGCTGGGCGGGATTCCCGCTGGTCTTCGCCAGCCGGGCGCACTCGCGCCGCTCGGCACCGGTGAAGGACAGGGCGAACTTCGACCCCGGCAGCTCCAGCTGCTCGGCGAAGGAGGGGATGTCGACGACATCCACCCCCACGCCCAGCACGAAGCCGCGCGGCACGGAGTCCACCGGGTCCAGCGGACCCCTGGCCCTCACCGGGTCAGCAGACCCGGCCGGGCCAGAGCCCTTCACCGGGTCAGTCACCGGAACAGACCGTCCTCACCGGCACGCGCCGCCGGGTCGAGCAGCATCGCGGGCTCAGCCTCGTCGATGTCGACACCGTCGGCGAACCGCCGGTGCTCGATCTCCTCGAACAGTGCCCTGTGGCCGAGCATGCCTGCCTCACGGCGGCGGACACCGGCCCGCAGGCGGGAGGACGCCTTCTCGACCCACACGGCCGCGGCGTCCTCCCCGAGCTGGGAAGCCACGGCGACGCGGAACGCCTCCGGGTGCACCAGCGCGAGCAGCGCGGAGACGTGGCCGAAGCCCAGCGAGGTGAGCAGACCGGCCTTCACCGTGCGGGACAGCTGCAGCGGCTCACGCAGCCACACCAGGTCCGGGGAGGACGCCATCTCCGGGTCCACGCAGTCCAGCGAGCGGTTCGCCGGGATCGTGGAGGACCGGAAGATGTCGCTCAGACCGGCGGTCTGGAACACGGCGGCACCACCCTTGGCGTGACCGGTCAGGGTCTTCTGCGACACGACGTACAGCGGGTTGCCCGGGGTACGGCCCAGCGCGGCGGCCAGCTTCGTGTGCAGCTTCGACTCGTTCGGGTCGTTGGCGTTGGTGGAGGTGTCGTGCTTGGAGACCACGGCGATGTCATCGGCGGAGACACCCAGCGTGCGCAGGTCCTTCGCCAGGCGGGAGTTCCTCCCGCCCCGGCCGGCAGCCAGAGCGCCCTGTCCCGGGGCCGGGATGGAGGTGTGGGCGCCGTCGGCGAAGGACGCCGCGTACCCGACCACCGCCTTCACCGGCAGGCCCAGCTCCGCTGCCACGGAACCACGGGCCAGCAGGATCGTGCCGCCTCCCTGCGCCTCGACGAATCCGCCGCGGCGACGGTCGTTGGCCCGGGAGTAGAAGCGCTCGTTGAGGCCCTTGGCTGCCATTTTGTCGGAGTCCGCGGTCGCGTTCATGTTCGCGAAACCGGTGATGGACTCGACGTTGATGTCGTCGGTGGCACCGGCGACGACGAAGTCCGCCTTGCCGAGTCTGATCTTGTCGGCACCCTCCTCGACGGAGACCGCCGCGGTGGCGCAGGCTCCGACCGGGTGGATCATCGCACCGTAGCCACCCACGAAGGACTGCATGGTGTGCGCGGCGATGACGTTCGGCAGCGTCTCCTGGAGGACGTCGGAGGGGATGTCCTCCTCGAGGAAGCGGTCGACGAACAGCTTGCGCATCGAGGTCATGCCGCCGAAGCCGGTGCCCTGGGTCATGGCGACGTCGGACGGGTGCACGGCCTGGAGGATCTCGGCGGGGGTGAAACCTGCGGAGAGGTAGGCGTCCACCGCGGTGACGAGGTTCCAGACCGCGATCCGGTCCACGGCCTCGATCATCGATGCCGGGATGCCCCAGCGTGCCGGGTCGAAGTCCGTCGGGAACTGGCCGCCGACCTTGCGCGCCAGGGTCGCCCGGCGGGGGACGCGGGTCCGGGCGCCCGGCAGGCGGGTGACGGACCATTCCCCGGTCTCCGGGTCGTGGTTGGCGCGGGTGAAGGTCGGGTCGTTGTCGACGAACGTCGCGGCGTCCTCGGCGGAGTCCACCGTGAAGGTGACCTCGTGGTCGAGGAAGATCTCGACCTCCTGCGGGGTGGTGAGGTCGTCGATGGCGACGTCGTCGACGAAGGTGCGGACACCGGAGCGGGCGGCGACCTCGTCGCGGTAGCGGGCGTAGATCTCCTCCTCTGGCACGATGTTTCCGTCGACGTCGTACCAGCCGGCGACGGGGGTGTCGTTCCAGGTCAGCAGGCCGGTCATCCAGGCGAGTTCCAGCACACCGGCGGCGGACAGGTCCACGGACCCGTCGGCCCGGATGCCGAGCTCGGCCTCGTTACGGGTGCGCCCGGAACCCCAGGCGCCGATCTCACCGAGGCCCACGATGACGACCATGTCGTCGAGGTCGGCGGTCACCTCACCCCACGCGTCAGCCGGGAAGTCGGACCCGACGGGCTGGGCGACACGTACCGGCGAGGGCAGGGCGTTGACGGTGGCCGGGGCCCCGGCGTCCTCCACGACGGCGGTGTCGTCGGTGGCGAAGACGCCGTCGGCCACGGCCCGGTCACGCAGCTCGGTGAGGTTGATCCTGCCGAGGCCACCGGTGAGGTCGGCGTCGACCGGGCCGGCCAGTGCCTGCGCGCGGACGTCCTCGGAGCAGAGCGCGAGCAGCTCACCGGAGATCTCGGCGGGGCTCCACACGTGGACGCCGGCGGCGACGGCGGCGTCGACCAGGGGGTCGTTGCCGCCCATCAGGCCGGTGCCGGCGACCCAGCCGATCCGCGGGTGGGCGATGGTGACACGCTCACCCCACGGCTCATTGGACCACTTGTTGCAGATCGCGTCGAAGGCCGCCTTGACCTCGCCGTACGCACCGTCGCCGCCGAATGTGCCCCGGTTCGGGGAACCCGGCAGCACGACGTGCAGGCGGTGCGCCAGGTCCGCCTCGTGGCCGATGCGGGACAGGGCGGTGAAGGACCGCTCGACGCTCCACAGCAGCAGTCTGGTCTGGATCTCGGCGTTTCCGCCGGCGTCCTCCACGGTGCCGGACACGGACGGTGCGGCGAACGGCAGGAAGAGGTCGGGGACCAGGGCGGGCTTGATGAGCTTCTGGTCGGGGCCGACAGTCTCGGTCTGTTCGGTGCCGATCCAGTCCACCAGCGCGTCGATGTCGCGGTAGGAGGACAGGTTGGCCGGCGCCAGCCAGATCCGGGCGGACGCCGAGGCATGCTCACGGTAGAGCTTCTTGGCGAACTCCAGGCGGGCGGAGCTGACACGCGAGGCGGTCATGACGACCGTCGCCCCCTCGGCCAGCAGGTCGCCGACGACACCGCCGGCGATGGACGCCGGGGTGACTCCGGTGACCACGGCGACCCGACCTTCGAAGGCTCCGGGTTCGGTGGAGCGGGCGTCGGCCGCGATGGAGCGGAAGCGGGCGGCGAGTGCGGTGTCGCCCTTCTCCTCGGCCCGGGCGGCCCGGAACTCGGCGTGGGTGGCGACGGTCTCGCCGGTGCCGCGGAAGGACACCGTGTCGGCGAGCTCCTCACCGTTGGCCAGACGGGCGACGTCCTCACGGGCGGTGGCCCAGCGGTCGTCGATGAGCAGGGTGCGGGCCGCGTCGAAGGACGGTGCGACGGACGCGGGCCAGTTCGCGCCCAGTTCCGCGGAGACTGCCTCGAGGACGGCGGCGGTCTCCGCGCCCTCCTCGTCGGACAGTGCGGCGGACTCGGGCACGTCGAGGTCGAGGGCGGCGAGGATGTGACGGGCCGTGGTCGCGAGCACACCGGTCGCCCCGGTGACACCCTCGGCGAAGGCGTCGAGGGCGGCGGAGTCCACGGTCCCGCCACCACCGGCACCGCCGGCGGCCGGGATGGCGACCGGGATGCCGTGGGCGGCGCCGACCTGGGCGACGGCCTCGTCGATGATGGCGTTGACGTCGTTCATCGTCGTGGCGGCGGTCGCCAGGGTGGCGAGGTCGCCTCCGCGGGAGGACGCACCGTCACGCGAACCGAGCAGGATCTGCGCGGTGGTGTGGTCGACCCAGCCGGGGCCGAGCTCCCAGGTGCCGGTGACGCGGTCGGCGATGGCCTGGGCCTTGGCGCCGGCGGCACCGAAGAGCTTGCGCAGGCGGTCCTTGACGGCCTCGCCCAGCACCGGCCCGAAGGCGGAGTAGTTGTGGGCGGCGTTGTCGACGGTGACGGACAGGGTGTCCACGTCCGCTTCGGCGGCGCCCTCGACCGCAGACAGTCCCAGCTCAGCGGAGATGTCCATGAGAAGCTGGTTCAGGCGCGAGGACACGCCGTTGGTCAGCGTGCCGGTGGTGTCTGCGCCACCGATCTGCTCCGGACGCAGCTTGTTGGCGTAGGCCAGCAGCGTCCTGATGGCGTCGGACGCCTTGTACGGCAGGTCGGCGGGACGCTCCACGGCACCGGCGGGGACTGCCGGGGCGGTGCGCAGGTCGGCGACCTCGGTGACCGGGGCCGGGAGAGACTCGGGCACGGACTCCGACGGGGCCTTGGCGGACGCCTCGGCGTGTGAGAGCACCGTGTCACCGACCGGCACCGAGGTGGGCGCCGAGGTGGGCGCGGAGCCCTCGTCCTCGTACACGGGACTGTCGATGGTCTGCTGGTCGGTGTGGTAGACGAGCTTCTCGTCGCGCTGGACATTGCGCACGGCGACGTCGGCGGCGGAGAAGCGCGGCAGTTTGAGGGTCTTGGTGGCGAGGTTCGCCAGGGTAGGCGAGGCACCGAGACCGACCTCGACGACCTCGTCGATGTCGAGGCGGTCCGGGGCGAACAGCAGGTCCTGGGTCTCGATCCAGCGCACCGGTGAGGCGAACTGCCAGCACAGCAGCTCGATGAACAGGGTGCGGGCGGTCTTCGCCGCCGCGGCGTCGTCGGCGGTGGCTGCGGCCCAGTCGTCGAGCAGTGCCTGGGCGGGCCCGGAGGGGACGACGTCGAGGATGGCGCGGACGAAGTCCTCGGTGAGCTCGAACGGGCGGGCGACGAGGTTCGGGATGTAGCGGCCGATGAGGATCTCGTGGTTGATGCGTTCCGGCAGCAGGCCGTCCAGCTTCTCACGGAAGTCCGGCACACCGGGGTGCAGGACGCGGGAGTGGAAGGGCACGTCGATGCCCGGGACCATCATGAACGAGCCCTTGCCGCCGTGCTCGGCGGTGCGCTTCGCGGCGTCCTTCTCGAGGGCGGCGAGGCCGGCGACCGTGCCGGCGATGGAGTACTGCTCACCGGCGAGGTTGAAGTTCACGATCTCCAGGAACTCACCGGAGGCCTCTGCTACGGAGTTGACGTACTCGACGACGTGCTCGTCGTCGACACCGAACTGGTTGGGGCGCAGGGCACCCATCCGGTAGTTCGAGCGGCCGTGCTCGTCACGCGGGATGAGGTGGTGCATGGTCGACCCGCGGTGGAAGACGACCTCGAGGACGGTCTCCAGGTCGATGGTGCCGGCGTAGGCCGACAGGGCGGTGTACTCGCCGAGGGAGTGACCGGCGTAGTAGGCGTCGGCGACCAGGGCGTCGGCCTCCCGCAGCCGCGCGGTCTGCGCCAGGGCCAGGGTCGCCAGGGCGACCTGGGTGAACTGCGTGAGGTAGAGGACGCCGTCCGGGTGGTGGTAGGTCACACCCTTGGCGGTGAGCTCGGTCGGGTTGTCGCGCACGACGGTGAGGATGGAGAAGTCCAGTGCCTCGCGGGTGTGCCGGTCGGCCCGCTCCCACACCTCGGCGGTGGCCTTGGAGGCGGCGCGCTCGTCGAGGCCCATGCCCTTGGCCTGGATGCCCTGGCCGGGGTAGACGTAGGCGATCGTCGGGGCGGCGGTGACCGCGGTGCCCTGGCTGACGAGTTCGTCGTTGATACGGCAGGTGACGTCGAGCAGCAGTCCGCCGCCGGCGACACGGCCGACACGCTCGACCTGGATGTCCACCGGGTCGCCCAGCTGCACGAGCCCGAACATGCGGTAGGTCCAGCCGAGGATGGTGTGGCCGGAGCCGGCCGCGGACGCGGCGTGCTGGGTGGTGGCCGACAGCCACATTCCGTGGACCAGCGGTGCCCGCAGTCCGGCGACGCGGGCGGCGACGTGGCTGGTGTGGATCGGGTTGAAGTCACCGGAGACCCAGGCGAAGGGGGTCATCTCGGCCGGGGCGTTGACCCGGGTGCGCAGCAGGGTGGAGCGCGGGGTGTCGGTGATCTCCCGGTCAATGCCGCCGGCGGGTGCCGGGTCGGCGGGCGGGGTGGTGCCGAAGGCGCGGCCACGGATGGCGAAGCGCTCGGTCTGCCTGCCCAGCAGCTCACCGGCGGCGTCGAACATGTGGTGGTGCACGGTGACGACGCGGCCCGAGGAAGACTCCTCGATACCGGCGGCCCAGCTGGTGACGGTGATCTCGCCGGTGGCGATCTCGTCGGCGGGGACCTCCAGGGCCACGGAGTGGTCGAGGTGCACAGCGTTGAGCAGGCCCTCGATGACGGGGTAGCCGTCGACGAGCGCGGAGCCCAGGGCGGCGTAGATCGCCGGCCAGCAGGTGCCGAGCAGGGCGTCGGGGACGATGGTGGCGCGCTCGTCGGAGCGGGACCCGGAACCGGTGGCGGACAGGTCGGGCAGGCCGGCACCGGTCACGCCGGCGTGCTGGGCGCCGAGGCTGTCGGTGAGGTGGAAGGTGTAGGAGAATTTACCGAAGGGGGCCTCACCGTCGGCGTCGGTTTCGGAGCCCTCGATCTTGGCGGGCATCCGCTCGATGACGTCGTCGGTGACGGAGGTGTTGCCGACACCGGCGGTGCCGGCGAGCAGACCGTACATGGTCTCCGGGAGCTTCTCCTCGTCGACGACGGGCAGGGCGCCTGAGGCGACCGCGTCGGACAGGATCAGCGGGACCGGCAGGCGGCGCACGGCGTGGACCCTGCCCTCGCCCTCACCGGCGGGTGTGCCGTCCCAGAAGGTGTCCAGGTGCAGGTCGACGGTGACCTTCACCGGGCCGCCGTCCGAGCCGTCACCGGTGACGATCAGCTCGTACCTGTCCTCGTCGATGACGTGGGCCGGGTTGTCCATGAGGTGGCCGGTCCAGGAGATGTACGGGGTCGCCTTCAGGAAGGACGCCACGTCGGCGGCGTCGGAGATCCGGGACCACGCGGTGGTGATCTCACTGTCACCGGTGCCGTCGGTGCTCTCCAGGGAGTGGCGGCCGGTGGAGGTCGGGGCTCCGCCACCACCGGCGACGCGCTCGCGGCAGGCGTCCTCGAAACGCCCGAGGATGGACGCCACCGGCTCGTCGACGGTGGTGATGCCGGAGACGGACACCGGACCCGGGATGATGCGGACCTGGTCGGCGGAGTAGCGGGTGTCCTGGGACTGCCACAGGCAGTCCTTGCCCCACCAGGCCAGCAGGTCCTCGTCGATGGCGGGGACGAAGCCGACGGGCTTGGGGAACTTGCGGCACAGCACGAGGAACCAGGCCGCGTCGAGCGGGGTGAGGGTGTCGGTCTCGGACGCCGGGTAGGCGTCGACCAGTGCCTCTATGGCGGTGGTCGGATCGGCGGCGTCCTGCTCGGTCGGGAAGAGGGTGACGACCTCGCCGTGGTCGACGTCGGACAGGCGGGCCTCGACACGCTGCAGCAGCAGGTGGAAGCGCGACAGCCAGGACGGGTCGACCCACGGGAAGGACAACTCGGCGAAGCGGCGGACGACCTGGGCGTAGGTCATCTCCTCCAGATCACCGAAGTAGGGCTTGGCGGTCTTGTTCAGCGCGGCGATGATCTCGTCGCGGCGCGCGTTGACGGCCTCGAGGTTGGAGCCGATCTCCTGGATCAGGCGCATGCACTTCGCGGCGGAGTTGTCGACCTCATGGATGTCGGCGCGCAGGTGGGACAGGCCGGAGGTGGCGCCGCCGGCGGACTGGCCGGGGGCGATCCAGCCGCCGTTGGGGGCGGTCAGCGCGGAGCCGGTGCCGTCAGCGACACCGGGGGTGTCGACGAGGAGCTGCTTGATCTCCGGGGTGGTCTTCGCCTCCTTGGCGGTCATGGCGGCGGTGCCGACCATGATGCCGTCGACCGGCATTGCCGGCAGGCCGAGGGCGGTTGCCCATGCGCCGGTGAGGTAGTCGGCGGCCCGCTCCGGGGTGCCGATGCCGCCGCCGACGCACAGGACGACGTTCGGCTGACGCCGGATCTCCGCGTAGGTGGCGGTGAGCAGGTCGTCGAGGTTCTCCCAGGAGTGGTGTCCACCGGCGTGGCCGTCCTCGACCTGGAGGATGATGCTGGTGCCGGTCTCCTCGAGCTGGCGGGCGATGCCCAGGCCGGCGCGGATCTGGGCGACGGTGCCCGGCTTCAGGGCGATGTGGGAGAAGCCGGAGTCGCGCAGCGCGCCGATGACCTCGGGGGCCTCGTCGGGCTCGGGGATGCCGGCGGAGATGACGACGCCGTCGAACGGGGCACCGGACTCACGGGCCTTGGCGACCACACGTTGGGTGCCGAAGTGGAGGTTCCACAGGTAGCGGTCCATGAACATGGCGTTGAACTGGACGGCCCGGCCCGGGTCGAGCAGTCCCTTGAGCTTGGTGAGGTTGCCCTCGAAGACCTCGGCGGTGACCTGTCCACCACCGGCCATCTCCGCCCAGTAGCCGGCGTTCGCGGCGGCGGCGACGATCTCGGGGTCGACGGTGGTCGGCGTCATACCGGCGAGCAGCACCGGGGAACGGCCGGTCAGCCGGGTGAAGGCGGTCTCGACGGTGCGGCCGGTCGGCAGGTCCAGCAGGCGCGGGGCGAAGGAGGACCAGTCGACGGTGCGGTCGGGGTCCCCACCGGGGGCAGCGAGCCCGTCGACGGCGGCGAGGGTGCCGGCGGCCACGAGGCCCGCCCCGGAGCCCTCGACGAGATCGGCGGAGAGCCTGGCGACGGTGTCGCCGGGGCCGAGGTCCAGGAACCAGGTGGTGCCGAGGGCGAGGGCGTCGACGATGCCCTCGACCCAGTCGACGTGGTCGGTGAGCACGGCGCGGGCCAGCTTCTCGGCGGCACCGTCGGTGTTCAGACCACAGGTCTCGGCCCAGGCGACGGTCCGGGCCACGGCGGGCTCCATCATGTCGTGGTGGAAGGGCACGGTGACGTCGAGGTACTCGCAGACCGGGGCGAGCGGGGCACCGCCGCGGATCTTCGCGGCGAGCTCGGCGGCGTCCTTGTCGGCGACGACGGCGATGGTCTTCTCGACGACTCCGAGGTCCTCCGGGGAACCGGAGAGGATGAAACGACGGTGGCCGTTGCGGATGGCGACCTGGACACCTGTCTCGGCACCGCCGGCGGCCTCGGCGACCTCGACGAGGACGGCGTCGAGGGTGGCACGGTCGAGACCTCGGACCGAGAGCATCGGGGTGGCCTCGCCGGCGGAGACGCCGAGGGAGCGGGTCAGACGGGATGCGGCGGCACCGATGAGCCGGGCGATCGCGACGACGTGCGCGGGGTCACCGGCGCGGCCGTCGACGAGCGCGGCGCCGAGCACGCCCTGGGAGTGGCCGAGGACGGAGGCCCGCTCATCCGCGACAGCGGCGGTTGCGTCGTAGCCGGCGGCCTTCAGCGCGGCGAGCTGACCGAACTGGGCGACCGTGATACCGGGGACGGACAGTGCGGCGGAGACGGAGCCCTTCGCCCCGGTCAGCCGCTCGAGGGTGAGGGCACCGGCCGTCGCTGCGGTGAGCTGGGCGGCGACCGGGGCGATGAGGGCGGTGGAGTCGGTGAGGACGCCGCGGACGGCGTCGGCGAGGGACGGGTCCTCGGCGAGGTCGGTGAGACCGGCGCGCCAGGCGGTGGCCTGACCGCCGAACAGCAGGGTTGCCCGCTGATCGCCGGCATCGGCGGAGTTCAGACGGGAGAGGAAGCTGGTGTTGGTCATGATGTCCTTTGTGTGGGATTCGGTGACGGGGAGGGAGACGTCGGAGGTGGGGACGGGACCCGTCACAGCGGCCCGTTGGAGTGGTACTTGAACCGGTTGAGGTCGCGGTGCTTGGTGCGCAGGGCGCGGAGGGCTGCGGCGATGGTGTCGCGGGTGTCGATCGGCTGGACGATGCCGTCGAGCTCACCCATCTCCACGGAGAAGTTCGGGTTGATGTTCTTCGCGGCGTACTCGTCGGAGAGCTGTTTCGCCACGGCCGCGCGGTCGGCCTCGGGGACGGCGTTGATGTCGCGGCGGTTGAGGATCTGGACGGCACCGTCGGCACCCATCACGGCGATCTCGGCCTTGGGCCAGGCGTAGGCGTAGTCCGCACCGATGCCCTTGGAACCCATGACGATGTAGGCGCCGCCGTAGGCCTTGCGGGTGATGACGGTGATCATCGGGACGGTGGCGTTGCCGTAGGCGTAGATGACCTTCGCCCCACGGCGGATGATGCCGGCGCGCTCCTGCTCGGCGCCGGGCAGGTAGCCGGGCACGTCGACGAGGGTGATCACGGGCAGGCCGAAGGCGTCGCAGCAGCGCACGAAGCGGGCGGTCTTCTCGGAGGACTCGACGTCGAGGGTGCCGGCACTGTGCATCGGCTGGTCGGCGACGATGCCGACGGGCCGTCCCTCGATGCAGGCGAATCCGATGACCATGGACTTCGCCCAGTGCTCCTGGACCTCGACGAACTCACCGTGGTCGACGAGGGCCTCGATGACCTCG
Source organism: uncultured Corynebacterium sp. (assembly GCF_902782855.1). Classification (GTDB taxonomy): domain Bacteria; phylum Actinomycetota; class Actinomycetes; order Mycobacteriales; family Mycobacteriaceae; genus Corynebacterium. Next base: position 14,511 of record NZ_CACZOO010000123.1, read on the forward strand.
ACGACGTCGTAGGGCATGCGGGGGTCGTCGGGGATGATGTCGCCGACGCCCATCGCGGACTCGATGTCCTCGGCGGACGGCTGGTAGGCGTAGGTCGACTGCTCGTCGTTGCAGTTCTGCGGGAGGTAGTCCATCAGGCTGCGGGCGTAGTCGATGGCGTCCTCCTCGTCCTCGGCGAGGTAGTGCGCCACACCGGAGACGGAGTTGTGCATCTCGGCGCCGCCGAGGTCGTCGAGGCTGATGACCTCACCGGTGACGGCGCGGACGACATCGGGGCCGGTGACGAACATGTGGGCGTTCTCCTTCGTCATGATGACGAAGTCGGTCATGGCCGGGGAGTACACCGCACCGCCGGCGCACGGGCCGAGGATGACAGAGATCTGCGGGATGAACCCGGAGGCGCGGCAGGACGCCCGGAAGATCCGGCCGTACATGGCCAGACCGCCCACCCCCTCCTGGATGCGGGCTCCGCCGGAGTCGAGCAGGGCGAAGCAGGGGACGCCCTGTTCCACGGCGCGCTCGATGAGGTCGGTGATCTTCTGACCCTCGACCTTGCCGAGGGTGCCGCCACGGATCGAGAAGTCCTGGGAGTAGACGGCGACGGGGCGGCCACCGACGGTGCCGAAGCCGGTGGCGACGGCGGCGCCGAGGAAACCGGCCGCCGGGTCGCCGCCGAAGAATCGGCCGTGCTCGACGAAGGATCCTTCGTCGCAGAGCATCTCGATGCGCTCGCGGGCGGTGAGCTTGCCCTTGGCGTGCTGGAACGCCTTCGCCTTCTCGTCGGCGGTCGCGGCCAGTGCGTTGTAGTCGACGGTGGTCTTTTCAGCGGCGGTCATGGTCACGCCTCCTCGGTGTTCTCGGTGGTGGCGGCGTCAGCGTCGGCGTCGGTGTCGGTGTCGGCGTCGGTGTCGGCGTCGATGTGCAGCATCGGGGTGCCGGCCGGGACGTTCTGCCCGATCTCGACGTCGAAGGAGGTGAGCACACCGGACACGGGGGCGTGGATGTACTTCTCCATCTTCATGGCCTCCAGGACGATGACGACGTCGCCCTCGGTGACGTGGGCGCCGGGCTCGGCACCCATGCGCACCACGATGGCCTGCATCGGGGCGAGCAGTGCGCCCTCGGCGTTGAGGCCTTCCCCGGCGGCCGGGGCCGAACCACCGTCGCCCCCGCGGTTCTTCTTCCGGCGGGAACCACGCAGCGGTTGGACGCGGCGACGGGCGTGGCTGCCCAACTCACCGAGGGAGTCCCCGAGGTTGCCCAGGCCGGACTGCATCATCGAACCGAGGCCGGCGAGCGACGCCAGGCCCTCGGGCAGCGTGATCTTGTGCCGGCGGCCGTCGATCTGGGCGGTGAAGGTGCGCAGGGCCTCGGCGATGGCGTGGCCGACACCGTCCTCGGAGTCTCCGTCCCTGCCGTCGCCGCCTCCCTTCCTGCCGAGCTTGACCCATTCCTCGTCAGTGAGCTCGGGGAGGAACCTGGTCTCCAGCCAGCGGGTGCGGACCTGCAGGTCGGCGTGCTCGTTGGTGGCGTCGAAGTCCGGATGGGCCATGATGAGGTCGAGCAGCGGGGTGACGGTGGCGATGCCCTTGATCTCCAGTTCCGCCAGGGCGCGGCGGGCGCGCTGGATGGCGCGGGCGCGGGTCGGGCCGGTCACGATGAGCTTGGCGATCATCGAGTCGAACTCCGGTGAGACGGTGTCGCCCAGACGGACGCCGGTCTCGATACGCACGCCGTGTCCGGCGGGCCAGGTGAGCTCCCGGATCTTGCCGGCGGCCGGTGCGAGGTCGTTGGCCGGGTCCTCGGAGGTCAGGCGGAGCTCGATGGAGTGGCCGCGGACTTCGGGGACCTCGGGGATGGTGCCGCCGTCGGCGATGGTGAGCTGAGCTTCGACGAGGTCGAGTCCGGTGACCTCCTCGGAGACGGTGTGCTCGACCTGGAGACGCGGGTTGACCTCGAGGAAGTGGAGGTTCCCCTCGTCGGTGAGCATGAACTCACAGGTGCCGAGACCGACGTAGTCGGTGTGGTCGAACAGGGCCTTCGACCAGGTGGTGAGGGTCTCGACGGTGCCCTCGGGCATGAAGGGGGCGGGTGCCTCCTC
>NZ_CACZOO010000124.1 GCF_902782855.1 uncultured Corynebacterium sp.
CCCGCGGAGGCGGAGGCGCAGCGCAAGCGCATCGAGGCTGAGGCTGAGGCCCAGGCCCTGCGCACCACCTCCGAGGCAGTGGCATCCAACGAGGGTGTGATCATCGACAAGCAGATGGTCGACCAGATGCCGGAGATGATCGCCTCCCTGTCGGACGCCCTCGGTTCGGCGAACCTCACTCTCGTCGGCGATGGACAGGACCTCACCAAGCTGCTGAGCCAGGTCGCCTCGGTCGCCCCGGGCCTGCGCGAACTGGCCAAGGGTGGGGCCGACGGGTAGTTCCGGAATAGTCACCGTCGGCGGCCCGTTGCACCGACCATGACCAACGCACTCATCATCGGCGGCCACGGCAAGGTCGCCCTGCTCGCCGCCCCCAAGCTCGTCGACCGCGGCTTCGCGGTCACCTCCCTGATCCGCAAGCCGGAGCAGTCCACGGACATCGAGGCACTCGGTGCCACTCCCCTGGTCCTGGACGTCACGCAGATCACCCCGGACGAGTGGGACGCCCTGCTCGCCCGCTTTGACGTGGTCATCTGGTCGGCCGGTGCCGGCGGCGGCGCCCCGGAGCGCACCTACGCCGTCGACCGGGACGCCGCCCTCGCCGTCATCGACTCCCTCGAGCGTCTCCGGGACGCCGGGAAGGCACCCCGCTACCTCAACGTCTCCTACCTCGCCGCGACAAAGCACACCGTGCCGGAGGACGACTCCTTCTTCCCCTACGCGGACGCCAAGAAGATCGTCGACGACCGGCTGAACTCCACCATCGGGCTGGACTACGCCATCCTGGGCCCCTCGGCGCTCACCCTGGAGCCGGCGGGCGGGTTCGCCACGCCGACCGCCGACCTGCCCCGTGAGGAGTCCCACACCTCCCGCGAACTCGTCGCGGACGTCATCGTGGAGCTCGCCGCGCGGGAGTCGCTGCCGGAGAACCGGACCGTCGAGTTCGTCGACGGACCGACCCCGGTCAGCGAGATCTAGGCGCGGCTACTCCACGTCGAAGGCCGGACTGTAGCTGACGGTGGCCTCGGGGTAGTCGCCCCTGCCGTCGAGGCGCAGCGCCTGGAAGTGGGAGTCCTGCGCCGCGTCCAGTCCTGCCATGGTGAGGCCCTCGCGTGGAGCGAAACCGAAGCGGGCGTAGAGCGAGGGTTCACCGAGCAGGACGGCACCGGTAGCCCCGTACACGATGAGCAGGTCAAGGAGGGCACTCATCAACCCTGACCCGGTTCCCTGCCCCTGGAAATCGGGGTGCACCGACATCGGTCCGATGCCGTACCACCGGCCGCCGTCCGGTGGATCAAGTGTGACCCTGGAAGCGGCGACGTGGCCGACGAGGCGTCCGGCGTGGACGGCGACGAGTGAGTACCGGAGTTCACCGTTGTCCCGCAGGGCGTCGATCACCTTCGCCTCGGCACCGGAGGCGTGATCGACCCGGGCGAACGCCTCGGCAGTCAGCGCATGGATGGCCCCGATGTCCGAGCCGTCGACCCGCTCGGGGCGGATGACCGGGAAGCCCTGTCCGGTGGGGGATGTGGCTGCTGTGGTGTCTGTGATGGTGTTCATAACCGCATGCTACCGGCATCCGGGCTGGTCGGCAGGGGTGGGACAGCGTGTCCCACCCTATGGTCAGCCGGATCATCCGGCAGGTCGCCGATCAGATCGCCGAGGAAACCCTCTCCCCCGGTGCAGGTGTACCCGGGCAGTCTTCCCCGACTCCAGGGGACGGTGCCACAGGCGGTGTAGCGCTTCAGCGGAGTCGCAGCATTCACCGCCCGAGTACAGTTTTCAGCTCCGCGGCGGCGGCCCGGGGATCAGCGGCCCCGGTCAGCGGACGCACCACCACGGCGCGCACCGGGTGGCCGTCCGCCGCCGAGTGGGCCGCCGCCTGCACCTCCGGCAGGGTGGATGCGTTCACCCCGCCGATGGTGAACCACACCTTGTCCCTCTGCCACTGCTCAGGGGCCGAGGCCAGCATCTCCGCGGTCTGCGTCACCAACCCGAGGCCCGTCGCCGCACGACCCGGCTTCGTCGGGGTCTCCCAGAGCGGCCCGGTGCAGAAGTAGTCGAGGTCGGCGTCCTCCATCGCCGCCCGCGCCTGGGACAGGGAGTGGGTCGACAACCCCACCACCACATCCGGTCCCAGCAGGGAACGGACCTGCGGGACCGTCAGATCGTCCTGGCCGACATGGAGAACATCGGCACCCACCAGAGCGGCGATGTCAGCCCGGTCGTTGACGGCGAACATCTTCCCGTGCTCCCTCGCCACCGAGGCCAGGACCTCCAGTGCGGCGACCTCGTCG
>NZ_CACZOO010000125.1 GCF_902782855.1 uncultured Corynebacterium sp.
CCCTCTCCCTGCCCCTTTCCCCTCCGAACGACCCCACCCGTCTTCGACCACCTCATCGACCGGTCACCCACCCCCTTTCACGAAAAGTGTTACCAGGTTTTCCTGGTACCACTTTTCGTGACCTGGGGAAATGTCAGATTATGGGGACGGTACCTGGTAACACTTTCCCGACAGAGCTCCGGAAACGGCCCGGCCACGACTCAACCACCCTCCCGCTGGATGATCCGCCGTTCACACAGCGCGACAGCGTTCACGAGAACCTTCTCCAACTCCCTCACCTTGTCTAGGTGCCACTTGGTCACCCGGACAACATGCCAGTCGAGATTGGCGAGTTCCGCATTGATCCTCGCGTCCCTGTCCCGCACCGACCGGTGGAGATGCCCGGACCCGTCGTACTGCAGCGCCAGCTTGAGCTCCGCACAACCAAGGTCCAGTCGCGCCACGATCCTCCCGGTCCCCGCCTCACCCCCGTGCACCGGATCAGACACCGAACCGTCGGCATGCACCACCAGCTGACTGATGAAGATCCGACCGGTCCGCCGCATGATCCGACGGACCATCAGCCGCATCAACGTCTCCATCGGCGATTCCCCACCCCGATCACACCAGACCACCAGCTGCTCCATCCGGTCACGACCCAGATGATGGGCACAGGACCCCGGCAGCTCCTGCGGGTCGATGCCGAAGAGCCCGGTCATGGCGTCCACGAGCTGGACCGCCTGCGCGCCGCTATCCGTCAGACCGGTACCCGCCGGAACAGTCCAGGAGTGCCCGCCGTTCCACAGTGACTGCAGACAGTGGATCAGCGTGAGGATCGGCGCCGTCACCTGCAGCTCCGGGAATTCCGGGTCGATGCAGTAGGTGGGGATCCTCGCCAGGGCACGTGTCCTCCGCCGTCTGGTCAGCTCCGATGCCGAGGCCGCGACCATGCTGGCCCCGCCCGCGAGTACTGAGGTGTCGGCGTCGTCGACGAAATACTCCAGACCCCATTCAGAGGCCGCCGTCCAGCCCGACATCACCCGGTGCGGGTGCTGCAGATGGCACAGTCGCGCACGGGTCAACGCGTCCAGCCTGTACGCCAGACCCCGCGGGTGCGACTGTGCGCCGAGAGAGACGAGCGTGGCTTCCCTCAGATTCTGTTTCGGCACCCACAGGCCGTTGACCTGCACATGAGTCTCCATTGCGGACTCCGGGGTCGCTTTCCTCCCCAGTTCCTCGAGCCGTACCGGACGCGGTCGCTGCACCACATGCAGTGGTGCGAGGTGCCCGCGATCGATCCGCATGTCCAGTTCCGTCCCCATGTACGCCATGACTTTCCCCGACTCCCCGTTTTCTCCCCGAAACTCTTTCTTCGTCGATCATTGTACTGTACGGTCGTGCGCATGACCGGGGGAATACTCAACGGAAACATGTCGGGAACTGTGTCGGACGCGCTGGATTCACAGGCGCTCGTGGGGGCGGTGGACGCCGCACCGCCGGACGGTTGGCGCCGCGTGCTGCACCGACTGTCATGCGGGCGGGTGAATCCGGGCGAGTCGACGCGACAGATTGAGGAGCGTGAACTCCGGGACCGGATCCGGACGCCGCTGCGCGGTGACTACCGGATCGCGGTGATGAGCCTCAAGGGTGGCGTCGGGAAGACGACGACCACGGTCGCGCTGGGCGGGGTCTTCGCCGCCACCCGCGGCGACCGGGTCGTGGCGGTGGACGCCAACCCTGACCTCGGGACGCTGGCCCGCCGTGTCGTGGACACGGTCGGGGCACCGACTGTCCGTGACCTGCTCGCCGTACCGGACGCCTCCCGGTATCCGCAGGTGAAGGCGTGCATGAGTCAGGCGTCGAGCAGGTTGGAGGTGATCGGCTCCGACCGTGATCCGGCGGTGTCGGAGGCGTTCAGCGAGACCGACTACCGGCACACGGTCGACATCCTCCAGCACCACTACAACATCATCCTGACTGACTGCGGTACTGGACTGATGCATTCGGCGATGACCGGGGTACTCGACCTGGCCCACACGCTGGTGTTGGTGACCTCACCGGCGCTCGACGGGGCACAGTCCGCCGAGGCGACGCTCGACTGGTTGGAGGCCCACGGGCACGGGACGCTGGCCGCCAATGCCGTGGTGGTGGTGTCCGGGGCCCACCCGGGGCAGGCGTCGGTGGCCCCGGAGGTGCTGTCGACCCATTTCGAGTCGCGGACCCGGGCGGTGTGCACGGTACCCTTCGACCGGCACCTGTCCGAGGGCGCGGTCGTGGACCTGGACCGGTTGCAGCCGGCGACCATGGGTGCCTACCGGGAGCTGGCGGCGGTGGTCGCCGAGGACTTCGCGTCCTGGCACCGCCACGCTGCTGTGTGAGTGGCTGATTCAGGTTCAGGACGCTTTGCGTCGCTCCGGGGCCCGCCGGGGTGCTCATGGGGCGCTCGGGGTTACCCGGGGATGCTCACAGGCGCTCCCGGAACCTGTCCGGGCCGCGCCCCCGGAAAGTATTACCAGGGTTCGCCGGAAGCATTTTCGGCGACCTGCGGAAATATCACACTATGGGACCGCTACCTGGTAACACTTTCCCCGATGGAGCGGTCGAACGACAGAGAGCTCGAGCAACCGGGGAGGGTGACGGGTCGAACGACAGCAACCGGGGAGGGTGACGGGTCGAACGACAGAGAGGCTGAGCGGGATCGCCTGACCTGTTCACCGGAAGTCCCTGGAACGGCCGGCGAGGGCCTGGACGTCGGTACCGGATGTGGTGGAACCGGCGGCGACGGTACCGGAGGCGGCGTCCTCCCCCGTCTCCCCGATCTCCAGCACCGACAGCCGGTCGGCCCGGACCGTCGCCGCACCGTTGCCGTTCTCCACGATCCCGCGCACCATGAGCACCCGCGCACCCGAAGCCACCTCGCGCTGTGAGCGCCACAACCCCGGCGACACCATGACATTCACCAGCCCGGTCTCGTCCTCCATGCCGAGGAAGGTCACCCCACCGGCCGTCGCCGGACGCTGCCGGTGCGTCACCACCCCGGCGACGAGGATGCGGCGTCCGTCCTCCACCGCCGACAGCTCCGCCGCCGGCACCACCGGAAACGGACCCGGCCAGGTGTCCAACCGCGCCCGGAGGAGACGCACGGGATGCCCGTCGGTGGTCACGCCGGTCGCGGCGATGTCCGCCGCCGCCAGTTCGAAGGCGCTCATCCCCGGCAGTGCCGGGGTGGACGCCACCGACGTCCCCGGCAGCATCCCGGGCCGCTCCGTCGCCGCCTGCCCCGCAGCCCACACCGCCTGCCGTCGCGTCAGACCGAGGGAGTCGCAGGCCCCGGCCCGGGCCAGTGCCACAACCCGGTCCACACCCAGACCCGCCTCCCGTGACAGGTCGGCGACCGTGGTGAACCGGCCGACCCGTTCCCGCGCGTCCACCAGAGCGGACGCCGCCTCCTTCCCCAGACCCCGCACCGACGCCAGCCCGGGGCGGATGCCCCACACCGCAGCGCCGC
>NZ_CACZOO010000126.1 GCF_902782855.1 uncultured Corynebacterium sp.
GCCGTTGGACTTCATGCCGGCGGAGAACTTGTCGAACTCCTTGGCCAGCACCTCCGGCTTCTTCTTGCCCATGGCTTTACGGAAGCCGTCCGCCTCACCGGCGGTGTAGTTCGCGACCTTCTGCGAGATCCTCATGATCTGCTCCTGGTACACGATGAGACCGTAGGTCTCCTCCAGGATGTCCCTGATGGATTCGGAAAGTTCCGGGTGGATCGGCTCGATCGGCTTACGGCCGTTCTTTCGGTCGGCGTAGTCCAGGTGCGCGTTGACGCCCATCGGTCCCGGCCGGTACAGCGCCAGGGACGCGACGATGTCGTTGAAGCCGGTGGGCTTCATCCGTTTGAGCAGTTCCTGCATGCCGCCCGAGTCCAGCTGGAAGATACCGAGCGTGTCGCCGCGGGCCAGCAGCTCGTACGATGCCGGATCGTCGGTGGCGAGATTCTCCAGGTCGAAGTCCTCACCCCGGTTGCGCTTGATGTTCTGGATGCAGTCGGCGATGACGGTGAGGTTGCGCAGCCCCAGGAAGTCCATCTTCAGCAGGCCGATGGCCTCACATGCCGGGTAGGGCCAACCGGTGATGTAGGCGCCGTCGGCGGGCCGCTTCCACATCGGGATGTGGTCCATCAGCGGGACGGACGCCATGACCACCGCACAGGCGTGGACGCCGGCCTGGCGGACCACACCCTCCAGGCCGAGGGCGTCATCGTAGATCTCCTTGACCACCGGATCGGTCTCGATGAGGGTGCGGATCTCCGCGGCCTCCCCGTACCGTGGGTGCTCCGGGTCCATGATGCCGGACAGGGGGATGTCCTTCGCCGCCTGGGCAGGGGGCAGCGCCTTGGTGATGCGGTCGGCGATCTGGAAACCGGGCTGGCCGTGGTGGGCGCGGGCAGCGTCCTTGATGGCCTGCTTGGTCTTCACCGTGCCGAAGGTGATGACCTGGGCGACCTTGTCCTCCCCCCAGTTCTCGGCGGCGTAGCGGATCATCTCGCCACGCCGGTCATCGGCGAAGTCGATATCGATGTCCGGTGCCGACGGACGCTCCGGGTTGAGGAACCGCTCGAACATCAGACCGTGCTCGATGGGGTCGATATTGGTGATCGTCAGCGCATAGGCCACCAGCGCACCGGCGGCGGAGCCACGACCCGGACCGACGGAGATGCCGATGGACCGGGCGTGCTTGATGAGGTCGGCGACGACGAGGAAGTACGACGGGTAGCCCTTGATCTCGATGACCTCGATCTCGTACTTCGCACGGTCGAGGTACTCCTGGGGGACTTCCCCGTCCGGGAACCGGGCCTTGAGCCCCTCGGCGACCTCGTGACGAAGCCAGGACACCGGGGTATGGCCCTCGGGGACGTCGTACTTCGGCATCCGGTCGAGAGGATGCTCCTCCCACAGTTCGCCGTAGTCCTGGACACGCTCGGCGATCCACAGGGTGTTGTCACAGCCGTCAGGGACGATCGGGTCCCAGTACTCGCGGAGCATCTCGGCAGGTTTGACGTAGTAGCCGTCGCCGGAGAATGCGAAGCGCTTGCCGCCCTCGTCGAGGGTCTTTTCCTCCAGGGTCGCGCCGGTCTGGACGCAGAGCATGACCTCGTGAGGCTTGGCCTGCGTCTGCAGCACGTAGTGGCAGTCGTTGGTGACCAGCGGCGGCAGTTCGAGGCGGCGTCCGATCTCCAGGAGGTCGTCACGGACGCGCTTCTCGATGGACAGGCCGTGGTCCATGAGCTCGAGGAAGTAGTTGTCTCTGCCGTAGATGTCCTGCCACATCGCGGCGGCCTCCAGGGCCTTGTCGAACTGGCCGAGGCGCAGCCGGGTCTGCACGTCGCCGGAGGGGCAGCCGGTGGTGGCGATGATGCCCTCGGCGTGCTCGGCGACGATCTCGGCGTCCATGCGTGGGTACTTGGAGACCTGGCCCTCATAGGACGCCAGCGAAGACAGGCGGAAGAGGTTGTGCAGACCCGTGGCGTTCTCCGCCATCATCGTCTGGTGGAGGTAGTAGCCGCCGCCGGCGACGTCGTCCCGCTTCTGCTCGGGCTGGCCCCAGCGGATGCGGTCCTTGATGAGGCGCGAGTCCGGGGCCATGTAGGTCTCGATGCCGATGATGGGCTTCACACCGGCCTTGGTCATCGCGTGGTAGAAGGCGTCGGAGCCGAACATGTTTCCGTGGTCGGTCATGCCGACGGCGGGCATGCCGAGCCGGGAAACCTCCTGGGCGAGAAGATCGACCTTCGCCATGCCGTCGAGCATGGAGTACTCGGTGTGGTTGTGCAGGTGGACGAAGGAGGACTTCTTCATGGCGGACAGTCTACCGCCGGGGCTCCGGCGGTCCATCCGGTGCGCCGCGTCCGCCCCGCATCCTCCCCGCGTCCTCCATGTTCCGCAGCGGGCCGATCCGGTCGCCTCGCGTACCCGCCATGACCGAATCTGCCCGCTGCAGAACACGACCACCTTGCGACGCCCGATCTCCACTACCGTCGGGATGATGATCCGCACACCGCCAGGCACCGTCCGTTACGCGTTTCCCGACCTCGACAAGATCACCGGCGGCATGCGCCCCGGCCAGCTCATCGTCATCGCCTCCCGCCCCGGAGCAGGGAAGACCACCCTTCTTCTGCAGCTCCTGCGCGAGGCGGCGTTCCGGCAGAGGAGACACGCCCTCCTTCTCTCGGGAGAGATGTCCGGGGCGGACATCCGGCTGCGACTGCTGTCCGGTGAATCGGGCGTCCCGATGCTGACTGACCGTTCCGCGACGCAGGACACCGCGATCGCCGAGGCGGAGAAGCTGCTCGCCGGTGAGTCCCTGGAGGTCTACACCCAGTCGCCGCTGGACACCTTCGACCTCGACCCCGTCGCCGGAGGCGAGAGCATTCTGGGGTCGCTGTCCCCGTCGGACGTGGGGGTGATCGGTGTCGACTGCATCGACGTCATCGGGCCGGACACCACCAACCGGGACCATGAACGCTCTGGTGAGGCGGACATTCACGTGGTGAAGAACCGGATGGGGCCGATCGCTGTGGTGCGGGTGGCCCACCAGATGCACCGTGCCAGGTTCGTCCCGCTGGGGTGAATCGGCAACTGCCTCGCTGTAAAGCGCTGTAACGGCCGGAATCTGCTGTACAACACCCCGGAGGAGCACACCATGACCGGCGACAACACCGACATCGAAACCTTCGCCCGAGGCGCCGTCGTCAGGGCTCAGCGGGACTAGGGAGCAGTGCCTTCACCGCGGCGACACAGGCCTCGGCCTCTGCCGGGGTCGCCAGGAAGACGGTGTACTTCTCCCCCGCTGTCGTCCTGATCCTGGCGCCGACAGTGCCGCTGAGGCTCATCCGGACGCCTGCGGGTGAGGTCGCCCGTCCCACGACAGGCCAGTTGAGCCAGCTGTGGTCCGCAGCACCCTCCCGGTGCACAGTGACCTCTGCGAACTTCGCGACAGGGATGGTCCTGCGGTAGAACGGACCTCTGACCTCGACGGCGTCCTTCCCGACCCGGACCGAGACCCGGGCGGTGAAGGACGCCCAGACCAGCAGAAGCAGGACGGCGACAATCGGCACGATCACCTGCCAGACCGGTGCCGCCAGGATGCCGACCATCGAGGGGATCAGGATGACGAACGGGATGATCCGCAGCTCTGTGGGCGTCTTCGCCTCGAACACCTCGGTTTTCCCCTCTGTCACGCTTCGCATGGCCTCAGGGTACCGCCGGTGACCAGGTACAGCACACCTGCGTCAGGCACGGATCGTCCGTTCCGTGCGACGGATCGCCGGAGATGTGCCTGCCGCAGATCTGAAGCCTCGCCAAGAGGCCAGATCCCACCGATGGACCCGTTCAGGTCAAAGCACCGACCTCACTCCAGGTCGAGGCCGATGTCCAGCGACGCGGCCGAGTGGGTCAGCCCACCGACAGCGACCGAGTCCACACCGGAGGCGGCGTAGTCACCGACCACGTCCAACGTGAGACCACCGGAGGATTCCAGCAGCACGTTCGGCGCCTTCTCGGCACGCATCCCCACCGCAGCGACCGTGTCCACGACCGGGAAATTGTCCAGCAGCACCTGCTGCGGCGGACGCTTCAGCGACAGCACCTCCCGCAGCTGCACGAGGTTGTCCACCTCCACCTCACACCACAGCTCCGGGTGCGCGGCGCGCACCGCGAGAAAGGCGTCCACCACACCGCCGCCGGCGGTGACGTGGTTGTCCTTGACCATCGCCTGGTCAGAGAGGTTGTAACGGTGCGGCACCCCGCCTCCGTGGACCACGGCACGCTTCTCCAGCAGCCGGAGCCCCGGCAGGGTCTTGCGGGAATCTCGCACCGCCACCCGGTGCTCCTCCGGTGCAGCCTCATCCACCGCAGCGACCCAGGCAGCGGTCTGCGTCGCCACACCGGAGGCATGGGTGAGCATGTTGAGCACGGTGCGCTCCAACTGCAGGATCGCGCGCACCGGCCCGGTGAGCACTCCGACGACGTCACCCGGCGCGACGACAGCGCCGTTGGATGCCGCGTCGGTCAGGGCGACCGTCCCACCGAGCACAGCGGTGAACAACGGCTCGGCAGCCTCGACGAGGATCGAGCGGACGGCGTCGATGCCGGAGACCACACCACCGGACCGTGCGATCAGCAGGCCATGCCCGGTCTCACCCTTCGGGACGGTCGCCAGGGTCGTGGCGTCCCCGGCGGAGAGGTCCTCCGCCAGGGCGGTCCTGGACAGTGTGGTGAACAGTGAGGGTGCGCACCCCAGGTCGCCCAGCGGGGCGGTGTAGGGGAAACGCTGATCAGCGGGGAACATCTCCCGACGCGAAGTCTTGGTAACAGGCACGGCGGACAACTTACTCCCCACCACCGGGATTTCCGACAGCGATCATCCGTTCCACCGCCTGACGTGCCCTTTCCGCGACGTCCGGGGCCACATCGACCTCATCGGCGCCGAGGGCGAGGCACCGCAGCAGCGCCGCCGGGGTGATCATCTTCATGTACGGGCACGTCGCGCGTTCATTCACCGGCGCGAAATCCACGTCCGGGGCCACGCCTCGCAACTGGTGCAGCATGCCGACCTCCGTGGCGACGAGCACCTTCCCTCGCCCCGCCTCGGACGCCGCCCTGGCGGAGGTGAGCATCTCCCCGGTGGAGAGCATGTGCACCCGTGCCGGATCAATGACGCCCTCCCCTGCCAGGTAGATCGCCGAATTCGCGCACCCGCACTCGGGGTGGATGAAGAGGTCGGCGTCCGGGTTCTCCTCGGCCCGTCGCGCCAGCTCGGGCCCGGAGATTCCGGCGTGGACGTGGCACTCCCCGGCCCAGACGTGGATGTTGTCACGCCCGGTCCGGCGGCGCACGTGAGCACCCAGGAACTGGTCGGGGCCGAAGAGGATCTCCCGGTCCGCCGGCAGCCCGGCGACCACGTCGACGGCGTTGGAGCTGGTGCAGCACACGTCGGTGAGGCCTTTCACCGCGGCGGTGGTGTTGATGTAGCTGACCACCAGGGCGTCCGGGTGTTCGGCCTTCCACTCCGCCAGTTCCCCGGCGGTGAGGGAGTCCGCCAGGGAACAGCCGGCCCCGGCGTCCGGTATGAGGACGGTCTTGTCCGGGGAGAGGA
>NZ_CACZOO010000127.1 GCF_902782855.1 uncultured Corynebacterium sp.
ACGCCGGTCATGACCCGCGCCGGTTCGCCACCGACCTGCTCGACCGGTTTCGTGACCTGTTGGTCGTGCAGTCCGTGCCGGACGCCTTCGACACCGGACTGGTGGACGCCCCCGTCGACGAGCGTGACGTGCTCACCCGCCAGGCGGCGGAGCTGGGGACGGCGACGCTGACCCGCTGTGCCGCCCTGGTCAATGAGGGGCTGATGCAGATGCGTGGCGCGACCTCGCCACGGCTTCTGCTGGAGATCCTGTGTGCCCGCATGGCCCTGCCCGCCGCCGGAATGACGGTGGAGGACCTGGCGCAGCGGGTCGAGGCGCTGGAGTCCGGTCGGGTGGCACCGGGTGCCGGCGGCGGTGCGGGTCCGTCCGCTCCCGCGGGACCGACCGGTTCCGGGGATGCTGCGGGCGTCTCCGGCTCGACCCGTTACGTGCGCAAGTCGCAGCGTCAGGCGGTTCCGGCTGCGTCTCCTGCTGCGTCTCCGGGGACGACGACCGCAGCCCGGCCTGCGGCTCCTGCTGAGCCGGCCGGTGACCCCGTGGCAGGTCCGGCGGTGGCGCCCGACGCGGTGTCCGTACCTGGGCAGGTGGCGACTGACAGGTCGACGGCGCCTGCCCCTGAGCCGACCCCTGAGCCGACCCCTGAGCCTGCCCCTGAGCCGACCATTGAGCCGACCTCTGAGACTGTGCATGAGATGCCGCGTGAGGTCGCGCCTGAACCGGAACCTGCACCGGAGGAGGCGATGTCCGAGGCGGAGCGCGCCCGGGAGATCATGCGCCGCCACCGCCGTCGGTCGGCGGAACCGGCCGCTGCCTCAGCCCCGGAGTCTGCGGCTGTGCCTGAACCGGTTACCGGCCCCGCTCCCGAGCCGGTTACCGGTTTTTCTCCTGAGCCCTCTTCTGCGACTTCCCCCGGACCACGGTCGGGAGTGCGGGCTGACGCACACGCAACGGCTCCCTCGGGGACACCGGAGGTGGTGGCCCGCTGGGCGGAGATCCTCGAAGCACTCCGCTCCGTGGACCTCAGTGCGTGGATCGCGGCGCGTGACGCGGTCCCGACGGCCGGTGAACCGGCCGCCGACGGCGTCCCCGTTGTGGTGCTCTACCACCACACCGGCGCCCTGGCGACCTTCATCAACAACCCGACGCATGCCGCCGCCTACGCAGCCGCCGCAGAACAGACGACCGGTACACCGGTGAAGGTGCACGCGGTTGTCGGGATGCCGCCGGAGCAGACGGCGTCGCCGGGGAACACCGGGCCGAACGGCACCGGGAACCCGGAGTCTGAACAGTTCCCGGTTCATGGGTCGGAACCTGTCCCCGGACATCCCCTCGCGTCCGAGCGTGATTCTGAACCAGCGGCAGAACCGGAACCCGAGTCTGGTCCCGAGCCGGTCACCGACGGTTCACCCTCACACCAGAGGTTGGTGCAACCGACCTCTGGTGTGAGGGTGAACGAGGGGGTGAACCGTTCGGCGTCTCAGTCGGCCACCGGGTCGGCATCCGAGTCAGCGGAATCTGCCCCGGTAGCACCTCCGGCGGCGGAGTTCCCGACGGATCCCGTGTCGATCGCTCTCGCCCGGGCGAAGGCCCAGGGCGGGGGGCCGGCGTCAGAGCCTTCCACGGTGACACCGGCCCCGACTGGCGCCTCGGCGGCGACCCCGTCCCCGGCGGCGACCCGTTCCCGGACATCCGACCAGAACCGGTCCGATGAGGGCCGGTCGCGGGACAACGCCGAGGAGCTCACCGGATGGCGGGCACGGATGGCCCGCAACAGCAGTCGACAGGCTGCTGCGGCGACGGCGGCGGACAACGGTTTCGACGGTGTCCCGCTGCCGGAGGAACCCGGTGAACCCTGGGACGACGGCTACGACGGACAGCAGAACGGTCCGGCCGGCCCCGGAACCGCCGGCCAGGGTGGTGCGGAACAGGCTCCCTACGACCGCCGGGCCGAGGCGGAGGAGGCGCTCGCCCAACTGGACGACCCGACCTCCGGCAACCTCGACCACCGGTCCGCCCTCGAGATCGCCGGGGAGCTGTTGGAGCAGCGCCTCGGGGCGGAGCGCACCCGGTAGACTCTTCCCCGGTACCGACAGAACCAGATCAGAACCAGATCAGCACCAGATCAGCACCGACCCCGTCCCGGAAAGGACCCACCGTGCCCCAGCCCGACATGAACCAGATCATGGCCCAGGCCCAGCAGATGCAGCAGAAGCTCCAGGAGGCCCAGGCGGAGATCGTCGCCTCGACCGTCGAGGGCACCGCCGGCAACGGCCTCGTCAAGGTGACCATCACCGGTGCGGGCGAGGTCCGGGCCGTGCAGATCGACCCGCAGGTCGTCGACCCCGACGATGTCGATACCCTCCAGGACCTCGTCATCGGCGCGTTCCAGGCAGCCAATGACAACCTCCAGCAGCTGTCCCAGGAGAAGATGGGGCCACTGTCGCAGGGCCTCGGCGGCTTCGGGTTCTAGCCGGTCCGGAGAATCAGAATCAGGAGCCACTGAGTTGTTCGAAGGTCCACTCCAGGACGTCATCGACGAGTTCTCCCGGCTGCCCGGGGTGGGCCCGAAAAGCGCGCAGCGCATCGCATTCCACCTGCTCGAGGCAGATCCGACCGACGTCGAGCGGCTCGCCGGCGCACTCACCCGGCTGCAGCAGGGCGTGCATTTCTGCCGCATCTGCCACAACATCTCCACCGAGGACGTCTGCCGGATCTGCGCCGATTCCGCACGGGACGCCACGACCGTCTGCGTCGTCGAGGAGTCCAAGGACATTCAGGTCATCGAGCGCACCGGTGAGTACCGGGGGCGATATCACGTCCTCGGCGGGGCACTCGATCCACTCAACGGGGTCGGGCCGAAGGAGCTCAATGTCACTGCACTGGTGCAGCGCATCGGCGGGCGGGTCGACGATGTCCCGGACGCCGACGGCACCCTGCCGGACGCCCCGGACATCTCCGAGGTCATCATCGCCACCGACCCGAACACCGAGGGCGAGGCGACGGCGTCGTACCTGGGACGCCTGCTCAAGGACTTCCCAGGGTTGACCGTGTCGCGCCTGGCCTCGGGTATCCCGATGGGCGGAGACCTCGAGTTCGTCGACGAGCTGACCCTCTCCCGGGCTTTCGAGGGACGCACGCCGATCGGGTGAGACCGGACCACACGTCCCACCCGTCCCGTACGTCCCACCCGTCCCGTACGTCCCACCCGTCCCGTACGTCCCACCCGCCCCACATGTACTGCGCTCCTGCGGCAGGCAGGGCAGACTTGACCTGTGAACGGCACCGGAACCACCATCTGGCGCACCCTGCGCCGCACCGCCGACCTGACCGGGGTCCCCTGGGCCAACGGACGTGGCACCACCGTGGAACTCATCTCCCCGGACGAGTCCGCCGCCTACTACAGCACGTTCTTCCCGGTGGACGGCCGCTGGCGACTCAGCGTGGCGTCCCTCAATCAGCGGGGACCGTTCTCGCCGCTGCCGGGGATGGACCGGATCCACACCCCGCTCGAGGGTATCGGGCTGACCGTGGACGGTTCACCGCACCGGATCCCCGCGCTGACCCCCTTCGCCTTCGACGGGGGAGCGGAGACGGTCCTCACTGATCTCCCGACGCCCACCCGCGCGGTGAACCTCATGGTCGACCGGGACAGCCCGGCGGCCGGACGCCTCGGCGTGTCCGTCGTCACCGCCGGTGACGCAGTTCCCGACGCCTTGGCGGCCGTCGCTCTCGACGGCAGCTGCGACCTGCTCGTCCCGCACCGCGAGGGAATGGGTGAGATTCGTGACATCCGGCCCGGGACGCCGCTGGCAGTGGTGTCATGGGGGGTATGAACACAACAGCGGGCACAGCAGCGGGCACAACAGCGGACACAACAGCGGGCACACACGGCAGCACCGACGTCGTACGCGCGGCGGTGTGGAGCGTGGTCTTCGGCGGTGCCGGGGTACTCCACTTCGCGGCGCGGCGCTTCTATGACACGCTCATCCCCGGGCGACTGCCCGGCGGGGCGAAGCTCTGGACCCTGGGTAGCGGACTGGTCGAGTTCGGACTCGCCGCCGCGATCGCCTGCCCCGGTACACGCGCGAGAGCGGCGAAGCCTGCCGCGGTCTTTCTCGTCGGCGTCCTGCCGGGCAACGTGAAGATGGCGCTGGACTGGCAGGCCGACGACCGGAGGTCGACCGCGATGAAGGTCGGTGGTTGGATCCGGGTTGCCGCACAGCTGCCGATGATCGTCTCGGTGCTGCGGCTGGGGCGCTCCGGGCGGTGAGGTCCGGGACAGTCCCCCGGATCCTCCGACCGCGGACCGCATCGTGACGGGGGAGGACGGCCACCGGGTGCCCTGATCCGGGTGCGCTGATCCGGGCGCTGATCCGGGCGCTGTGAACACCCGTTCATCCGTATGTTTTTAAACATGTCACGATACAGTGACGCAGATCACCTTTAAGTGGTCAGACCACTTTTGCCCGGGGGTGGGTGCCCGGTTCCCGGTCCGCAGATTCCCTTTCCCAGGGAAACCCGTTACATGCTGGATGAACGGGGTTCAATCATGACGGTGGGGAAGACCCCCGCACAGCGGAGCGCGGGGGTGAAAGTCGTTATGACGAAGGTATGACTCACCCGGGCTTCCAGACGGCAGGCCTACGGTGTGTCCTCGTTCGCGCGGGAACCGGTCCCGCGCAGAAGATCACCATCGATCTGACGCCTCCCCGAAAGGAGCCCGATGCCGTCCAGCATCCTCGTGGCGAACCGCGGCGAAATCGCCGCCCGTGTCGTCCGGACCGCCCGTGACCTCGGCCTGCACTCCGTCGCCGTGTACTCCGACCAGGACATCGAATCCCCGGCCGTCATCCTTGCCGACGAGGCCTACGCACTGGAGGGCACCACCCTCCAGGAGACCTACCTCGACGTCGACAAGATCATCGACATCGCCCGGCGCTCCGGCGCCGACGCCGTCCACCCCGGTTACGGCTTCCTCTCCGAGGTCCCCGAGGCCGCCCGCGCCATCGCGGACGCCGGTCTGATCTGGCTCGGCCCCGCCGCCGACACGATCAGCCAGCTCGGCGACAAGATCAGCGCCCGCCGCGTTGCCATCGCCGCCGGCGTCGAGCCGGTGCCCGGCACCGTCGACCCGGTCTCCGACATGGCCGAGGTGGACGCCTTCATCGCGAAGCACGGCTTTCCGATCGTCCTCAAGCGCTCCGACGGGGGTGGCGGACGCGGCATCGAGGTCATGCGAGACGAACAGGACGTCAGGAATTTCGCCGCCGGACACGCCATGGCCGGCGGCGACCTCAACAAGTTCTTCATCGAGAAGTTCATCACCTCGGGCCGCCACATCGAGACCCAGTGCATGCGTGACTCCCACGGCAACTTCGCCGTCGTCACCACCCTAGACTGCTCCGTGCAGCGCCGCAACCAGAAGGTCATCGAGGAGGCCCCGGCCCCCTTCATGCCCGAGGGTGCCGTCGAGACCCTGACTCAGTGGTCCAAGGCCCTGTTCGACCACACCGGATACGTCGGCCTCGGCACCTGTGAGTTCATGCTCACCGACGAGGGCAACCTCCACTTCCTCGAGGTC